>CAKTXP010000058.1 GCA_934631055.1 uncultured Clostridia bacterium | reverse complement strand
CTTCGACAGTCCTGGCTTTGAATCTGCGCAAAAGAGCTTTTATCTTAGGGAATCTCTGACATAATAAGCCCTATATTCTGGTCTAACACGCCATTCAAGCGTTTTTTCAGAATACAGGGCTTATCTTTACTCAAATATGCTTTTTTCGCTGGTTAGCTGCTTTCTCTTCTGTAAAAGGGCAGACTTCCCCTTGATTTATTATGTTGTGGAAGGTTTTCGACCGGCAATCGCCATCGAATACAAATCGGCACAGGCAAACAGGGCAGCGTTTGTGCTTTAACAGTACCAAAGGACTGCGGTATTTTTGAAAACTTTTACAAATACATTCAGCGGTTCGTTCCCCAATAGATGAGCGCCAGCATGCCGGGACCCGTATGCGCGCCGATGACCGGTCCGATGTCCGCCACGCGGATATCTGCATCCGGGAACTCTTTAAGCACAGCCTGTTTGAGCTGTTCGCAGTCCTCCGGACAGTCGCCGTGACCGATGACGACCAGCTTGCCCATCTCCGGCATCCAGCCTTCCTTCATGTGGGCGACCTGCGTGCGAATCGCCTGCTTGCGCCCGCGCGGCTTTTCAGCAACGCGAAGCTTACCCTCTTCGTCCACATGCAGCAGCGGCTTGATCTGGAGCATCGTGCCGACGACTGCCGCGGCGGCGGAAACGCGTCCGCCGTGCTTGAGGTGGTCAAAGGAATCGACCGTGAACCAGTGGCAGATCTTCAGGCGGTTCTCCTCAACCCACGCCGCCAGCTCCTCGATGCTCAGTCCTTCCTGCTGCTTTCGGGCGGCTTCGCGGACGAGCATCGCCTCGCCGACCGCCGCGCAAAGCGTATCGACGACGATCAGCCTGCGTTCCGGATACTCCTCCCGAAGCTCCTGCGCGCAGAGATTTGCGGATTGCAGCGTGCTGGACAGACCGGACGAGAAGCACAGGTAAAGGATATTCTCGCCTTCTTTGAGGACTTTTTCAAAGCACTCCCGATAGACCATCGGGTTGATCTGCGACGTGCTGGCGAATTTGCCCGCGCGCTGCTCGGCGTAAAAATGCGCGACCGTCAGATTGCCGCCGGGACCATAGGTGTAATTCTCTCCACCCAGTTCGACCTGCATCGGCACCAGCTCGACCGGCGGCATGCCCGCCATCAGTTCTTCGCTGACGTCCGCCGTCACATCGCTGAACAGTCTGTAACCCATTTCCCTCCACTCCTTCGTGTATATTATCAGGCACGAATCTGTTGCATTCGATAATCTGATTATACCCGATTCCACCCCGTTTGGCTATCCCACAAAAGCGTTTGAGTGTGGAATCTGCCTGCGTCACTCGATGAGCATCGCGTCGCCGAACGAGAAGAAACGGTATTTTTCCTGAACCGCAAGCTTGTACACCTCAAGCGCGTTCTCACGCCCCATCAGGGCGGAGATCAGCATCAGCAGCGTACTCTGCGGCAGATGGAAATTGGTGATAAGCGCATCGACCGCCTTAATCTTGACGCCCGGCGTGATGAAAATCTGCGTGAAACCGCTGCCGGGATGGACGATGCCATCCTCCGTCGCGACAGTCTCCAGCGTGCGCACGCTGGTCGTGCCGACGCAGACGATGCGTCCGCCGCGCGCGCGGGCGGCATTGATGGCGTCCGCCTGTTCGGGCGTCACTTCATAATATTCGCTATGCATGTGATGGTCGGCGACGTCGTCCTCTTTGACCGGACGGAATGTGCCGAGTCCGACATGCAGCAGCACCGGCACGACGTCGATGCCCTTCTGTTTGATGCGCTCAAGCAGTTCCGGCGTGAAGTGCAGACCGGCGGTCGGCGCGGCGGCGCTGCCATCCACTTTAGCGTAAACGGTCTGGTAGCGCGTCTTATCCTCCAGCTTTTCATGGATATACGGCGGCAGCGGCATCTGACCGAGCCTGTCCAGCACATCCTCGAACACGCCTTCATAGAAGAACCGGACGGTGCGCCCGCCATCCTCGCTGATGGTCAAAATCTCCGCGGTCAGCTCGCCGTTGCCGAACACGAACCGCGCTCCGGGCTTTGCCTTTTTGCCGGGCTTGAGGATGACCTCCCAATCGGTGAGGTTCAGGCGGCGCAGCAGCAGAAACTCGATGGCTCCGCCCGTCCCCTCCTTGACGCCATACAGGCGCGCAGGGATGACGCGGGTCTGGTTGATGACCAGCACGTCGCCGGGGTTCAAATAGTCGATGACATCGCGGAATATCTTATGTTCCACCTTGCCGGTATCGCGATGATACACGAGCAGGCGGCTGCTATCGCGCGGCTCAGCAGGGGTCTGTGCGATCAGCTCCTGCGGCAATTCATAATCAAAATCACTGGTTTTCATGTAAACTCTCTTTTCTTATAGTTAGGGGAATGGGAACATTGGGGCTACCGCCCCAAACCCCGTCTGGGGACCAGTCCCCAGACCCCATCTTCGCTTCGCGGCGGTTTTAATATACGTTATCATAGATTTATCGCAAAGCGATAAATCAAAAAGTGGGAAATCCAAGAACCTCAGGTTCTTGGTGGGATTGGAATCATGCGCCCGCTGTGCGGGATTCAGCATGATGGAAATCGGAAATCACAAGAAACGCTTGCGTTTCTATGTGAGTTTCCCGGATGCTTGGGGCGGCGCCCCAAACGTAACCCCTCAATCCAATAAACTCGTCTGACCGTCGAGCCGACCGGGCTGTAAACTCTGCGGCATCGGGATCTTCATGTGGTCGTATGCCGCCTGCGTGCAGATGCGTCCGCGCGGCGTGCGCATGATAAATCCCAGCTGCATCAGATACGGCTCGACGACGTCCTCGATCGTCACCGCGTCCTCGCCCGTCGTCGCCGCCAGTGTGTCCAGCCCGACCGGACGCCCATCGAATTTCTTCATCATCGTCGTCAGGATCGTCCTGTCCACCCGGTCAAGTCCGAGATCATCCACGTCCAGAAGCGTCAAAGCCTCCTGCGCCATCTGTCTGGTGATGACGCCGTCGCCGCGCACCTGCGCATAGTCGCGCACACGCTTGAGCAGGCGGTTGACGATTCGCGGCGTTCCGCGGCTGCGCCTTGCGATCTCCCGAACGCCGTCCTCCTCCGCTTGTATGCCCAATACGCCCGCGGAGTGATGGACGATCTTCATCAGCTCTTCCGTCGTATACATTTGCAGGCGGAATACGATGCCGAATCGGTCGCGCAGCGGCGCGGACAGCGAGCCTGCGCGGGTCGTCGCGCCGATAAGCGTGAACTTCGGCAGATCCAGCCGGATGCTTCGCGCGGACGGGCCTTTGCCGATCATGATATCCAGCGCGTAATCCTCCATCGCGGGATACAGCACTTCTTCCACGGCATGCGACAGGCGGTGGATCTCGTCGATAAACAGCACGTCGCCGCTGGACAGATTCGTCAGCAGGCTTGCCAAATCGCCCGCGCGCTCAATTGCGGGGCCGCTGGTTACGCGGATGTTCTGTCCCATCTCGCTGGCGACGATTCCGGCGAGCGTCGTTTTACCCAAGCCCGGCGGGCCATACAGCAGGATGTGATCCAGTGAATCGCGCCTTTGCCGTGCCGCCTGGATATAGATATTCAGGCTGTCCTTCACCGCCTGCTGACCGACGTATTCGCGCAGGGTCTTTGGGCGGAGGCTGCCTTCCTGGTCGTCCTCTTCCTCGCGGAAGCCGCTCATCACGAGTCTTTCTTCTTCCATTGCTCTACCTTTCTTAACGGGGAACGTTGGGCTGCCGCCCAAACCTGCCTGAGGGATTTCAGTCCGGGAAACTCGTATAGAAACGCAAGCGTTTCTTACGATTTCCGATTTCCATCACGCTGAACCCCGCACAGCGGGCGCGTGATTCCAATCCCCTCAGACTCCCTTCTTCGCTTCGCGGCGGTTTTAATTCGTTTATTATTCATTTATCGCTTTGCGATAAATGGATGATCAGTTTATTCAAACCGCCCCAACCGTTAAGCGAACCGATTGTATTCGCTGTTGTATTCATACCCGATCTCGGCGAGCTTCTGCTCGATTTCCTTGCGCGGGATATGAAAATCCTCGCAGAGGTCGTCAAGGGAAGCATACTGGTCGCGCAGCTTCATGTTGACCGCGCTGAGCAGCATCACCGGATCGTTCGGCAGCTTCATGTTCATTTCTATCTCCAAATCATCTATTTTAAATTTCATTTGCTTTGCACCGGTTTTAACATCAAATGATGCGCATGCGCATCATTCTCCCAAGTTCATTCAAACCGCCGCGAAGCGAAACGGGAAATCCAAGAACCTCAGGTTCTTGGTGGGATTGGAATCATGCGCCCGCTGTGCGGGATTCAGCATGATGGAAATCGGAAATCACAAGAAACGCTTGCGTTTCTATGTGAGTTTCCCGGATGTTTGGGACAGAGTCCCAATCGTCCCCCGCCCTTACAGCGTCCCGATCTGCCGCAGAGCCAGCATGATGAGCTGATCCACCGTGTCCGCCTGATCGCGTACAAGATTGATGGCGCGCGCCGCTTCCGCGGAGGTGTAGCCCAGCGCCTGAAGCGCCGCCTGCGCTTCCCTCTGCGCGTCGCCGGCAAGCGCCGCAGACGCGGGCGCACCCGACGCGGACGCCGCGGAAATGTCCTGCTGCTCTACCTTGTCCTTCAGCTCAAGCACGATGCGCTGAGCTGTCTTTTTGCCAATACCCGGCGCGCGGGAAAGCGCCGCCACATCGCCCGTCACGATGGCGACGGACAGGTCGCGCACCGGAATCGCGGAAAGCACGCCCAGCGCCGTCTTTGCGCCGACGCCCGTCACCTGACAGAGCCGCTTGAACATTGCCCGCTCCTGCCGCGTCGCGAAACCGAAAAGCTCCATCGCGTCTTCGCGAACGTTGAACACGGTATGACAGCGCCATTTTTCGCCCTTGGCGGGCGCCTCCGCCAGCGTCGTATTGGAACACATCAGCAGGAAGCCCACGCCGCCCGCGCTGAGAACCAGCTCGCCGGGCGCTTTGCTCTCTACCGTTCCCTCTATAAAGTCGATCATGATTGTCCTTTCCTCCCTCTCAGTCAGCTTTCATCTGGCAGCGCTCCCAAAGGGAGCGCCAAGCCGATCCGCCCCGATTTCCGCGACCTTTCCACTTCGGGAGAGACGGCGGACAAATCGAGCTGGAGAGGGCTTATTTGATCCTGAACTGCGCCCGTCCCGCGCCCGCATGGGCATGGGTGATCGCGCAGGCAACCGCGTCGGCGGCGTCGTCCGGCTTGGGGATTTCCTTGAGCCCCAGCAGCATGCGCACCATCATCTGAACCTGATGCTTGTCTGCGCCGCCGTAGCCGACGACCGCCTGTTTGATCTGCATCGGCGTATACTCAAACAGCTTATCCGTATATTCCTGGCAGGCGACGAGCGCCACGCCGCGCGCGCCGCCGACCTGTATGCCGGTCGTCACGTTTTTGGAGAAAAACAGCTCCTCAAACGCGATCTCCTCCGGCTGAAACGTCTGCAAGAGTCCCTTGACGCCGGTGTAAATGCACCGCAGGCGCGTCGGGAACGTATCCCGCGGATAGGTCAGCAGCGCACCGTACTGCACCAGCTTTTCCCTGTATCCGTCGGATTCGATCACGCCCCAGCCCATCGTCGCCAGACCGGGGTCAATGCCCAATATTCTCAATATTCTTCCTGCCTTCGGCGGTTCATATCTGCATAAAAACGCCTCATTTAATCATGACCGGTTCAGTTTAGCCTATTTTCATTCCGCTGTCAATCGCGCCGCCCATCTGCTGCATACGATTTATACACAGCATTATACACGCTCAAACGAATCTTATTTGCATATTCCACAGTTATTATGCAGATTTGTACACCATTTCCGCCAAATATCGCCGTTTGTACGGAATATTTAATCACAAGTATTGCATTTTTATAAGTTCCGCGCTATAATGCACTCATCAATCAAGCAATTCCCCTGACGCAGAGCCGCCGGGCGGACATAGGAAGGATGTTTCACATGGCTGATAAAAAGACTTACAAGCGCGTTCTCCTCGCTTACTCTGGCGGACTGGATACCTCCATCATCATCCCGTGGCTCAAGGAAAATTACGGCTGCGCCGTGATCTGCTGCGCGGCAGACGTCGGTCAGGGCGAAGAGCTTGCCCCTCTGCATGAAAAGGCGAAAAAGACCGGCGCGGAGAAGCTCTACATCGAAGACCTGCGCAAGGAATTCGTTGAGGATTTCATCTGGCCGACGCTCAAGGCGGACGCCGTTTACGAGGGCAAGTATCTGCTGGGCACGTCCTTCGCCCGTCCGCTGATTGCCAAGCGTCTGGTGGAGATCGCCGAGAAGGAAGGCTGTGACGCCATCTGCCACGGCTGCACCGGCAAGGGCAACGATCAGGTGCGTTTTGAGCTGTCCATCAAGGCGTTTGCACCGAATATGCCGATCATCGCGCCGTGGCGCGAGTGGGACATCAAGACCCGCGAAGAAGAGATCGAGTACGCCGACGCGCGCGGTATTCCGGTACCGGTCAAGAAGGATCGTCCGTATTCCATGGATCGCAACATCTGGCATCTCTCCCATGAGGGCTGCGACCTTGAAGATCCGGCGAACGAGCCGCCGCGCGACCTGCCGCTCATCTGCAAGCATCCAGAGGATGCGCCGGACAAGCCTGAGTATGTGACCATCGACTTTGAGCAGGGCGTTCCGGTTGCCGTCAACGGCGAGAAGATGGACGCGGTATCGCTGCTTGAAAAATGCAACGAGATCGCGGCGCGCAACGGCGTGGGCATCGCCGACATGGTTGAGAACCGTCTGGTCGGCATGAAGTCCCGCGGCGTATATGAGACGCCGGGCGGAACGCTGCTCTATGCGGCTCACCGCAATTTGGAAGAGATCACCGTCGATCGCGATACCTACCATTACAAGGATCAGGTTGCGGTCAAGTTTGCCGAGCTGGTTTACAACGGTCTGTGGTATACGCCGCTGCGCGAAGGTCTGTCCGCGTTCGTGGACGTGACCCAGAAGTACGTCACCGGCACGGCGAAGCTCAAGCTCTACAAGGGCAACTGCATCGGCGCGGGCGTGACCTCTCCGTACAGCCTGTATATGGAGGACATCGCGACGTTCGGCGACTCCGGCGAGATGTACAGCCACAAGGATTCCGCGGGCTTCATCAACCTCTACGGTCTGCCGCTGAAGGTTCAGGCAATGATGAAGGAAAAGGCTGGGCTGAAAAAGTAATTTGTCAACTTTTTTACAGGGATGCGGAAAGCATCCCTGCTTTTTTTCATTGTGATTTTTCTATTGCAACCTTGCAATAAAGGGCGTATAATGGAAAAGGTGCGTTTATGCGTTCTTTCAAGGGTTGACAATTTGATAAGACGTGCATACTTTTTTATACGGAGGATATGGCTTCATGCGCTTACACTCATCTTCCCCCTCCGCCTCGCTGACGGAAGGTTCCATCTCCAGGGGCATCATTTCCTTTGCCCTGCCTCTGTTCCTCGGCAACCTCTTCCAGCAGCTGTATAACACGGCGGACTCGCTGATCGTCGGCAACTTTCTGGGCAGCGAAGCCCTTGCCGCCGTCAGCTCCTCCGGCAACCTGATTTTCCTGATGGTCGGTCTGGTCAACGGCATCTCCATGGGCGCGGGCGTCGTCATCGCGCGCTATTACGGCGCGAAGGACAAAGAGCGCATGCAAAAGACCATCCACACGCTGCTCGCGTTCGGCATTGCCGCCGGTCTTGCGTTGACCGTCATCGGCATGTGGCTCTCCCCCATCATGCTCCGGCTCATGGGTACGCCGGAGACCGTCCTTCCCAACTCCATCAGCTATTTCAGAACGTATTTCACCGGCTCTCTCGCCTTTGTCCTCTATAATATCTGCATGGGCATCTTACAGGCGACCGGCGACAGCAAGCATCCTCTGCAATACCTCATCATTTCCTCCATCATCAACATCGTGCTGGATCTGACGTTCGTCGGCGTGTTCCATATGGGTGTCGGCGCGGCGGCGGCGGCAACGGCGATTTCTCAGCTGGTCAGCATGCTGCTCTGCATGGCGCGGCTGATCCGCAGCGACCGTTCCTATCGCGTAGACCTGCGCAAGATCCGTTTTGAAAAGCGCGCGCTGATTGAGATTTTACAAAACGGTCTGCCTGCCGGTTTGCAGAACAGCATCATTTCCATCGGCAACGTCGTCGTGCAGAGCAATATCAATATGTTCGGCGCGGCGGCGATGGCGGGCTGCGGCGCGCACAGCCGCATCGAGGGATTCGGCTTCCTGCCCGTCACCTGCTTCACCATGTCCCTGACGACGTTTGTCAGCCAGAACCTCGGCGCCAAGCAGTACGACCGCGTTAAGAAGGGCATCCGCTTCGGCATCACCTGCTCGGTCATCATCGCCGAGACCGTCGCGCTGCTTATCTTCATCTTCTCCCCGAAGCTCATCGGTCTGTTCACCAACGACCCAGAGTCCATCGCCTATGGCGTGCTTCACGAGCGCACGACCACGCCTTTCTTCTTCCTGCTGGCGTATTCGCACTGCATGGCGGCGATCTTCCGCGGCGCGGGCAAATCGACCGTGCCGATGCTGGTCATGATGGTGTGCTGGTGCATCATCCGCGTCACCTATGTGACCGTCGCTACGCAATTCTTTCCCGTGCTGCAAACGGTCTCCTGGGCATATCCGATCACCTGGAGCCTGAGTACGCTCGTCTTTACCGTCTACTATTTCAAAGCGGACTGGATGCACGCGTTTGAAAAGCGCGAAGCGAAAAGAGCGTAAGCTTTCTTTTCCCCTCTCCCGTTGCGGAGAGGGGATTTCTATATTTAAGATTTAAGCTTCCCCTTTAGGAAAAGCAGCTGAGCGCAGCGACGACGGACGAGGTCTTCCGTTACAGCAGGCAGTTCCATGCCGATTTGTTTCCGAATATTGCATTTTCTTCATGGTTTTTTTTGCACCTTTCAGCTTTTCAAGCGTTATCGTTTATGATATACTATATGATTGTTTGAAAGTAGCCGTAGGGCGCATTGCCGCCCCTTTATATCGTCCCCAAGGAGGATCTATCATGCCTGATACGCCGATGCCCGGTTCGCTCGCGGCAGAAACCGCCCGCCGCCGGACGTTCGCCATTATCTCCCACCCGGACGCCGGTAAAACGACGCTGACCGAAAAGCTGCTGCTCTATTCGGGCGCGATTCGCACCGCCGGTTCCGTCAAAGCCCGCAAGAGCGATAAACACGCCACCAGCGACTGGATGGATATCGAGAAACAGCGCGGCATTTCCGTGACCTCCTCTGCCATGCAGTTCGAGTTTGACGGTTATCACATCAATATCCTCGACACGCCTGGTCACCAGGACTTCTCCGAGGATACCTACCGCGTGCTTGTCGCCGCGGACAGCGCCGTCATGCTGATCGACGCGGCAAAGGGCGTCGAAGCGCAGACCATCAAGCTCTTCAAGGTCTGCCGCCTGCGCAATATCCCGATTTTCACATTCGTCAACAAGATGGACCGCGCCGGCAAAGACCCGTTCTCCCTGATGGAGGAAATGGAGCAGGTGCTGGGCATCCGCGCCTGCCCGATCAACTGGCCCATCGGCACGGACGGCGATTTCAAGGGCGTTTACCATCGCGATACGCAGATGGTTGAGCTTTACGAGTCCGGCGACCACGGCAAGACCCGCGTCGAAAAGCAGGATGTGCCGCTTGACGATCCGCATCTGCCCGAGCTGCTGGGCGACCGCCTTTACAAGCGTTTGATGGACGAAATCGAACTGCTGGACATCGCCGGCGATTCGTTCGATCTGGAGCTTGTCCGCAAGGGCGAGCTGACGCCGATGTTCTTCGGCTCCGCCATCACCAACTTCGGCGTTGAGCCGTTCCTGACCCGCTTCCTGGAGTATTCCACCCCGCCCGCCGCGCACGAGAGCGACGACGGTCTGGTTGTGGCGGATGATCCGGATTTTTCCGGCTTCATCTTCAAGATCCAGGCGAACATGAACCCCGCGCACCGCGACCGGCTGGCGTTCATGCGCATCTGTTCGGGCGTGTTCACCAAGGGCATGACCGTCTGGCACAGCGGCTCGAATAAGATGATTCAGCTCAAGCAGCCGCAGCAGTTCATGGCGGACGAGCGCGAAGCCGTTGAAAACGCCTATCCGGGCGACATCATCGGCCTGTTCGACCCCGGCATCTTTGCGCTGGGCGATTCGCTCTGCACGGGCAAGAAGCGCCGCTATCCGGGCATTCCGGTATTCGCGCCGGAGTTCTTCGCGCGCGTCAGCAGCATCGACAGCCTCAAGCGCAAGCAGTTCGTCAAGGGCGTTTTGCAGCTGAGCGAGGAAGGCGCGATTCAAACGTTCAAGCGTCCAGGCATCGGCTTCGAGGAGATTATTGTCGGCGTAGTCGGCGTGCTTCAGTTCGAGGTGCTTGAGCATCGTCTGAAAACGGAGTACAACGCGGAGATCCGCCGCCAGCAGCTCCCCTATCGCTTCGTGCGCTGGATCACCAAGTCGCCCAAGGCGATTGAAGATTTGAAGCTTTCCAGCACGTCTTCTCTGGCGAAGGACGCCCGCGAGCGCGACGTCATCCTCTTTGAAAACGAATGGTCCATCCGCTGGGCGCTTGAAAACAACGAAGGTCTGGAGCTGGCGGAGACCGCGTCCCGCTTAGGATAACGGGGGCACGTTGAGGGCGCCGCCCTCAAACTCCCGGCAGGGAACTGAGTTCCCTGCACCTTCCGCTTCTTTATCGCTTCGCGATAAAGGTCTCATTCATTCCTTTATTCATTTATCATGTGGGAAATCCAAGAACCTCAGGTTCTTGGTGGGGTTTGGGGCAAAGCCCCAATCGTTCCCTTACCACTTACTTTCCAACCATATAGAAAGAAGGGCTTCCATTGGAAATGATTCGTGAAAACATCCGCAACATCGCCATTATCGCGCACGTTGACCACGGCAAGACCACGCTCGTCAACGAAATGCTCAAGCAGGGCGGCGTTTTCCGCGAAAACCAGCAGGTCGCCGACCGCGTCATGGATAACAACGCCATCGAAAAAGAGCGCGGAATCACCATTCTGGCGAAGAACACTTCCATGTATTATAAAGACGTCAAGATCAACGTCGTCGATACCCCCGGTCACGCCGATTTCGGCGGCGAGGTCGAGCGCGTCCTGAAGATGGTCGATGGCGTTCTGCTGCTCATCGACTCGTTTGAAGGTCCGATGCCGCAGACCCGTTTTGTTCTCCAGCATGCGCTGGCGCTCGGTCTGCCGGTCATCATCGTCATCAATAAGATGGATCGTCCGGACGCGCGCTGCGAAGAAGTCTACAACGAGGCCTTCGACCTGATGATCGACCTCGGCGCGGACGAGAGCCAGCTCGATACGCCGGTCGTCTACGCCAGCGCCCGCGCCGGTACGGCGACGCTCGACCCGAACGAGCCGAGCAGCGACCTGCGCCCGCTGTTTGAGACCATCCTCCAGTACATCCCCGCGCCGAAGGGCGATCCGGATGCCCCCGCTCAGATGCTGATCTCCACCATCGACTACAATGAGTTCGTCGGTCGTATCGGCATCGGTCGCATCACCCGCGGCACGCTCAAGCTCAACAGCATGGCGACCCGCTGCAACAACCTCAATCCGGATCTGCACGAGAACTTCCGCCTGAGCAGCCTGTTCGCGTTCGAGGGACTCAAGCGCGTGCCGGTCGAAAGCGCCAGCATGGGCGAGATCGTCGCCGTCACTGGCATCGAAGACATCATGATCGGCGATACCATCTGCGCGCCGGATGCCGTCGAGCCTCTGCCGTTCGTCAAGATCACCGAGCCGACCGTCGCCATGACCTTCTCCGTCAACGACAGCCCGTTCGCCGGTCGTGAGGGAACCTACGTCACCTCCCGCCACCTGCGCGCCCGCCTGATGCGCGAGCTTCAGACCGACGTTTCCCTTCGCGTCGAGGAGACCGACTCCGCCGATTCCTTCCGCGTCAGCGGACGCGGCGAGCTGCACCTCTCCGTCCTCATTGAGAATATGCGCCGTCAGGGCTATGAATTCCAGGTCTCCAAGCCTGAGGTTCTGTTCCATTACGACGAGAACGGCAACAAGCTTGAGCCGATGGAGAAGATGGTCGCCGACGTGCCGAGCGAGTACGCGGGCGCTGTCATCGAGAAGATCGGCCGCCGCCGCGGCGTCATGGATAACATGACCGGCACCGACCGCGTGCGCCTTGAGTTCACCGTGCCGAGCCGTGGTCTGTTCGGCTACCGCAG
>CAKTXP010000057.1 GCA_934631055.1 uncultured Clostridia bacterium | reverse complement strand
CGTTCATCATCCTGCTGACGCGCAGAAAGCCGCCCGCGCCTGTACAGTATCCGACGGATAAGGTGATTATCGGATGAAAAGGGGACGATGGGGCAAAGCCCCAAAAAGGAGTTTGAGATGAAATCTATTCTGATTATCGGACTGGGGCGCTTCGGGCGTCACCTGTGCCAGAAGTTCATGAGCCTGCATAACGAGGTCATGATCGTGGATCGCGACGAGGCGGCGGTCAGCGCGCTTGCCGACGACGTGACCAGCGCGCAGATCGCGGACTGTACGGACGAAAACGCGCTCCGTGCGCTGGGCGTGCAGAATTTCGATTTGTGCTTTGTCTGCATCGGGTCGGATTTCGCCAGCAGCCTGCTCATCACGTCCATGCTCAAGGATATGGGCGCAACGCGCGTCATCGCAAAGGCGGCGCAGGATATCCACGCCAAACTGCTTTTGCGCAACGGCGCGGACGAGGTCGTCTATCCCGAACGTGACAGCGCGGAACGCCTTGCGACCCGCATGAGCGCGCAGAACGTATTTGACTACATCGAGCTGACGGCCGAGTATTCCATCTATGAGATCCCGCCGCTGGATAACTGGGTCGGGCGCAGCGTGCGCGAGGTCGATGTGCGCAACAAGTACCACATCAATATCCTTGCCGTCAAGGACGGCGGCAGTCTGAAGCCGCTCCCCGGCGCGGATTACGTTTTTACCGGAAGCGAGCATCTGCTGGCGATGGCGTCGAAAGAGGACGCCAAGAAGCTGCTGAGGAAGATATGAGGGACGGGCGGGGCTTTGCCCCGCACCCCAGCAGGGAACTGAGTTCCCTGCACCTTCCTCTTCGCTTCGCGGCGGTTTAAATATACTTTTCCTTAGCTGTCGCAAAGTGACAGCGTAGTGGAGGGTCAAGGGAACTCAGTTCCCTTGTGGGGTTTGGGGCAAAGCCCCAATCGTCTCTCCTCCCTAAGTGAAAAACCTTTTCTTGACAAAGTGAATAAGTGAAATCCGCGCATGCCCCTTGAAATTGAGTTCCTGCCATGATATACTGAGTTCAAACTACCGGAGGAACAAAGCCATGACGAACTTCTCTTTCGTGCGATTTAGCGGCTATACCTGGATGGGTGATAGTCTTGCTGTCGTGCGCGCATGAGAAGCGTCAGGCGTGAACCTGCCGCTGGTCTGATACGAAAATGTCAGGCTCCTGCCACACAAGGCGGGAGCCTTTTTCTATTCATCGGCTTTCGCCCTGCGTGGGAAAACCATACCGAACAAAAAGAAAGCGAGGAATTTTCCCATGATCATCATTATGAAGCCGCAGGCGACCGAGGAACAGATTGGAACGCTTTGCGATTCGCTGGGCAAGCAGGGCATGCAGGTGCAGCGCAACGCGGGCGTAGACTGCACCGTGCTGGGCGTATTGGGCGATGTCGCCAAGCTCGACCCGCATGATTTTCTGATTCAGCCCGGCGTTGAGCGCGTAATGCCGGTCTCCGAACCGTTCAAGAAGGCGAACCGCAAATTTCATCCGACGGACAGCGTGATCGATTGCGGCGGCGTGAAGGTCGGCGGGCGCAAGCTGGCGTTTTTTGCGGGCCCCTGCTCGGTGGAAAATTATGACCAGATCACGGATACCGCGCTGAAGGTTCGCGCGAGCGGCGCGAACATCCTCCGCGGCGGCGCGTATAAACCGCGCACCTCGCCGTATGCGTTCCAGGGGTTGAAGCTGGAAGGACTGGCGTTGCTGGAACAGGCGAAAGAGCTGACCGGCATGCCGATCTGCACGGAGATCATGAGCCCGAAGCTGGTGGAAGAGTTCGACCGCCGCGTGGACGTGATTCAGGTCGGCGCGCGCAATATGCAGAACTTTGACCTGCTGACCGAGCTGGGGCAGACGCGAAAGCCCATCCTGCTCAAGCGCGGGCTTTCCGCGACGATCAACGAATGGCTGATGAGCGCGGAGTACATCATGGCGGCGGGCAACCCGAACGTCATCCTCTGCGAGCGCGGCATCCGCACGTTTGAAACGTACACGCGCAACACGCTCGATCTGTCGGCGGTTCAGGCGGTCAAGCGGCTGAGCCATCTGCCGGTTATCGTCGATCCGTCCCATGCGACGGGCTTGAACTGGATGGTGGAGCGCATGTCGCTGGCGGCGATTGCGGCGGGGGCGGACGGACTCATCATCGAGGTTCACAACAACCCGCCCAAGGCGCTTTGCGACGGCGCGCAGAGCCTGACGCCGGATCAGTACGCGCAGCTCGTCGGCAAGATCAGCGCGCTTGCGCCCATCGTGGAGAGGAGCCTGTAAGAGGGGACGGTTGGGGGCGCTGCCCCCAAGCCCCTGCCAAGAACCTGAGGTTCTTGGATTTCCCACTACGCTGTCGCAAAGCGACAGCTGAGGGAAAAGTATATTTAAACCGCCGCGAAGCGAAGAAAGGGTGCAGGGAACAAGGTTCCCTGCCGGGGTTTGGGGCAGAGCCCCAATCGTTTACTTATGGAGTGTAAAGCTATGAAAATCATGTTTATCGGCTTGGGATTGATCGGCGGCAGCATGGCGCTGGCGCTGGAGGGCTATCCCGAACTGGAGCGCTACGCGGTGGACGGCGACGAGCCGACGCGGCTGGAAGCGCTTGGGCGCGGCGTTGTCCGCGCGGCTTGGACGAACTCGGATGACGCGCCCATTGAGGATATGGACGTCGTCGTGCTTTGCCTGCATCCGGAAGCGGCGGCAGATTTCATCCGCAGGCAGGCGGGGCGCATTAAGCCCGGCGCGCTGCTGACCGACGTATGCGGCGTGAAGCGTCCGCTTCGGGAAGCCGTCGGCGCGATGGAGAACAGAAAATTCATCTATCTCGGCGGGCATCCCATGGCGGGGCGCGAGCGCGGCGGATTTGCCCATGCGACGGGCGACCTCTTCCGCGGCGCGCACTACATCCTGACGCCGGACGATACCGTGCCGCAGGAGAGCATCCATCTGCTTGAGCAGCTGGTGACGTTTATGGGCTGCGCGGACGTCGTTTTCTCCGATCCGGACGCGCACGATGAGCGCATCGCCTATACCAGCCAGCTGATGCACGTCATGGCGCTGGCGCTGTGCGATCAGCACCTGCTGTTTGACAGCTACGGCTTTGAGGGCGGTTCATTCCGCGGCGCGACGCGTGTGGCGGCGCTCGACCCGAAGCTCTGGTGCGAGTTGTTTTGGGCGAACAAGGAGACGCTGGCGGACTTGACCGATGAACTCATCGGCAAGCTGTCGGAATACAGCGCCCTTCTGCATGGAAACGACCGCGCGGCGCTGCTTGAGCGGCTGACGGTCTCCAGCGACCGCAAGAAGAAATTCGATACCCTCCGCGGGCTGGACGCAAGCCAGAAACCGCTGTTTAAGTAAGGTGAAGAATATGCCGATTGTGAACGTGACTGCGCCGGAACAGGCGGCTTCTTATGATATTCATATCGGGCACGGGCTGCTCAGCCATGCCGCGCCGCTGCTTGCCATGTGCGCGGGCAGACGCGCGATGATCGTAACGGATGAAAACGTCGCGCCGCTGTATGCCGATATGCTCAGGGGACAGCTTGAGCAGGCGGGCGCGCAGGTCAGCCTGTTCGTCCTGCCCGCGGGCGAAACGACCAAGTGCATGGCGCAGCTCGAGCGGCTGTATGACGCTTTTCTGGACGCGCATCTGACCCGAAAAGATTATGCCATCGCGCTGGGCGGCGGCGTCGTCGGCGATCTGACGGGCTATGCCGCTTGCACCTATCTGCGCGGCGTTCGCTTTATTCAGGTTCCGACGACGCTGCTGGCGCAGGTGGATTCCTCCGTCGGCGGCAAGGTCGCGGTCAACCATCCGCGCGGAAAGAATCTGCTCGGCGCGTTCTATCAGCCGGAACTCGTACTCATCGACTGCGACACGCTGAAAACGCTCGACGCGCGGCAGGTCGGCGCGGGCTTGGGTGAGGTCATCAAATACGGCTGCATCGCCGACGCGGCGCTTTTTGAGCGCATAGAGTTGCTGGGGAGCCGCGAAGCGCTGATGCCTGAGCTTGACCAAATCGTCGCCCGCTGCTGCGAGATCAAAGCGCGGTATGTGCGGGAGGATCCGCACGACCACGGCGTCCGCATGCAGCTCAATTATGGGCATACGCTGGCGCACGCGCTGGAAAACGGCATGGGTTACGGCGTGCTGCTGCATGGCGAGGCGGTCTGCATCGGCATGGTTGCCGCGGCGAAATGGGGCGAGGCACTCGGCGTGACGCCGGCGGGAACGGATGAGCGCATCGAGCGCGTGCTTTTGGCTTACGGTCTGCCGACGAAGGAGCCGGAAGGACTTTCGCGCGGGCAGCTTGCCGCGACCATGGCGCTGGATAAGAAAGCGGAGGGCAGCAAGGTCAACGTCGTTTTGCTGACCGAAATCGGCGCATGCACAGGCATGCTGGTGGACAGCGGAAAGCTGGCGCAGATGCTGTAAGGAGGTTCGTCATGGAAAAAATCGTCAGTCCGGGCTTTTTGAGCGGAACACTGCGGATGCTGCCCAGTAAATCCGCGTCCCATCGCGCGGTGATGATGGCAGCGATGGCGCAGGGGAAAACGCTGCTTGAGCCGCTTCAGCTTTCGCAGGATATTTCCGCGACGCTTTCCTGCGCGGAAGCGCTCGGGCTGACGAGCGGCGCGGCGCTCGCGCCGACCGATACGGAAGGCTTTGTCCGCGCCGAGATTCATGGCGGCGTCCCTGAAAACAGGATGCTGAGGGTGCTTGACTGCGGCGAATCCGGTTCGACGCTGCGCTTTTTTATTCCGCTGGCGCTGGACGGGCGCGGCGCGGTGCGCTTTGAAGGGCGCGGCAGGCTGATGCAGCGTCCGCTGTCTGTCTATGAGGACATGTTCAAGGCACGGGGCATCCTCTGGCGGCACGAGGGCGACAGCCTGACGGTGGATGGGCTGCTTGAAAGCGGACGATACAGCATGCCCGGCGACGTCAGCAGCCAGTTTATCACGGGCATGCTGCTTGCCCTGCCGCGGCTGGCGGGGGACAGCGTGCTGGAGATCATGACGCCGCTGGAATCACGCGCCTATGTCGAATTGACGCGGCGCATACAGGCGGATTATCATGTGATCAGCGAATGGGACGAGAAGAGGCAAAGCCTGCTGATTCCCGGCGGACAGCGGGCGGTATCGCCCGGCAGGATGCACATCGGCGGCGATTGGAGCCACGCGGCGTTTTATCTGGTCGCGGGCGCGATTGGGCAGGGAGAGATTCGCCTGACGGGGCTTGACCCGGACAGCGCACAGGGCGACCGCGCACTGGTCGGCATTCTGCGCAACATGGGCGCGGACATCCGGTGGGAAGGCGAGGAGCTGGTCGCCCGCGCATCGAAGCTGCATGGGCTGCACGCGGATTGTTCGCAGATTCCCGACGTCGTTCCGGCTCTGGCTGTGGCGATGGCGGCGGCGGACGGCGAGAGCCGGATCAGCGGCGCGGCGCGCCTGCGCATCAAGGAAAGCGACCGGCTCAGCGCAATGTGCGCGGCGCTGTCTGCGGCGGGAGCGTGCGTTTGCGAAACGGAGGACGGCTTGCTTATCCGCGGCGGAAAGCGGCTGCATGCGGCGAAAATCGACGGCTGCAACGACCACCGCATCGTGATGGCGATGACCGTCGCGTCGGCGGTTTCGGACGGCGGTCTGACCATTACGGACGCAGAGGCGACGGCGAAATCTGCGCCGGCGTTCTGGGATGAATTCGCATCGCTGGGAGGGCAGGCACGATGAGGGCGAACTTTGGCGAACATTTCAAGCTGACGATTTTCGGCGAATCCCACGGCGCGGCAATCGGCGTCGTCATCGACGGTTTGCCTGCGGGCGCGGAAATCGACGAAACGTATATCGCGCGGCAGATGGCGCGTCGCGCGCCGGGCAACGACCCGACCGCGACCGCGAGAAAGGAAGCTGACGCCGTTCGCATACTCTCCGGTGTTTACAATGGACGCGCAACGGGTGCGCCGCTGTGCGCGATGATCGAGAACACGAACACGCGCTCAGGCGATTATAAGAACATTGCGGCGAGCATGCGCCCCGGTCATGCGGATTACGCGGGCTATGTCAAATATAACGGCTATAACGATCCGCGCGGGGGCGGGCATTTTTCCGGACGGCTGACTGCGCCGCTTGTCTTTGCGGGAAGCGTTGCGCGCGCCCTGCTCAAAGAAAAGGGCGTGACCATCGGCGCGCATATCGCGTGCATCGCGGACGTGAACGATAAGCCGTTTGGTTCGGTGAACGTGGACGCACAGACGCTTGACTGGCTGGCGGGTTCGCGCTTTCCGCTTCTCTGTCCGGAGAAAGAAGAGGATATGCGCCGCGCGGTCGCGTCTGCAAGGGAAGCGCAGGACAGCGTAGGCGGGGTCATCGAGTGCGCGGCGGTCGGCGTGCCGGCAGGAATCGGTTCGCCGTTCTTTGGTTCGGTGGAAAGCGTCGTCAGCCAGCTGGCGTTCTCCATTCCGGCGGTAAAAGCGGTCGAGTTTGGCGACGGCATGGCGTTTGCAGGCATGCGCGGCAGTCAGGCGAACGACCCGATGCGGATGGAAGAAGAGCGGGTAATCTGCACGAGCAACCACAACGGCGGCGTGACCGGCGGCATTACCAATGGCATGCCCATCGTTTTCCGTGTCGCGGTGAAGCCGACGCCGTCCATTGCGCAGGAGCAGCAGACGGTGGACGTGGTCAAGCGGGAGAACGCGCCGCTCGTCATTACGGGCAGGCACGACCCCTGCATTGTTCCGCGGGCGGCGGTCGTCGTAGAGAGCATTTTAGCGATCGCGCTATGCGAGCTGATGATGGACGACGCCGCGCAGAAGGCGATGGAGGAAACGATTGGGGGACGGTTGGGGCTCTGCCCCAAACCCCGGCAGGGAACTGAGTTCCCTGCACCTTCCACTACGCTATCGCGAAGCGATAGCTGAAGAGAAGTTTATTTAAACCGCCGCGAAGCGAAGAAGGGGTTTGGGGACATTGTCCCCAAGCAGGTTTGGGCGGCAGCCCAACGTAACCCCCAACGAAGGAGTAAAGCCATGAGAGATTTGGAAGACTGCCGAAAAGAGATCGACGAGATCGACGCTGAGATCGTGAAACTCTTTGAAAGAAGGATGAACGTCAGCCATGACGTTGCGCTGTATAAACAGGCGCATTATATGGATATCCTCAACCCCGCGCGCGAGGACGCTGTGCTTCGCTCCCGCGCGCATCAGGTCGGCTCGCCCGAACTGGCGCAGAGCGTGATGTCCCTGTTTGGCGAGATCATGCGTCTGTCCCGCGAGGAACAGCGCCGCTATCTGGAAGCGCAGACGGAGACAAGGCTCATCGCGTACAGCGGCGTGCCGGGCGCGTTCAGCGAAAGCGCCGTCGTCGGCTTCTTCGGCGAGGACTGCGACAGAGTGAATTATAAGACGTTTGAAGAGGTCTTTATCGCGGTCGCGGACGGCAAGGCGCGTTATGGCGTTGTACCGGTGGAAAACTCTTCTTCCGGCTCGATCAACGATGTGTATGACCTGCTGGGCAAATACGCCTGTCATATCGTCGGCGAACAGCTTGTGCGCGTGGAGCATTGCCTGCTCGGCATTCCGGGCGCAAAGGTTGAGGATATCACGACTGTGTTCAGCCATGAGCAGGGCTTTGCGCAATGCCCCGCGTTTTTGAGCGAACATCCCGACTGGGTCAAGACGCCGTATTTCAATACCGCCATCGCGGCGGCGCATGTCGCGCAGATGGGCGATAAGCATTGCGCGGCAATCGCCTCTCGGCTTGCGGCGAAGCATTACGGGCTTGCGATCCTCGCGCCGGATATCCATACGTTCGGCGGCAACCATACCCGTTTTGTCATCGTCAGCGCGTCGCCGACGCCCATCGGCATTCCGGACAAGGCAACCGTTACCTTCACCCTGCGCCATGAGCGCGGCACGCTGATGCGCGCGCTGTCCAGCTTTGTGGCGATGGGGATGAACATGACGCATATCGAGTCCCGCCCGCTGCATAACTCGAACTGGGAATACTGCTTTTATGTCGATCTGACCGGCAACCTGCGCGACGACAACCTCGGCGTACTGATGGGCTCGCTGCAAAGCGACTGCGAGAACTGCCGCCTGCTGGGCGTCTATCAGGCGGCGGAGGAGGGCGCGCATGCGTAAGCCGATCCTGCTTATCGGCATGATGGGATGCGGCAAGAGTACGATGGGGCGGATGCTCGCCGCGCGGATGGGCAGGACGTTTATCGACTTGGACGGAGAGATTGAGCGGCGCGAAGGCAGGAGCATCCCCGATATCTTTGCCGCGGAGGGCGACGCGGGTTTCAGAAGGTACGAAACGGCGGCGCTCCTTGATGCGCTGGATGCGGACAACGCCGTCATCGCGACCGGCGGCGGCATCGTCACGCGGGAAGAGAACATCGCGGCGATGCGGGAGAAGGGATTTATCGTCTGGCTCTGCCGTCCGCTGGAGGATATGATCGCCGACGTTCGGCAGGATACGCGCCCGAATCTTGCGGGAGACAAAGAAGAGAGGATGCGCACGCTCTACGCCGCGAGGAAAGCGCTGTATCAAAGCGCCGCGCATCTGAGCTTCTGCAACAGCGCGCCGCCGGAAGAATCGGCGCGGATGCTGGAAAAAGAGCTTGCCCTCTCAGCCGCCTGCGGCGGCAGCTCTCCCAAAGGGAGAGCTAAGGAAAGAGAAGAATAAGCCGTCGTTGAACGAATCCGAAAATCGTACAAAGGGCTATGTTGGGGTTTGGCGCTGGTTTTAATCAATTTAATGACGCGCATGCGCGTCATCCGGAAAAATGATTTAAGCCGCCGCGAAGCGAATCGGGAAATCCAAGAACCTCAGGTTCTTGGCGGGGTTTGGGGCAGCGCCCCAACCGTAGCCCCCAATTTGGAGAAAATATGTCATTATTTCTGCTCGCCGCCTATGGCTTTGCCTGCGCGGCGGTTTATCATGTCTGCCCGGCGAGGTTCCGCTGGGTGGTGCTGCTGGCGGTCAGCTATGGTTTTTATGCGTCGCGCAGCCTGCTGGGACTTCCGTTCATCCTGACGACAACGCTGACGACGTGGTTCAGCGCGCATGTCATCGGGAAGATTGGGGAAGCGAATCGCACGAGCCTGCGCGAAGGAAAGGCGTCACTCTCGCCCGAAGAAAAGAAAAAACTCAAAGCCAAGGCGAAGGCGAAGCAGCGCGCGTGGATGCTCGGCGCGCTGCTGCTGAACTTTGGCTTGCTTGCCGTACTCAAATATACGGACGATGTGCGCGGCTGGTTTGGGCGCGAACCGCTGGGGCTGCTGCTGCCGCTGGGCATCAGCTTCTATACGTTCCAGTCCGTGGGCTATCTGCTGGATGTCTACAACGGCAAGTATGCGCCGGAGAAGAATCCGGCACGGTTTGCGCTGTTCGTTTCGTTCTTCCCACAGTTGATTCAGGGACCCATCGGGCGCTACGACCGGATGAAGGCGCAGTTTGAAACAGGCGGCGCGCCGGTCAATGTCGAAAAAAGCGCGATGCTGATGCTCTGGGGTCTGTTTAAGAAGATGGTCATCGCGGATCGCGCGCTTCCGCTGGTCTCCGCCGTGTTTTCGGAAGGCGCGGGCGAGTGGGGCGGCGCGGTGACGGCGCTGGGCGTGCTGGCGTATTCGTTGCAGCAGTATTGCGACTTTTCGGGCGGTATCGATCTAGTCGCCGGCATCGCGGAATTGTTCGGGATTCGGCTGGCGGAGAATTTCAAGCGCCCGTATTTTGCCGTATCGCTGGGCGATTTCTGGCGGCGCTGGCATATCAGCCTGGGCGCATGGATGCGCGACTATGTTTTTTATCCGTTTGCGCTGTGCAAGCCGGTCGCGCGGCTCTCCAAGGGCGCGAAGAAGGTCTTTGGCGCGTCGTTTGCGCGCGCGCTTCCGGCGGCGCTGGGCAATCTGCTGGTATTCCTGCTGGTCGGCGTCTGGCATGGCGCGACGAGCAACTATATCCTTTGGGGCTTGTATAACGGCGTCATCCTCGCGTTTACCGCGCTGATGGAACCGGCGTATAAGAAGATGAACGAGCGCATGCCGCGGCTTACGGCGTCGAAGGGCTTCCATGTTTTCCGCGTTCTGCGGACATTTGTCATCGTCAACATCGGCTGGTTCTTTGACCGATGCGCACACGCGTCGGACGCTTTTGGGATGCTCAAGACTGTGGCGACGCGTCCGGAGACGGCGCAGATGAGCATGGACACGCTGCAAAGGCTCGGCGTGGGCGCGGTTGACGCGCGTGTGCTGGCGGCAGGAACGCTGCTGCTGTTCGCCGTTTCCTTTGCGGAGGAGAACGGGAAGGACGTCCGCGGCTGGCTGGCAGCGCGTGCCCTGCCGATTCGCTGGGCAATCCTGATGACGGGCGTGCTGGCGGTGCTGCTGATGGGCGTCTGGGGAAGCGGCTTCAGCGAAGCGAGCTTTATCTACTTCAATTTCTGAGGAGGCTTGACCATGAAAAAGAGAGCGTTGGGTTTCCTCAAGGCGGTCGTTTTCTGCGCGTTGATGCTGGGCGTCGTCGCGGGCGTGAGCAGGCTCGTCGAGCGCAAGGAGAGCATCGAGAAGATGAAGCCGTTCCTCGACCGCGCGGAGGAATACGACGTGCTGTTCCTCGGCGACAGCATCATGAACACCGGTGTTTTCCCGATGGAGATCTGGGAGAAATACGGCATAACGGGCTACAACATTGCCAGCTATGGCAATACGCTGCCCATCACCTATTGGGCGCTCCAAAACGCGCTGGACTATGCCAGCCCGAAGCTTGTTGTGCTGGATGTTCAGGGAGCGGGCAAGACCTATAAGCTTTCGGGCAACAGCAGCGATGTGCATACGGCTTTTGACTGCTATCCCATCAGCCGGACGAAGGCCGCGGCGCTTGACGACCTGATGGACGATCCTTATGCGGTGGACGACAGCGGCGCTGCCTATGTCGATATGAAATGGGAGTATCTCTTCACGCTCGGCAAATACCACGCCCGTTGGAGCGAGCTGACGAGCGAGGATATCCATCCGGTATACAACAGAGAAAAGGGCGCGAAGAGCGTTATTGCCGTCGCGGACGCGCAGGATTACGACCTCATCGACGAAAACATGGCGACGGAAGAGAATGGGCAATGGGGATTCGTCTATCTGCGCAGGATCATCGAGGACTGCCAAAATCGGGGCATCGACGTTCTGCTGGTGCATTTGCCGTATCCCGCGACGGAGGAACAGCAGATGGACGCCAACGCAGTCTACTATATCGCTGAGGAATACGGCGTGGACTACATCGACTTCGTCAGCATGGACGATACGGTCGATTACGCGACGGACTGCTTTGATGCGCACGAACATCTGAACCCGTCCGGCGCGAGGAAGGTATCGGACTATCTGGGCAGGTATATTGCCGAACACTATGCCATGGCCGACCATCGCGGCGAGGAGAAATACGCCGCGTGGGAAACGGACGCGCGGGTTTACCGCGAAAAGAAACTGGCGGATCTGGGGATGCAAACCGATATCGAATGCGTGCTGATGCTGCTGCATGACGATGATTTTTCTGTTGAGGTGGACATTGGCGCGGGTTCTGCGCTTTTTGAAAACGAAAAGCGGATGACGCTGATGCAGAACATCGCGCGGGAACATGTCTTTGAAGAGGATATGTTCTCCAAGTGGTCAAACAGCCTGTTTCCGCTTGAGCGGCTGGAAGAGGCGGCTCAGAACGGGCAGGGCTACCGCTTTGTCGTGGACAGAAAAACAGGCGGGATTTTGGAGGAGGTCGGCGCAAAGCTCGAATCGGGCGTCAGGGTGACCGTGAAGGATAAGGACACGGGAGAGACGCTTTTGGAGAAGGAATTTGAGATATAAGCGGATTGTTTTTCCAGCATTCTAAAGCCTTTTCCTTTGGGAAAGGTGGCTGAGTGCAGCGAAGATAGATGAGGTTCTTCAGCGCGAATCTGTGCAGATTTCCGGATTTGCTCATTTACTGTATGTACTAAAAAACCTTTCCCCTTGAGGAAAGGCTGCAAACTGTAGACAAAAAGCTATTCTCCCCCGAAGGGAGGGAGAATAGCCCTTTCCGCAAATGAAAGAATAGCTGAATTGCTTAATTTTGCTATTCAAGCCAAGTTTGCTTATGTCAACAGTCTGAAACCTTTCCCCTGAGGAAAGGCTGGAATGATGATAGAGGAAAACTCAGGCTTTCAGCGGCAGAACATAAATCTGGCAGGGGTTCCATTCATCCCACAGCG
>CAKTXP010000056.1 GCA_934631055.1 uncultured Clostridia bacterium | reverse complement strand
AAGCAAAGTTCTCCCGTTTGGGCGTCTGCTTTTGGCTCACAGAAAAACCTTCTCTCTTTCGTTTTTGAGGGCGAGGGAAGGGAACGATTGGGGCTTTGCCCCAAACCCCAGCAGGGAACGTTGTTCCCTGCACCCTTTCTCCGCTTCGCGGCGGTATAAATAAGCTTCAACATACGACGCGCATGCGCGTCGTTCGATAAAACTGATTTAAACCGCCGCGAAGCGAAGAAGGGAGTCTGAGGGGATTGGAATCACGCGCCCGCAGTGCGGGATTCAGCGTGATGGAAATCGGAAATCGTAAGAAACGCCTTGCGTTTCTATACGAGTTTCCCGGACTGAAATCCCTCAGGCAGGTCTGGGCGGCAGCCCAGCGTTCCCCCCCCAACCTCCTCCCTCGCTCTCTTTGCTCAGATTTTATCAGTATTGCACGACTTTTCTTTCCTGTCAAGTCCCCGTGAGCATAAAGTGGTCGCGGATGCGGAGCAGCGCATCGACCATGCCCGGAAGCTGTACCGTTTCCCCTGCAACGGCAGGCACGACCGCCACCGTATCCTCCCCCTGCTTCACGCGAATCTCTCCCAGTACGTCGCCCGCATATACCGGCGCGTTGACGCGCTCTACCAGCGCGACCTCCAGCGAGATATCGCCCTGCCCGCCTTTGCGGATGAGCATCAGACTTGCGCCGCCGCTCACGATGGATACGCTGTCCCGTCCGCCCAGCCGCACGGGAACGGACATGTTCAGCGCTTCCCCTTCTCCAATGGCGCCGAACATCTGATAGCCCGCAAAGCCGTATTCCAGCATCGCCCGCGCTTCGTCAAAACGCGTCTGCCCCGCCGGTGTGCCGAGAACAACGGCAATTAGCCGCATGCCGTCCTTCTTCGCCGTCGCGCTGATGCAGTATTTCGCTTCGTTCGTCGAGCCCGTCTTGTAGCCGTCGCAGTCGGGATAAAACCGGATGAGCCGGTTCGTGTTCGTCAGCCCCGTGACACGCCCGCCGCGGTGCAGGATCTCATCCATCCAAATTGTCGAATACTGATAGTACAGCGGATGCTCATCCAGATGCGCGCTGAGTTTGGCGACGTCGCGCGCGGTCGTATAATGCCCCTGCGCGGGCAGTCCCGTACAGTTGACATAGTTCGTGTTCTCAAGCCCCAGCTCCTGCGCGCGCTCGTTCATCCGGCGGACGAACGCCTCCTCCGCCCCGCTGAGATATTCGGCAAGCGCAACGGCAGAGTCGTTCGCGCTGGCAACAATGACGCTCTTGAGCAATTCTCCGAGTTTGTAGCTCTCGCCCGCGTCCAAAAACGCCTGACTGCCGCCCATGCTCGCCGCCCGCGGCGAAACCGTCACCCGGTCGTTCACCGTCACGCGCCCGTCGTCGATCGCTTCCAGCGTCAGCAGGATGGTCATCACCTTGTTGACGCTGGCGACCGGACGCTTTTCATCGGCGTTCTTCTCAAAGATGACGCGCCCCGTAGACGCTTCGCAGAGGATGGCGCTCGGACTGGTCAGGCTGAGCGGCGTTCCTTCCTCCATAGGCGCTTCTTCCGCCAGCGAGCCGGATGCCATCGCCATGCAAAGCGCCGCTAGAATTACAGCTGCAAATTTCTTCATGCTTCCCCTCCCCGTCCTACTGCGCCATCATCTGCGCAATCTCCGCGCCCGTCAAAGTCGGCTGAAGCGCCTGATTGATGCCGTCCGCCAGAACGCCCGCCATGCGCTCCACCAGCGCATCCACTTCGCGCGGCGTCACCACCATTTCCCCCAGCCGCTCGGAAACGACCTGCTCCACGCATGCCGCGATGCGCTCTTCCTCCATCTCGCCGTCTCCAAGCGTGCAGAGCGCATCCGACGCGATCGTCGAAGCATAGACCACCAGCGGCACGCCCACCGCAATGACCGGCACGCCCAGCGTCCGCTCATCGAGCGCTTTTTGATGATTTCCTACGCCTGATCCCGGCGTGATGCCCGTATCGGCGATCTGTATCGTCGAAGCAATGCGCGAAGAGCTTCTCGCGGCAAGCGCGTCGATGGCGATGACCGCATCCGGCTGGACATGGGCGACCATGCCGCGCAGGATCTCCGCCGTCTCCATGCCGGTCACACCCAAAACGCCCGGCGACGCCGCGCTGACGCTCGCCATATCCCGCAGGACATCCTCCGGCAGACAGCCCGCCATGTGCCGCGTCACCAGAATGCGTTCCGCCGTCCGCGGCCCGAGGGAATCCGGCGTCACGTTTCGGTTGCCCAAACCGACGACAAGGACGCTCTTCCGCGCTTTGGGGAGCATGTCGGCAAGCGTCGCCGCTAATTCATGCGCCAAAGCCCGCCGCGTTTCCAGCGCGATGCTCATCGTCTGCGGACAGGTCAGGGTCACATAGACGCCCCGCGGTCTGCCCATGTTCTGCGCATCGCGCTCGCTGTCAATGCGCACCGTCAGCCGCTCGATGCCGCATGCCAGATGCACTGCGTCCGAACGCGGCATATTTCCGCGCGCTTCAACCGCCAAGTCCGTCCATTTCGCTCTCATGGCAACTCTCCTCCACCTTTTCAGCGGTATTTTGCGCGGTTTCAATAGAATTATTCAAAAAACAGGACTATCAAGTTCTGATATGCTCCCTATAAAGCAGACACACGAGATAATCAAATCGAGTTTACGCTATAGGGGCATTTTATGTATAAGAGGAGGATTGAACCGGCTGGATTGTCTATCTCCTACAGCTTACCGCAAGCTGCATTAAAAAGCGACCCTTTCTTGCGAAAGAGCCGCTTTTTGTTATGCCGTCTTTCATCCCCGATTAACCGCGATGCGGCAAATCATGCGGGATGTACAGAGCTTTTTCATTATTCCACGGAAACCATCTGTCCGTCTGCGCCAATCTTCATCACTTCGTCATGAATACCGCCGATGACCAGCTGGTCTTTTCCGCTCAGTCCGTACTGATCGTATGCCGCGCGCAGGTCGCCCAAACCATAGGTCATGAGGACGTCGCCATTCTGATCCGTCAGCGTGATGAACGCAAACTCCGTGCGCTCCAGCGTAAGCAGTACATCCTCGTCAAAGCGCATCGTCAGCTTTTCAGGCGCAGCCTCGTTGACCCGCAGAATCAGGTGCTTCTTGGAGTTGCCCGCCCAGCTCAGGTTCTCGCGGAAGAGTGCCTGATGCTCGCCGATATACAGGCGCAGGTTCAGGCTGTGATAACCCAGATAGAGCTGCTTCACCCAATACGGGCTTCCGTATACGCCGCCGATTGCGCTGTCCTTGCGCCGTTCTTCCATTTCGTGACGTTCGATTTCCCTGCGGGGAACTTCAAACTTCGGCTGCTCCGGCTGAGTCGGCTGTTCCGGCTGAGTCGGCTGTTCCGGCTGAATCGGTTCGTTATAGGTAATCTTCTGATAATCCTTGACGGTTTCGTTTCCGTCCTCGTCAAAGGCAACCCTCTGAACCAGAACGCTGTACGGGTCATTTCCGGTATGGATATTCAGGCTTTCAAGCTGTTGCTTGAGCTGCTCGTCGGAAAGTCCATCGGGCATTTTGACGAACGCCAGAATGTTCTCCTGCGCGTCCACAGACGTGCTGGGTACGATTTCGCCGTTGTTGTTCAGGCTGACGCTTCCGTTGTTCAGCCAAATCTCGATATTGCTGCTGTTTTCCGCCGAACCAATGGTGCCGTTGTTGGTAACGCTGCTTGCGCCATTCTCTTCAGCACCCACATCGAGCCTGTTCGCCTGTCCGTTGTTAATCAGCTCAGCGTTGCTGTTGCCCGAGCTCCACACATTGGCAGAGCCGGAAATGGCGCCCTCATTCGTACCCTTCGCGGATGCGGATTCGCCTTCCGCCGCATTCGCTCCATCGGCATAGATGGCAGCTTCCTCCATGCCGTCGTTGCTGCTGTCTGCCCAGACGTCAAAGCCGCCGACAGAGCCCTGATTGGCTGCGGTCGCCGTGCCGCCTGCGCCTGCGCCGATATGCAGCGTTCCGCCGACAACACCGTCTTTGCCGTTTTCCAAATGCGTTTTGCCGCCGAACGCGCCGCTGCCCATATCGCCTTCAACGACGCCGGTATTCCCGCCTGTCGCAGAGCCGCCGTCCCATACGCCGATATAGAACTCCTGCGCCGTGCCGTTGTTGATGACCGTCGCAGAGCTTCCTTCGTCTCTGACGTTCGAGCCGACGCCCGCCGCTTCACCATGGTTCGTAATGATTACCGTGCCGCCGCTGCTGACCTCAGAGCCCAAATCACGTCCGACCGTGCCGTTGTTGGTTGCGCTTGCCGAGCCGCCGTTTTCCGCGCCCGGTTGGAAATCGACGCCCACTTTTCCGTTGTTGACGACGTCCATCTTCGAGCCTTCTCCTCCAGCCACGCCATAGAAGCTGTCGGCAAGCTCGCCGTTGTTTTCAAACGAGAATGTGCCGCCCTCGTTCGCGCCGCCGATGCTGATATGGGCATTGCCATCGTTGACAAGCTCCGTCTTGCTTCCTTCTCCGTTTGCCCAGCCGTCAAATTCTTCGTGAATCGTTCCCTGATTGGTTCCGGTTGCGGCAGCACCGTTTTCAGCATTGATCTGCATCTGTCCTGCCGTGCCGACGTTAGTCGCCGCCGCCGTGCTTCCTTCGCCCTCGGCGTTCACGCTGACCTCATAGCCAACCGTTCCGTTATTCACGACCGTCATGCTGCTGCCTTCGCCGTCTGCCCGACCGTTCAGCATGCCGCTGGTTTCTTCCCAGCTTTCCCCGCTGTTCGGATCGGTTATGGTGATTGCAGAACCGTCGCCGGTCACCTTGCCGTCGTTCGTTATGCTCGTCGTGCCGCCTTCATTCGCGTTGCCGAAGATGCGGTTCGCTTCGCCCGAATTAGTGAGTTCGGCTTTTGAGCCTTCGCCGTTTGCATTGACGCCAACGCCGTTTTCAATAACGCCGCTGTTGGCCGCCTTCGCCTCTCCGCCGTCCGAGCCGGTTGCGTCCATGCTTCCTGCCGTGCCGTTATTGCTGACCGTCGTGGAGCTTCCTTTGCCGTCGGCGTTCACGCCGACCATATAGCCAACCGTTCCGTTATTCACGACCGTCACGCTGCTGCCTTCGCCACCTGCCCAACCGCTCAGTAGGCCGCTGGTTTCTTCCCAGCTTTCCCCGCTGTTCGGATCGGTCATGGTGATTGCAGAACCGTCGCCGGTCACCTTGCCGTCGTTCGTTACGCTCGTCGTGCCGCCTTCATTCGCGTCGCCGTGGATGCGGTTCGCTTCGCCCGAATTGGTGAGTTCGGCTTTTGAGCCTTCGCCGTTTGCGTAGATGCGGATGCCATCGCCGCTTTCAACAACGCCGCTGTTGGTCGCCTTCACCTCTCCGCCGTTCCAGCCGGCTGCGCCCATGCTTCCTGCCGTGCCGTTATTGCTGACCGTCGCAGAGCTTCCTTTGCCCTCGGCGTCCACGCCGACCGCATAGCCAACCGTTCCGTTATTCACGACCGTCATGCTGCTGCCTTCGCCGTCTGCCCGACCATTCAACAGACCGCTGGTTTCATTCCAGCTTTCCCCGTTTTCCGGATCGGTTATGGTGATTGCAGAACCGTCGCCGGTCACCTTGCCGTCGTTCGTTATGCTCGTCGTGCCGCCTTCATTCGCGTTGCCGTAGATGCGGTTCGCTTCGCCCGAATTGGTGAGTTCGGCTTTTGAGCCTTCGCCGTTTGCGTTGACGCCAACGCCGTTTTCAATAACGCCGCTGTTGTTCGCCTTCACCTCTCCGCCGTTCCAGCCGGTTGCGTCCATGCTTCCTGCCGTGCCGTTATTCACGACCGTCATGCTGCTGCCTTCGCCACCTGCCCAACCGCTCAGCACGCCGCTGGTTTCTTTCCAGCTTTCCCCGCTGTTTGGATCGGTCATGGTGATTATAGAACCATCGCCGGTCACCTTGCCGTCGTTCGTTACGCTCGTCGCGCCGCCTTCATCCGCGCCGCCGAAGATGCGGTCCGCTTCGCCCGAATTGATGAGTTCGGCTTTCGAGCCTTCGCCGCCTGCGCTGACGTTAATTTTGCCTTCAACAATGCCGCTGTTGGCCGCCTTCGCCTCTCCGCCGTTCCAGCCGGCTGCTTCCATTCTTCCTGCCGTGCCGTTATTGCTGACGGTCGCAGAGCTTCCTTTGCCGTCAGCGTCCACGCCGACCGCATAGCCAACCGTTCCGTTATTCACGACCGTCACGCTGCTGCCTTCACCGTCTGCCCGACCATTCAACAGACCGCTGTTTTCATTCCAGCTTTCCCCGCTTTCCGGATCGGTTATGGTGATTGCAGAACCGTCGCCGGTCACCTTGCCGTCGTTCGTTATGCTCGTCGTGCCGCCTTCATTCGCGTTGCCGTAGATGCGGTTCGCTTCGCCCGAATTGGTGAGTTCGGCTTTCGAGCCTTCGCCGTTTGCGTTGACGCTAACGCTGTTTTCAACAACGCCGCTGTTAGCCGCCTTCGCCTCTCCGCCGTTCGAGCCGGTTGCGTCCATTCTTCCTGCTGTGCCAACGTTAGTCGCCGCCGCCGTGCTTCCTTCGCCCTCGGCGTTCACGCTGACCTCATAGCCAACCGTTCCGTTATTCACGACCGTCATGCTGCTGCCTTCGCCGTCTGCCCGACCGTTCAGCATGCCGCTGGTTTCTTCCCAGCTTTCCCCGCTGTTCGGATCGGTTATGGTGATTGCAGAACCGTCGCCGGTCACCTTGCCGTCGTTCGTTATGCTCGTCGTGCCGCCTTCATTCGCGTTGCCGTGGATGCGGTTCGCTTCGCCCGAATTGGTGAGTTCGGCTTTCGAGCCTTCGCCGTTTGCGTTGATGCCAATATTGTTTTCTACGACGCCGCTGTTGGCCGCCTTCACCTCTCCGCCGTTCGAGCCGGCTGCTTCCATTCTTCCTGCCGTGCCGTTATTGCTGACCGTCGCAGAGCTTCCTTTGCCGTCGGCACCTACGCCAATTACATCGCCAACCTCGCCGTTATTGGTGACGATAATCGATGCGCCGTCTTCCGAACCTCCATCAAGCCATCCGACCTTTCCCGTATCGGAATTTTCAAACTCCAATTGGGAACCCGAACCCGACGTGCCTCCACTCATATACGTTTCAATTGTTCCCAGATTGCTGACCTTCGTGCGGCTGCCGTCTGTCGAGCCGTTTCCGCTGCTGTTTGCCGAGCCATGATTGATGACGGTCGTGGTGCTTCCTTTGCCCTCTGACCAGCCGTTCAGCTCGCCGCTGGTTTCTTCCCAGCTGTTTCCGTTGTTCGGATCGGTCACGATGACTGTGGAACCGTCGCCGATTACCTTGCCTTCGTTTATCATATCCGTCTTGCCGCCATTGCTCGAGGTGCCGTAGAAACGGTTTGCTTCGCCCGAGTTGGTCATGTTGGCTTGCGCGCCTTCGCCATCGGCGCCGACGCGGATATGCTCGTTCACGGTTCCCTCATTCGTGCCGGTAGTTGTGCCTTTTTCGCCTGCGTTCGCGCTGATATATTCGACTTCGCCCTGATTCAGCAGCTCCGTCGTACTGCCGTTCGAGGAATCGGTATGAATCTGATTGATCGTTCCGCCGTCCTCGTTGGTCAGCTTACCGAGCGAATTTTCGCCGTCCGTTCCAATCCACGCCGTTTCCGTCACTTCGCCCTTGTTGACGGCTTCCGCCTGTCCGCCGTCCGTCGCTTCAACATTCAGGTTTTTGACCGAACCCACGTTTTTAAACGCCAGTTTAGCGTTCTCGCCCCCGGCGCTGAGGTTGACCGTGTCCGTAATCTCGCCGTTGTTGGTCAAATCAACGATTGAGTTTTCGGCAGCGTTGCCTTCGATACTGCCGTTTACAACAACGTCGCTGTCCAGCTGAACCTTATAAGACGTTCCCACGCCGGCAAAGATGGTCATTCCGCTTTCCATCTTGAGGTTCTTAAAGAACAGGTCAAACTTGCCCATCAGTTTGCCCAAATCCACCGTGTCGTCAATCTTGCCGCCGGATACGGTGTACTGACCGTTTTCACCCTGATCGACTCTCGTTCCGTCCTTTTCATAAGTACCCGATCCCATGCCGCTCACGATTTCTTCCCATGTGATCGCGCTCGCCGTCATCGGAGTCAAGAGAATGATTCCGGACAGTGTAATTGCCACAGCTTTTTTAAACATATGCTTACCTCCCCGCACCGCGGTCGAGCCGCCTGTTATATATCCCTATCGCCATTATAAAACGCAATGGTAACATTTGTCAATATTCAATTATCAACTTGCGTTATATTTGTGCGCAAATCGTCCCGTCGGAACACCGTGCCGATTTTGGGCTTACTCTATATCATGAATGTACTTCCCTTTTTATGCCTGAACCCCAGTCTGCAAAAAATATGGAAGCCTTGCTCCCACGGGCGGTTTTTCGCAATTCCCGACGCATCTATAAAGTTAAAAAGCAGGCTGAGCCCGCCTGCATTTCCGCTACAGTCCGTAAAGATTCAAAGCTTTACGCACGCGAGCAAGCTTTATGCAATTTCCTATAAGGTAAAGAAAGCCAGAACCCCATTTTTTGAGATTCTGGCAGATTGATTTTGTTGTTTTGATTGTCTGTTTGACAGGGAGCGGTTCAGTTTGAACTTGACACCCCCTTTTTTTGCTTACATCCCCACCATCTTACACATCCACAGGATATGCAGCGCCTTTGCGTTGTGCATCGTTTCCAGCACAGCGCTGATCTTATCCGCCGTGCTGACCAGCACGGTCTCCCTGTATCGGGGCAGCGCGATGTTCAGCGGGAACATATGCTTTTTGATGACGTCGCGCTCGATGTCATTCAGCTCGAATTCCTTCTGCGCGTTTTGGAGCGCCTCTTTTGCGTGCGTAAAGCCGTGCATCAGCCGCAGGTTGCCCGGATCATGCCAGTCATACATGAAGAAATCATGCAGCAGCGCGCCGCGCACCATGCTCCTCCTGTCCACGTCCGCATGCAGCTTATCCGCCAGCTTCAGCGCGATATAGCATACGGAAAGGCAGTGTTCGTACCGCGTGACCGCGCCGTGCTGGATGAACGTGCGGAGCGCCTGCATTTTGCCGCTCTTCAGCACGTCCTCGCCCAATTCGCACATCTCGCGCAGCGTCACGTCCTGTGAATCGACTTGAAACGCCAAGGGGATCGCCTTCTTTCAATTTTGGAAAACTCACTGCCCGACGATCGTCATCAGATCGGACAGCACGCTCGGATGCAGCACCAGCGCCAGCGAGAGCTTTGCGCCCTGCGCGATGACTTCGTTCTTGATCTGCTGGATCTCATCGTCGCTGATATTCGTCAGGTCGATTGCCTGACCGCCCGCGAACGCGATCTCCTCATAATCGACCTGTTCGAGCGTGACGTCCGCCGTCACCTTCGCCCAGTCGGTCACATCGAGAGAGACGTCCGCCGTCGTAGTGAAACTATTTCCGTCTGTCGCAGTCTCGCCCTCAAACGCGGCGACGATGCTCCTGCTGTTCTCGCCGCCCTCGCGCAGGCTCAGTCCAAGGCTTCCGGTAAAAGCTTCGGTATCCTCGCCGTTATCGTTCGTTCCGACGGTGAAATTCGACGCGCTGTTGACGCCGAAACCGGTCGAAGAGCCGTCCGCAGTATTGCGCAGGTCGATATAACCGTTGAGGCTGCTCTCGTTCACGCCGTCCACATCCTGCCCCAGCTTGGCGGTCAGGTCGCCGACGATGCGGTTGTCGTTATAGAGCTGCAATTCGCCGTGGCTGGTGGTCGCCGCCTGCTCGTTTTCGTCGTGCTTGACGGAGTAAGAGAACGAGCCTTCATACGGCAGGACTTCAGTGAACAGCGGCAGCGTTGCGTCAAAGCCGACCATAGAGCCATAGTCGTCATAGCTGACGACAAGCCCCAGCACGTTATCCGTGCTGTGTTCCCAAACGTTGTCGGTGAACTTCACGAGCTTCTTGAACAGGTAGGACACGTCGTCATAGGTGCAGAGCGCGCCGTCGTCCGCAATCGCGTGCGAAGGCTGCACCCAGTCCTGCGCCGGATCGATGACCTCATCCTTGAAGATGCTGTCGATGACCTGACGCATCTGGTAACGGGTCACGCCCTGCTCGGCGAGGACATCGGCAAGCGCCTGCTGGAACGCGCCCTGCTCGTCGCAGATGGTCGCGCTGATATTCCAGAGCAGTGTGTTAAATTCGTCCGCCGTGATCTTGCCGATCATGCGCTGGGATACGGCGTCGCGGGTATCGGTCTCATCGTAATAGGTATCGTCAAAGGTATACAGCTCGCCGGTATCCATCTGCGTCGCGGAAGTCCAGCCCAGCAGATGACTGAACACCAGCACACTGAGATCCGACAGCGTGATCTGAAGGCGCTCCGTCGCCGGATAATTGGCGAAATCTGCGTCCTCAGTGCTCTTGCCCGCGATTCCGCTAAAGAGGTTATCCAGCCCGTTCTCCGCCGCGGTCAGGCTTCCTGCCGGAAGCGCAAGCACGAGCTTGCCGGTGAGGTTGGTCATCATCTGAACCGAGCCGTCCTCATAGACCAGCACGTCGGCGGTCAGCAGCGTTACGCCGTCGGTCGCCACGTTCGCGTGGATGCGTGCCGTTCCAAAATCATCATAAAAGGACATTTCCAGCTGCGTCTTGTTCAGCAGGGACGCCAGCGACTTCCACCGGTCGGTGGTCGCTTCGCCATCCAGCGTCATGCCCAGCGCGGCGCTCAGGTTGATCTGGCTGCCGCCGACATAGCTGTCGGAAATTGCGGTCGTCGTCAATTCGCCCGCGGCATAGTTGCTCTCCGCCAGCGTCGCGGCAGGCGTCATCAGCATCGCCGCGCTGAGTCCAAGGGACAGTGCCTTATTTTTCAAACCCATATGTTTTCCTCCTTACAGTCCATCGGCTATCGCCTGCTTCGTCTTGTCGCCAAGCTGAGCGTACAGCCGCGCGCTGAGCGCCTGTATCGCCGAGTCAAACGCCGCCTGAACCTCCCGCTCGTCGGCAGGCTGCGCTTGCGCGGCGACCGCCTGCGGCGCTTCTCCGCCGACCGTGACCGACAGCTTCATGCCGCCCTCAAGGAACGTGTTGCTGTCCATCTCGATCTTCAGGCTCATATCGTCCGTAAAGCTCAGCGTCTCTTCGTCCGCTTCCGTTGTCGTAATGCGCAGGATATTCTTGTTCGTCGCGTTCACCTGGTTCAGCCGCTGCATGCGCTTTCCGGGCGTGTTGTCCTGATGTCCGAGCGTCGCGGTGACGGTGATCTTTTCGTTCAGCTTTTCGCCGTCCGCCGTCCATTCGTTTTTGGTGTTGACCTTGAGCGTCGTATGGACGGCGCTTCCGCCAACCTTGCCCGCCAGCTTAAACGCCGCGGCGACGCTCGCCGTACCTTTTCTGTTCTTCTGCTCGATCTCGCTCTTGCGCAGTGCGCTGTAAGAGAGTTCGAGCCGGTTGGCGTCGTCCTGCTCGATGACCAGCTCGGCGGTATCCTTCGGCGATTTTCCGCCCGGATGACGGATGAAGCCGGTGATGTTCCATTCGCCGCCCGCCATGCTGACGCTTCCGTCGATGTTAATCTTGGTCATCCGCTCGCCGTCGTCGCTCATCGTCCTCGAAACGGAGAACGGGCGAACCACGGTCATGCCCGGCAGGAGCGTCTCTCCCACCTTCGCATTTTCCAGCGTATCGGCGATACCAGTCAGCGCCATGCGCTCCAAAACCGGCGTCGTCCGAAGCTTTTCGGCGAAGTCGAACCCTGCCCTCTGCGCTTCATCCGGTGTCGCCGTCAAGCCCAGCAGGTCAGAAATATCCATCGCCTGCCCGTCCAGCCGCAAGAGCGCCTGCGTATCGTCCGCCGTCAGCGCAACGTTCATCAGCGTCTCGCCGCCGCGGGAAAGGGTCAATTCATCGGTATCGCCGCCGCCCCGATAATTCAGAGTCATGCCGTCCAGAAGCGCGCGGAGTACGGAGAGGTTGCGCGCGTAAAACGCGTTTTCAACCGTCAGCGTCGCTTCCGCGCTGACCGCCGGGAACTGCTCCATCCGCGCGTTCAGCTTGAGGAAGCCGGGCGAAAAGCATTCGACGCCGGGCAGTTCCTGCGCGCTGGCGCACGCCGCTGTCAGCATGCACAGCAGGAGCATCATCAGTATTCCTATCTTTTTCATACGTCCTCCTTATGGATTCGACGAATGAACCGCTTATTTTCTTCCCGATTCGTATCAAAAATAAGGGGAAACGATTGGGGCTACCGATCCGGGAAACTCGTATGGAAACGCAAGCGTTTCTTACGATTTCCGATTTCCGTCACGCTGAATCCCGCACAGCGGGCGCGTGACTCCAATCCCCAAGCCCT
>CAKTXP010000055.1 GCA_934631055.1 uncultured Clostridia bacterium | reverse complement strand
GAATTGGCAGACGCGCTAGATTCAGGTTCTAGTGAAAGCAATTTCATGCAGGTTCAAGTCCTGTTTCCCGCACCAAATCAGTATAATCCGGACCAGACTTTCCAAATTGGAAATGGGTTCGGATTTTTTATTACCTTCCACTACGATTATTTTGAAAACGGCAGACGGAGAAGGGCTTCTTCCAAGCGCCGAATGAAATAATCTGCCATAACGAAAAAATTCCGCCAGAGTCTTATACCTGACTCTGACGGAATTTTTCTTATGCGGTCTTTAACTGATTTTCCTGTTCCACGCGTTCCTTGTCCTGCTGACGTTTCCATGTTTCAAACTCCTTTTGTCCTTCTTCGCTTTCAAAAAAAGCCACGATATCCGGCCAAAGACAACGCGCAACCGCATCGATGGCGTGCTGCGGATAAGGCGTGTTGTTGATGATTTTCTTTTTCCGTGCCATCCGCTCACCGTCCTCATCGCGCAAACCTCGACGCGGCGGCGCTGCATTCCTGACGTTTGGCGCGTTCAAGAATTTCAGGCGGAATCCGCTCTACAATTTTGCGAAGTTCCTGATAATCGTTCAAGAGCTGCGCTTCATCGAGCTTTTTCTGGACGCTTCCGCGTTTAGCGGTATCCAGCTTGCTTTGAAGTTCCGTAATTTCCTTCTTCAAGGAAGCGTTTTCGGTGGTTGTGTCCGTAAAGGCGACTTTGTATTGGTCGAGCTGGGTCTGCTCCGCTCCACGCTGGGGATAAACCGTTCCAGCAGGGCTTCAACTTCCTGCAACTTGCCCTTCGCATTGAACACATTCGCATCATCCATAACCGGTTCGATTTTCCTGCTTTGCTTGGCAAGATGGGTCATTTCTTTGAGAACACGCGGTGGAACATGCTTGCGGTCGGTCTTATCGGCACTTTCTCCGCGTTCAAGATCAGAGTACTTACTGACCATGTGTTCCCAATAATCGCTCTGCCACTGGCTCAGTTTAGCCTTGTTGCCAATAATCTCTTTGGCACTCAAACGGTTATCTTCCGTCAGAGGAACGAACGTGACGTGCATGTGCAGGGTTTTCTCGTCGAGATGCACGACGGCGGACACAAAGGTTTCCTTCATTCGCCGTCTGTATGTTTTGAGTGCAGTTGTAAAACGGTGCATACAAGTTTGATACAACCACGGCTCGATGTAAGAGGCATCTTTCAGTTTGCCATATTCCTCGAGTGCCTTGAGGAAGGTCTTTTGAACGCTGTTTGCAGCAATTTCTCGATATTCGGGCTGATAATTCACATAACGTAGACAGATGCGCTCCAACTTTTTTTGCATATTGAGCATAAATTAACTCAAAGAACTCCTCTTTCTGATTCTTCATTCGCACCCTTCCTGCTTCATCTATGGATAAGTATCGCATGTTTAGAGGACGTTGTCAGGACACGGGATTATTGAGCGGTTACGTTCATTCGATGTCCTTTGTAGATAGCATGTGCGTGAACTGCATCATATTTTGATGTATTTCCCCAATATAAGCCGGGTGTGCCCCGCTTTATTTCGTTGCGAATCGTGTTTGAACAGCAACCAAGCTCTTTGGCAATCCGATAGGGCGACCACCCGTCCTGAAGCCTGACCTGGATAATTGCTCTCTGGGCGAAATTCAGGTGTTTACCTCTAACGTGTTTTGTGATATCCTGTACTTGGTTCATAGCGGTGTCCTCCTGTGTGAGTTCTTTGGGCAAAATTACTCTACCACATTTGGCTCTGCTATGGGTCTTTTTTAGTTCAACTTCATTTTACAATCAACCTTTTTTCATTTTATGCCGTCCTGATACAAAATCGCCTTGCCTTGCCGCGCCGACTGTCGTATAATAAACTAGTATGTAGTTTTTACGCAACCGGCGTATTCGGGTTTTCTATCGTCAGTATACAGGAGTTTCTCAATATGATCATTCTTTCCGTTCAAAACGTCGCGAAATCCTTTGGTGTAAACGCCGTTTTGCGCGACGTTTCTTTAACCGTACAGCAGGGCGAACGCATCGGTCTGGTCGGCGTCAATGGCTGCGGAAAATCGACCCTGATGCGCATCATCGCCGGACTGGATTCACAGGACAGCGGCGAGATCGCGCTCGTCCGCGGAACACGCGTCGGCTATCTCGCCCAGCAGAACATGGTGACCAGCGGTGAAAGCGTCTGGAATGAGCTTCAAAAGGTCTATGAGCCTGTTTTCGCCATGGAAAAACGTCTGCGCGAGCTGGAAAATGAAATGGCGCACGCACACACGGACGAACAGCGTTTTGCGCATCTTTCCGCCGACTACGACCGCCTGATGCGCCGCTTTGAAGAAGCCGACGGTTATGCGTGGAAAAGCATGGTCTCCGGCGTCCTCAACGGTCTGGGGTTCAAGCCCGCGCAGTACGATCAATGTGTAGATTCGCTCAGCGGCGGCGAGCAGACGCGTCTCTGCCTTGCCCGCCTTCTGCTGCAAAAGCCGGATCTGCTGCTGCTGGACGAGCCCACGAACCATCTGGATATGGAAACGCTGCAATGGCTCGAAAACTATCTTGCCGCTTATAAGGGCAGCGTACTGGTCATCTCTCATGACCGCTATTTCCTCGATCATGTCTGCACAGGCATCGTCGAGATCCTGATGGGTTCTTCCGAGCAGTATAACGGAAACTATACCCGCTATACCGCGCAGCGTCAGGAGCGTTTTGAATCGCGCATGCGCGCTTATGAGCTTCAGCAGAAAGAGATTGAGCGGCAGGAAGCCATCATTGCCCGCTACCGCATGTTCAACCGCGAAAAATCCATTAAAGCCGCCGAGAGCCGCGAAAAGGCGCTCGACCGCATGGAGAAGCTGGAAAAGCCGGTTGATGAACGCGCCATCCGCTTCTCTTTTGAAGCACGACGCCGCACCGGCGAAGACGTTTTACAGCTCAGCGAGCTGAGCAAATCGTTCGGCGAAAAGCATCTGTTCCGCGATCTGAGCATCCATGTTCGCGCGGGCGACCGCATTGCGCTCATCGGGCCGAACGGCGTCGGTAAATCCACGCTCATCAAGCTCATCGTCGGCGAAGAAAAACCGGATACCGGCTTCATCCGTTACGGCGCCAATGTCGATATCGGCTATTACGACCAGCATCAAAGCGCCCTGCATCCCGATAAATCCGTCCTGGATGAAGTCTGGGATCGTTTTCCGCAGATGGAGCAATCCAATGTCCGCGGCGCTTTGGGCATGTTCCTTTTCACAGGCGACGAAGTCTTTAAGCCTATCAAAACGCTTTCCGGCGGCGAAAAAGGCCGCGTTGCGCTGACCGCGCTCATGCTCCGCAAGGACAATCTCCTGCTGCTGGACGAGCCGACGAACCATCTGGATATGGATTCCCGCGAGGTGCTGGAGGATGCCCTGTCCGATTTCAGCGGAACGATCATCACAGTCTCTCATGACCGCTATTTTATCAATCGGGTCGCCAACCGCATCATCGAAATGCGCCCGGACGGCGTAACGGAATATATCGGCAATTACGACGATTATATCGAGCGCAAGAACCGCCCCGTTCCCGTCGAAGCGGAAAGCGGAAAGACCAAGACCGAGCTGGATAAGGAAAAGCGCCGTGATAAGATGAACCGTCAGGCGCTGCGCCAGCTCAAGACCCGCGCGCAGGAAGCCGAAAAAGCTGTCGGCACAAAGGAAGCCGAGATTGCCGAGCTGGAAGCACAGATGGCGGATCCTGCCCTTTACAGCGATCCCCAGCGCGCCGCCGACGTTCAGCGCGCCTATCAGTTGGCACAGCAGACCTTGCAGACGCTGTATGAACAATGGGAAGCCGCGGAAGCGGCGCTTCAGGAAGAAGCTTAACGCTAAACAAAAGGAGTACACAAGCACATGTTGTTTATTGGTATCTGCGGCGCAAGCGGCAGCGGAAAATCCACTCTGGCGGAAGAACTCGCAACCATGGTCAACAAGAGCATCCTCATCATCAATCAGGACGCTTATTACAAGGACCATCCGGATCTGAGCTTTGAAGAGCGCTGTCTGCTCAATTATGACGAGCCTTCTATCTTCGATCACGACCTGCTGCTATCGGATGTACAGAGTCTGCTGGAAGGTCAGCGCGTCTCCAAAAAGCGCTATGATTATTCGCACCACTGCCGCGCAGATGTGACTGGCGAATACCTTGAGCCGCACGACGTCATCATCGTGGAAGGCATCCATGCGTTCTATGATCCGCGTCTCCGCGCGATGATGGATCTTAAGCTCTATATGCACGTCGAATCGGATATCTGTCTGCTTCGCCGCATCCAGCGCGATATCAATGAACGCGGTCGTCAGATCGACAACATCTCCTCCCAGTACATCACGACTGTCAAGCCCATGTTTGACCAATACATCCGCAATTACGAACAGTATGCCGACGTCATCGTCGCCGGCGGCGGAAAGGACGCAAAGATTACGGAGATCCTCGCCGGATATATCAACAATGACCTTCATCTGTATCGCGGTCTGAATCGCAGAAAAAAAGGCTGACCAATCAAATGCGCCCCTGACTTCCTTTTTAATAGGAAATCAGGGGCGCATTCTTATATGGACTTGAGCCGGCTTTATTCAAGCCGGAGATTCAGCTCCCAAATAACGCTTTCTCGTCGGTTTTGATAAATCGCTTGAATTGATCAATCCGCGTAGCCGTTGGGGTTCTGCGTCTGCCAGCGCCATGCGTCGCGGCACATATCTTCCAGATTCTTTGTCGCCGTCCAGCCCAGAAGCTCTTTCGCCTTCGTCGGATCCGCCCAGCATTCCGCGATATCGCCCGGACGACGCGCTTCGATCTTATACGGCACTTTGACGCCATTGACCTTTTCAAACGCCTTGACGATATCCAGCACGCTGTATCCATGACCGGTTCCCAGATTGATAATCTCCGTGCCGGTATGCTTCATGGCAAAGTCCGCCGCCGCGACATGACCGCGCGCCAGATCGACCACATGAATATAATCGCGGACGCCCGTTCCATCCGGTGTCGGATAATCGTCGCCAAATACATGCAGATACGCCAGCTTGCCCGCCGCAACCTGAGAAACATACGGCAGCAGGTTGTTCGGGATGCCGTTGGGCATCTCGCCGATGCGACCGCTCTCGTGCGCGCCGATCGGGTTGAAATAGCGCAGCAGCACGACCGACCAATCCGGATTGGCATGCGCAACATCCTTGAGAATCTGCTCGATCATGTACTTCGTCCAGCCATAGGGATTGGTGCAGCTGGTCGGCATGGTCTCATCCAGCGGCATATGATCCGGAATACCGTAGACCGTCGCGGACGAGCTGAAGATGAACCGCGTTACGCCATGCTTTTTCATCGTTTCGCAGACGGTAAGCGTGCAGTCCAAATTATTGCGGTAGTATTCCAGCGGCTTGGAAACCGACTCGCCGACCGCCTTGTACGCGGCAAAATGGATAACCGCATCCACTTCGTTTTCCGCAAAGATCTTGTCCATCGCGTCGCGGTCGCACGCATCCGCGTTATAGAACTTGACCTTTTTGCCGGTCAGCTCTTCCACGCGCTCTACGACCTTTTCGCTGCTGTTGTAGAGGTTGTCCACCACGATCACATGATGTCCGGCATTCAGCAGCTCTACCGCGGTATGCGAACCGATAAACCCCGCGCCGCCAGTTAAAAGAATATTCATGGAACAAAAATCCTCCCTCTTCTTTCGCTCTCGGATATTCTTATGTCTATTATACCACCGTTTATCTGATCTGACAATCGGTTAATCCTTCTCAATCAAAACTGCGCGGCACGGCGCGCCGTTTTCGCCAGTCAGGCGGATCGGAAGCGCGCTGAGCATATAATTCTCCCCCTCGACCTCTTCAAGACGCAGACCTTCAAGGATCGGGATACCCGCTTTCAGCAGCGCTCTGTGGACTTCACCGTCGCAAAGCTCCATGTTCTCAACGGTCGGCGCGTCGATGCCGATCAGTTTGACGGGAAGCTGAGCCAGATACTGCGCCGCGCGCATGCTCAGTACAGCCGGATTAAACTTGCCGTGGCGGTTGTACTTACCGTTCGGATCCGTCCGAAACAGGATGCGCTCGCCGGGCTTGACCTGAAACTCTTCCAGCGTCTTTTCGCTGATGATCGGATATGGGACGGTCAACACGCGGCATTCGCCGATAAAACAATCCAGCGGGATGTTCTCCAGCGGCGCGCCGTCCGGAAGCATGTGCAGCGGCGCATCCACATGCGTTCCGCAGTGCGTACCCATCGTGATCTCGCTGACCTCACACATATCGCCCCGTCTGAAACTGCTGACCTGCCGTTCCTGAAAGCTGGGATCGCCGGGATAAACGAGCATACCAGAATAGATCTCCTGTGAAATGTCGATGATCTTCATATCAATTTTCCGCGGTCTGATACTGTGCCGCGGCCTCCTTCCATTCTGCCGTAAATTCCTCAAGACAAAGATCGTTCTCATGCATATATTGAGCTACCTGTACCCCAACGTAGCGCAAATGCCATGGCTCATATGTGATCTGCGTGATATCCTCTTTATTCTTCTGATAGCGGATCACGAATCCGTAATTCCAGCAGTTCTCCGCGACCCATTTGCCTTCCTTAGTATCGGCAAACGCCGAGGTGAATTTCTTTCCGATACCGGCTTTATTGATGATATCGATGCCCAGCCCCGTTTGATGATCCGAAGAGCCAGGATATGCCACAACGCCGTCGTCCCTGCCATTATTCTTTTTCAGCCGGTTGGAATACATCGTGTTCTGTGTCTGATAGCTGCGGTAGCCGGAATGGGCATAGAGCGTAATGCCATCCTCTTTGGCTGCGTCGAACATATCCGAAAGCGCCTGCGCCGCCACTTCGCGCATCCGGATTGGGTCCGAGCTGATCTTTCTGCACGTCAGCTTGACCAGATCCGGCGGAATATAGTCCGCGCTTAACAGGTTCTCTTTATTGGTCAAAACGATATAATCGCTCGTGGTCAAAAGATCATATGGAATCGGATAAGTCCATTGCGCCGCTTCCGGCTCCATCTCGACCATCTGCGCTTCCTGTGCGTCATCAAAATCAGACAAATCGAGCGTTTCTTCCGCATACGCCAGCGTAAACGACGTCATCAGCGCCGCAAAAACCAGCGTTTTACGGATCAACTTGTTCATATCGTGTCTCCTCCTGCATGGTCTCGATGCGCTCTGCGCGCAAAGCAAGGATATATTCTTCAAATGTCACGCCAAGCTCCGTAATCTCTGCCGCCGCTTCCTTTCCAACATAGCGAAGATGCCACGGTTCATAAATATATCCCGTAATATTCGTCTTTCCCTTCGGATAGCGAATGATAAAGCCATATTCCGCGCAATGTTCCGCCGCCCAAATGCCCTCCGGCGATTCACCGAACGCTTCCGTCAGACCGGTTCCCTTCGTGGTCTCGCCTTCGATATCCATCGCCAATCCGGTTTGATGTTCCGAATAACCGGGCTTCGCAACGCTGGCGTTTGCCTGCTTTTCGCTCATCGTATCCAGCTTGCGCTCAAATATCGCCTTCTGCGTGGAATAACTGCGGAATCCGCTTGTCGCATACAGCGTTATCCCGTCCTGAGCCGCCGCTTCAAACAACTCTTCCAACGCGGCGGCCGCCTCCGGACGCATATAGATGTTCTCTGAGATCGACTCCCGCGTCGGTTGAACGTTGGGTTTGACCAGCGTAACCGGCACGGAAGGCGCCTTATTGGTCTTGTTGACAAGGATCAGCGTATCCGTCGGATCCTGCTGTGGCATCATATACCCCCAAGATTCAAACATCATCGCCGCGCCAAGCGTCAGCGACGCAATCGTTCGTATGGAAAGCATACGTTCGCCTCCTTCAAATCAGTCCTGCCAGACAGCCGCCTGTTCGCCAAGCTGCGCAGTCAACCGTCCATATAGCTGTTCATCCGCCATCGCGCAAACTTCGATGCCGTCCGCTGTATATTCCTCGCTGAGTACCTGCCCGTCCTCATGGATTTTGGCGAGCAGACCGCCCTGCGCATAAGGAATGACCACCCTCATCGGACGCGATACGCCGCGCAGTTCCAGACGGATACGCTCAAGCAGTTCGTCAATCCCCGCGCCGGTCTTTGCGCTGATGGCGACAGCACCCAGCAGTTTGGTCGAGTCCACATTCGGTAGATCTGCCTTATTGAGTACGTCGATCTTCGGCTTATCTGCCGCTCCGAGCGACGCCAATACTTCCAGCACCACATCATGCTGATGGAGCATATCCGCCGACGCGCCGTCCGAAACGATGAGCAATACGTCCGCCAGAAGCGCTTCTTCAAGCGTTGAGCGGAACGCATCGACCAGTGCATGCGGCAGTTTGCTGATAAACCCGACCGTATCAACCAGCAGGAACTCTCCGCCTGCCGGCATTTTGACTGTCCGCACCACCGGATCGAGCGTCGCAAACAGCTTATCCTCCGCAAGCACGTCCGCGCCGCTGAGCGTATTCAAAAGCGTTGATTTTCCCGCATTCGTATAGCCGACAAGCGCCACAACAGGAACCTTATTCTTCTGCCGCTTTGCACGGCGCAGACTGCGCTGGCTGCTCAGTTCGTTGATTTCCTGCCGCAAGTCGCTCATTCTCCTGCGGATGCGGCGTCTGTCCATCTCAAGGCGCGTTTCACCCGGACCTCTTGTTCCGATTCCGCCGCCCAGTCTGGACATTGCGACGCCATGTCCCAGAAGCCGCGGCAGCTGATACGCCATCTGCGCCAGTTCAACCTGCAGGCGGCCTTCCCGCGACTGCGCCCGCTGGGCAAAAATATCCAGGATCAACGTCGTTCGGTCAATGACCTTTGCGCCGCGAAGGATCTCTTCCAGATTGCGCGTCTGAACACCCGTCAGTTCATCGTCAAAGATAACGACGTCCGCTTCCCTCGCCTGTACGGCAAGCGAAAGCTCGTCGGCTTTACCGCTTCCGATATAAGTCGCCGTATCCGGACGCGTTTTCTTTTGAAGCATCATTCCGACGACGACCGCGCCCGCGGTCTCTGCAAGCCGCGCAAGCTCGCCCAGCGATTCTTCGCTGTCCAGCCCGACTAAAAACGCGCGTTCCTGCTCTTCCTGCGTGCTGTTCGGCGCACCGACCAAAACTTCCTGATCCGCCCGCTCAATGGCATCCATCCACGACCGCTGCGGTATCTTGCGGACAGGCGTGATATCCGTCAAATGAATCTGATTGACGCCGCCGACATATTCGCCCAAAAAAGCCGTCTGTATGCCGGTTGCATGCCCGTCCTTTGCGCCGACCGCCGCCATCGCGTCGAAACGCATCGCGCGCAAAGAACTGAGATCCACGTCCGACAGCTGAGGGTTTCCACCCGGATGCGTATGGATACAGCGCACCATGCTCAGTCTGCGCGTATTGCGGCGCAGATGGATATCCTTCAGCTCCACGCTTCCCGTTCCGCCGATCGTGATATCCAGCACCTCGCCGCTTCGGGAAATATACATGCTGATCTCGCGATTGATCGCGCAGGTAAACGCCGCCAGCACATCCAGCAGTTCGGCAGGCGCAAAGACCTCCGCGGGAATTTCAAGGTCATACAGCGTCTCCAACTGCGCCAGCAGCGAATCGCGTATGCCCTCTTTATTGCCATATATCATGAAAGCTCTCCTTTAATTCAAAATGCGGCACAAAGCATCCACAGTTTTGCGAATATCCTCTTGCGTATTCTCCGTCCCAAGGGAAAAGCGCACATCCGCGCCCTCCGGAACGCCCATTGCCCGAATCACATGCGACCGCTCCATCGCGCCCGCGGCGCATGCGCTGCCCGCAGACGCCGCGATGCCTTCCATATCCAGCCGCATCAGGAGCATATTCGTATCCGCGCCGAAAAACGTCACGTGCAGCATACCAGGCAGGCGGTTGTCCCGCATTCCGTTGATTTTGGCGCTAGGTATCCGTGAAAGAATGCTCTCTTCAAGGCTGTCGCGAAGCCCCTCAATTCGAGCGCTCTCTTTCTCCATTTCTCCACACGCCAACTCCAACGCGCATCCCATGCCGACGATTGCCGACGTATTCTCCGTACCGGCACGCAGACCTTTTTCCTGCTCGCCGCCGTAGATAAGATTAACAATGTGTACGCCGCTTCTGATGTACAGCGCACCGATTCCTTTGGGTCCATAGAATTTGTGCGCCGCCATTGAAAGCAGGTCAACGCCAAGCTTTTCTACGTTGATCGGGATATGCCCAACTGCCTGTACCGCATCCGTATGGATCAGCGCGCCGTTCTCATGAGCGATAGCCGCGATTTCCGCAATCGGCTCGATCGTTCCCACTTCATTATTCGCGGTCATCACGGAAACCAGACCCGTACCCGACCGCATCGCCTGTCTGACCTTCTCCGGCGAAATGAACCCGCATTCGTCCGGCTTGATATAAGTCACAGAATAACCCATCCGTTCAAGCGCCGCGCAGCTATTCAGAACCGCGTGATGCTCGATTTCCGTTGTAATGATGTGGCGCTTCTCCTTCAGCGCCCGCGCAATGCCGAATAACGCCCAGTTATCCGCTTCCGATCCGCCCGCGGTAAAATAGATCTCCCCCTCATGCGCACCGACTGCCTGCGCGACCTGCCTGCGGGCGGTGTCGATTGCCCCACGCGCCTGTCTGCCCGCCGCGTATAGAGCGCTGGCATTGGCTGCCTTTTCCATGAAAAACGGCATCATCGCTTCAAGCGCTTCTTTTCGCAGCGGCGTCGTTGCCGCATGATCCAAATATATCATCCAATAGCCACCTCAGCATACACCTTATCTGTTTAATTTTAACCCCAACCCTTTTTCATGTCAACCACAAATCCATTTTTCGCTTCAGCGGCATATCTTCATCCGTCTATGGATAGAAAAAGGCGCACATGTCTGCCATGCACGCCTGATGATTCAATGATTATTCGCGGACGCAGCCTTCATACAGCGGGTGCTTTGCGCATATCTCAAGCACCTGCGCTTTGACTTCCGGCAGGCAAGCTTCGCCCTCGCGAATGACTCGCGTAATGAGCGCGGCAATCTGCTTCATCTCCGCTTCCTTCATGCCGCGCGATGTCACAGCGGGCGTTCCAATGCGCACGCCGCTGGTCACAAACGGGCTGAGCGTTTCCTTCGGGATGGTATTCTTGTTGACGGTGATATTTGCCTGACCCAGCATTGCTTCAAGCGCCTTGCCGGTCACGCCCGTACTCGTCAGATCCAGCAGCATCAAATGGTTATCCGTTCCTCCAGAAACCAGCCGGATGCCTTCCGCCGTGAATTCTTCCGCCATTGCGCGGGCGTTAAGGATGATCTGATGCTGATAGGCTTTGAATTCAGGGCTCATCGCTTCTTTCAGGCAGACCGCCTTGCCCGCAATAACATGCTCCAGCGGACCGCCCTGCGTTCCGGGAAAGATCGCCTTGTCGATTGCTTTTGCGTATTTCTCCTTACAAAGGATCATGCCACCGCGCGGACCACGAAGCGTTTTATGCGTGGTCGTCGTCACAAAATCGGCATACGGGACAGGGCTGGGATGCTCGCCCGCCGCGACAAGTCCGGCAATATGCGCCATATCAACCATCAGCAGACAGCCAACTTTATCCGCAATCTCCCGCAGACGCGCAAAGTCGATGATGCGCGGATATGCCGATGCGCCCGCGACAATCATTTTGGGCTTGACTTCCAGCGCCGTCTTTTCCAGCGCATCATAGTCGATGACTTCCTCTTCTTCTGTCACGCCATATGGAACAAAATGAAAATACTTGCCAGACATGTTGACCGGACTGCCGTGCGTCAGATGACCGCCATGCGACAGATTCATGCCCATGACCGTATCGCCCGGCTCAAGCATGGCAAAATAGACAGCCATATTCGCCTGCGCGCCAGAATGCGGCTGAACATTAGCATGCTCTGCACCGAACAGCGCCTTTGCGCGCTCTCGCGCCAAGTCCTCCACGACATCCACATACTGGCAGCCGCCATAATAACGCTTTCCGGGATAGCCTTCCGCATATTTATTGGTCAAATGCGAGCCCATCGCCGCCAAAACGGCATCGCTCACGAAATTTTCAGAAGCAATCAGCTCAAGATGCTCTCTTTGACGAGTCAGCTCTTTGCGCATCGCCGCGCATACTTCAGGATCCACAGCTTCAATGGCTTTGAAATCAATCATCGCTCGTTACCGCCTTTTCTATGTGATGTTCCTATTATACGCGCCAGATTTGACGAAATCAAGAGATAGAGCGTCAAATTATCGACGGAATCCGACTGAAAATTCCTTGAAAAAGAAAGAAGAGAAGTCGATTTGTTCAACTTCTCTTCTTTTGATGACAACCAGCC
>CAKTXP010000054.1 GCA_934631055.1 uncultured Clostridia bacterium | reverse complement strand
TCGCCGCGCCCGCTGTGATAGGGGATGAGCAGCGCAGGCTTGTGCAGCGCCATCAGCTCGGAAAGCGAGTTGCTGCCCGCGCGGGAGAGCATGATGTCCGCACAGGCGAACGCATCCGGCAGTTCGTCGGACAGGTACTCGAATTGCTTATAGCCAGGCGTTTGCAGCAGGGATTCGTCCAGATTGCCCTTGCCGCAGACGTGCAGCACGTCGAATTTCTTCGTCAGCGCTGGAAGCGACTGGCGCAGGACGGCGTTGACGCTCTGCGCGCCCAGAGAGCCGCCAATCATCATCAGCACGGGCTTGCTGCCGTCAAATCCGGCGAGCTTCAAGCCGCGCGCACGATCGCCGGAGAAGATCTGCGCGCGCAGAGGCGTGCCGGTCTGTACGCCTTTGGGCGCGAGCAGCTTGGCGCACTCCGGAAAGGTCGTGCAGATGGACTTGGCGAACGGCTTGCAGAGCTTGTTCGCCAGCCCCGGCGTGATGTCGCTCTCGTGCATGACGACCGGAACGCCGCAGATCGCCGCGCCGAACACGACCGGAACGCTGACAAATCCGCCCTTGGAAAAGACGATATCCGGTTTGAGCCTGCTGATGACGCCGATGCTCTGGAACGCGCCTGCGATGACGCGGAAAGGATCGGTAAAGTTCTTCCAGTCAAAATAACGGCGCAGTTTTCCGGAGCTGACCGCATGATAGGTCACGCCCTTCATGGGCTCGATGAGCGTGCGCTCGATGCCGTTTTTGGTGCCGATGTAGTGGATATCCCAGCCTTCCTCAAGAAGATGGGGGATGAGCGCCTGATTCGGGGAAACGTGTCCGGCTGTGCCGCCGCCGGTAAGGACGATGCGCTTCACGCGAAAGACCTCCTTGACCTTGATTTCGCCTTATTATACCAAGCGGAAAGCGGAGGGTCAAGCGCGCGGGCGTATGGAAGAGTGTTAAAAAAACGTTTATGTCGTGTAGCATTGCCGTAAAGGAGAATGAAAATTGTCATAAGCGGACGAAATTTGCATTTTGGGCAAAATGTGGAGATTTTCGGGCGAAGTTTATGCTATAATAAAGCTGTTAGTTTCCGTCAACTGGATAGCTCATCGACACTGTGAAGGGGTTTTTCAAGAATGAACGAGAACATCAGCAACGAGTCGTCCCAGAAGTTCCCGATGCGGCCGGTCGCACCGCTGGGCGTCATTGCCATGAACGGCTGCGAGGAAATGGGTCGCCGCGTCAACGAGTACCTGATGAACTGGCAGGTGGATTCTTCCTCCGACCAGAAGCTCCACAGCTTCTACGGCTCGGATAAGAACGGCTTCCTGCTGGAAGCGCTTTGCCCGCGTTTCGGAACGGGTGAAGGCAAGGGCATGATCAAGGATTCCGTCCGCGGCTATGACCTGTTCATCATCTGCGATGTGGGCGCGTATCAGTGTACCTATAAGCTCTACGGACATGAGATCCCGATGACGCCGGACGAGCATTACGCCGACCTGAAGCGCATTATCGCGGCTGTCAGCGGCAAGGCGTACCGCATCAACGTCATCATGCCGATGCTCTACGAAGGACGCCAGCATCGCCGCACCGCCCGCGAGTCCATGGACTGCGCCGTGATGCTTCAGGAGCTGGTCAGCATGGGCGTATCGAACATCATCACGTTTGATGCGCATGACCCGCGTGTCCAGAACGCTATCCCGCTGAGCGGATTTGAGAGCATCATGCCGACCTATCAGATGCTCAAAGCCATGTGCCACACTTACGATGATCTGCGCATCGATAAGAACCACATGATGGTCATCTCCCCGGACGAGGGCGCGCTCAACCGCAATATTTATTACAGCTCCGCGATGGGCGTGGATATGGGCATGTTCTACAAGCGCCGCGACTACACCCGCGTGGTCAACGGCCGCAACCCGATCGTCGCGCACGAGTATCTGGGCGACAGCGTTGAGGGCAAGGACGTTTTCGTCGCGGACGATATCATCGCTTCCGGCGACTCCATCCTCGATCTGGCGTACAACCTCAAGAAGCGCAAGGCAAAGCGCGTCTTTGCGGGCGCGACGTTCGCGTTCTTCACCAGCGGACTGGATGCGTTCGACAAGGCGTATAACGATGGCATCATCGACCACGTCTTTGCGACCAACCTGACCTATACGCCCAAGGAAGTGCTGGATCGTCCATGGTTCAGCCAGGCGGATATGAGCAAGTACATGGCGTTCGTTATCGCGACGCTTAACCATGACCAGTCTCTGAGCTATCTGCTCAACCCGTGGAATAGAATCGAGAAGCTGCTCACCAAGTACCGCGCTGAGCATCCGAACGACTGATTGTTGTAACATCGTAAAACCCCGCCGCACGAAACAGGATGCGGCGGGGTTTTTGCAGCCCTCTCAGTCCCGGTGGGACAGGGCTTAGCATACAAAACAACCCCTTCCGTTTTGCGGAAGGGGTTGTGCGTGCTTTGCAATTAACCGCCGAAAGAGTTATCCTCTTCGGTCTCTTCGCCGCCCTCGACGGGCGCCGGAGTCGCGTTGGCGGAAGCCTTCGGGGTGCGAGTGGGCTTCGGGGTGCGGGTCGGCTTCGGAGTCGCGGTCGGTTCCGGAGTCGCCTGCGCGGAAGCACCCTCGATTGCGCCGCCCGCGCTGACGAGGACAGGCTGGTCGTTGTTGACGATCTGAATGAACGTCTTGCCGACCTTCATCTCCAGCTCGTTGCCGTTCTCGTCGAGGAAGACCATGCGGCTGGTGAGAGACTGCACGTCGTCGCCGGTCTTGCCGTCGTGCGTGCGAACCCAGGTGCCGCGGATGTACTTGCCGTTCTGGAAGATCTCGGCGACGCCCTGACCGACCAGCTGGATGACCGGGCGCTGCGGCGCGCCGTTAAACCAGCTGACGTCCGTGCGCAGGACGATGACGTTGGCGTATTCGGTCTGCGCGCCGCTGAGCGCGTCGTAATACGGCTCACCGTTGCGGTAACGCTCGTACAGACCGGTCATCTCGTTATACTGATAAGAGGTGACATACGCCGGATTGGTGGTCTTGTAATTGATGGTGATGGAGGACACGTCCGTGCCGCGGTCAAGACCGGTTTCGGTGAACTTGAACGGGTGCTTGGTCGGCTCCTCGGTGAAGAGGGAAGCGACCGCAGGCAGATTGATCTGAACGTTGTGCGGGTTGACGTGGTTGCCATCGCTGACGCGGGTGAAGAGGGAAGAATAATTCTTCTCCATGCCCTCGACGAACGGGAACACCCACCGACCCTTTACGCGGGCGTCCTTGTGGATGGACGTTGCCCAATCCACGACGTCAACGACGGTATTGGTCTTGTTCGGCCAGGTCTGCCAGCCGTAGAACACCCATGCGCCGCCCCACATCTCGCGCAGGCTGCCCATCGGCACGCGGGCGGAACGAACCGGGCCCGCGGCGGACGGAATCGTCCCCATGAAGAGCATGGCGGAACGGGTGGAGCCGTCGGACTGGATCGGCATTTCATAGGAAATGTCGGCGGACGCCACGCCCCAATGCGGCAGGGCTTCGGGGTGCGCGTCGATATTGACGAGGATCGGGTAATAATTGCCGTACCAGCTCTCGCCGGTCAGCGGGTTAATGCCATCCTGTGCCGCGTTTTCATCCGGCACGTTGACCGTAATCTTTCGTGAAGAAGTAATTCCCTTGGTCGGCAGTTCGAGGTAGTAGGAATCCTCAGCGGCAGCCACAGCGCCCGTGCCGAGAACACAAGCCATCGCGGCGGCGAGAATCCATTTGGTCATGCGATGCAAAGTAACACCTCCAAATATGTTTCACAAGATGCCTCGTGTCTGAATGGGAAAAGCAAAAAAGGGAAACTCTTCCCAAACAGACCTTAACCAAATGACATCATACAGCAAAACATGGAATATGGCAAGCATTTTTAATAAAATTCTCCAATTTCGTAACAAATTCTGTTGTCCCGCGTAAGATATCGGGAGTGGAAAAGCAAGAGAAAGGAAAGATGTGCAAATAAACGATTTGCAGGAAATAAAAACCAAGTGTGCAAAGCATCTAGAGAATTTTGAATAAAACAGGTAAAATTGCGATTGCAAAACGAATAAAATGGATGTATAATAGTTTCAGAATTCATTTTGGACGGGCGAAAACTGCGCCTGTCCGGTTTAAGGGGGCGTTTTTTCTTGTCCTTAGAGCTTTCACGCATGTGCAGTGCCATTGCACCTTCTCCGACGCTGGCGATCGACGCCAAGGCGAAGGAGATGCGCCTGAACGGGCGCGATGTGGTTTCCTTCAGCGTCGGCGAGCCGGATTTCGTTACGCCGCAGTATATCCGCACGGCGGCGCACGAAGCGCTGGACATGGGGCTGACCAAGTACACGCCCGCGCCCGGCACCATCGGGCTGCGCAAGGCAATCTGCGAGAAGCTTCGCTGGGACAATGGGCTTGAGTATACCCCCGCGCAGGTTATCGTCTCCAACGGCGCGAAGTTCTCCATCTATGCGTCGCTGGCGGCAATCGTCAACCCCGGCGACGAGGTCATCATCCCGACGCCGTGCTGGGTCTCCTATCCGGAGATTGTGCGCATCGTCGGCGGCGTGCCGGTACTGGTTCAGGGCAGGGCGGAACGCGGTTTCGTCGTCGATGCCGAAGAGATCGCGCCGTATGTGACCGAAAAGACCAAGGCGCTCATCCTCAATTCGCCGAACAACCCGAACGGCTGCGTCTGGAAGCGCGAACAGCTGGAAGGCATCGCGAAGCTGGCTGTCGAAAAGGGATTCTATGTCATTTCTGACGAAATCTATGAGAAGCTCATCTACGACGGCGAGGAGCATGTCTCCATCGCGTCGCTGGGCGAGGATATTTATAAGCAGACCATCGTCATCAACGGCGTCTCAAAGTCCTACGCAATGACCGGCTGGCGCATCGGCTACACCGCCGGCCCGCTGGAGGTCATCAAGGCGATGAGCAGCCTGCAAAGCCAGGTCGCTAGCGGCAGCAACTCCATCGCGCAGTATGCGGCGGAAGAAGCGCTTCGTTCGCCGAAGGGGCGCGTGGAGATCGAGCGCATGCGCAAGGCATACGACGAGCGCAGACGGCACATCGTCGATCGGCTCAACGCTATCGACGGGCTAAAATGCGTGATGCCCAAGGGCGCGTTTTATGTCATGGTGGATATGAGCGCGCTCATCGGCAGGCATCTGGGCGACCGCGAGATCACCGGCTCGATGGATTTTGCAAGCATGCTGCTGGAAAACGCGGACGTGGCGCTGACGCCGGGCAGCGCATTCTGCGCCGAGGGCTTCTGCCGTATTTCTTACGCGACGTCGATGGAGAATATTGACAAGGGTGTGGATCGCATCGAGCGGTTTGTGAAGAGCCTGGTCTAAAGAAGAAATAGCTGCTGCATAAGCCCTCTCAGTCCCTTCGGGACAGCTCTTTAAGAAGGGAGAGCCAAGGAGTTTTGCGAGTATGTCAGGATTCGCAATCTTCTTGCCTCTCCCTTTTGGGGAGGTGGCTCGGAGAGCCGGAGAGGGCGAATGCGGCAGCTTATTTTATTATAGGATAAAAAAGGAGAAATCCTAAGCGTGAATGCGGATAAGAAAAGAAGCCTGACGGAAGGCAGTGTGATGAAGAACATCCTCGTTTTCTCCCTGCCGTATCTGTTTTCAACTTTTTTACAGACGCTCTACGGTTTGGCGGACTTGTTCATCATCGGGCAGTTTGACGGCGTTGCGGGAACGACCGCGGTCTCTATCGGCAGTCAGGTGATGCACATGGTGACGGTGATGATCGTCGGGCTGGCGATGGGCGCGACGGTGCGCATCGGTCGCGCGGTCGGCGCGAAAGACGGCGGCATGGCGAATGAAGCCGTCGGAAACGCCGCGACCCTGTTCATGGGCATTGCCGCCGTGATGACCGCCATCCTGCTGCTCTGCGTAAACGGCGTGGTCGGTCTGCTCTCCACGCCGCAGGAGGCCCTCGCCGGAACGCGGCTCTATCTGACTATCTGTTTCGCCGGAATCCCCTGCGTCACGGCGTATAACGTCATCAGCTCGATTTTCCGCGGCATGGGCGACAGCAAAAGCCCGATGGTGTTTATTGCCGTGGCATGCGCGGCGAATATCGCGCTGGACTATCTGTTTATCGGCGCGCTGCATCTGGGTGCGGCAGGCGCGGCACTGGGTACGACGCTTTCGCAGGCGATTTCCGTCGCGGCCGCGCTGACGGCGGTCATTCGGAAAAAGATGATCCCCGGTCTGAAAGCGGCGCATTTGAAACCCAGACGCCGGACGATGGCTGCGCTGCTCAAAGTTGGTCTGCCGGTCGCGGCGCAGGACGGCTTGATTCAGGTCGGCTTTATCGTCATCACGGTCATCGCGAACATGCGCGGATTGAACGACTCGGCGGCGGTCGGCATCGTTGAGAAGATCATCAGCATCCTGTTCCTTGTGCCGTCTACTTTGCTTTCGACGGTTTCCGCGCTGGCGTCGCAGAATATCGGCGCGGGCAGGCATGATCGGGCGAAACAGACGCTCTTTGACGCGGTCGGCATGGCGGTGGGCTATGGGCTGCTCATCGGCATAGCGATGCAGTTCGTCGCGGAAAACGCGGTGGCGCTGTTCGCAAGCGAAGAAGCGGTCATCCAGCTGGGCGGGCAGTATCTGCGCGGCTATGCGTGGGACTGCTTGTTTGCGGGCGTCCACTTCAGCTTCAGCGGCTTCTTCTGCGCCTATGGGCTTTCGACGATCTCGTTTTTGCACAACATCATCTCGCTTACCGCGGCGCGCCTGCCGCTGGCATGGCTGGCTTCCGCAATGGATAAGAACAGCCTGACGCCGATGGGCATGGCGGCGCCGGTCGGCTCGGTGGTATCGGTGGTCATCTGTTTGATCGCGTATCGCTGGATGAAGAAGCACCCGGAGAAATGGAAAGAAGAAAGTTAATCCTTTAAAAATGCAGGGAAATGAATTTGCAATTCAAATTCCTGCATTTTTGTGTAGATTGAAAAATCAAGGACAGGGCTTGACAGCGAAGGCAAAATCGGCTAAAATATATTTAGTTAGCTTCTTCTAACCGATATTTACATGCTTGAGAATGTAAATATTGATGAGAATTTCGGAATGCGGGCGAACTGCTGACGCCTGCATGCCCCAATTCTTCCCCCTTTTAAGCAAACAGACCGGAACTGCACCGGTCTGTTTGTATATTCTAACAAAAATGAATCGAATCCTTCTCAAAATGCTGAATCTATGCTATAATTCTGCACGTAGGGAGAAATTTCACAAGCCGAACCCGGCCGGCTCAGCCGTCCGGAGGAAAGGAGCATGCTTTATGGCTTATTTGGAGATCGTAGATGTCAAGGGACGCGAGATTCTGGATTCCCGCGGAAATCCGACGGTTGAGGCGGAAGTGACGCTGGCGGACGGCACAGTCGGACGCGGCATGGCGCCCAGCGGCGCATCCACCGGCGAGTTCGAGGCGCTTGAGCTTCGCGACGGCGACAAGAGCCGCTATCTGGGCAAGGGCGTGACGAAGGCGGTTGAGCATGTGAACACGACCATCGCCCAGACGCTCTGCGGCATGGACGCTTCCGATATCTATGCGGTGGATGCGGCGATGATCGCGGCGGACGGCACGAAGGACAAGAGCAGCCTCGGCGCGAACGCCATCCTTGCGGTCTCCATCGCCTGCGCCCGCGCGGCGGCGCTCTCGCTGGATATCCCGCTGTATCGCTTCCTCGGCGGCATCTCTGGAAACCGCCTGCCCGTCCCGATGATGAATATCCTCAACGGCGGTGCGCACGCGGCCAACACCGTCGATACGCAGGAGTTCATGATCATGCCGGTCGGCGCGCCGAGCTTCAAGGAAGCGCTCCGCTGGTGCGCCGAGGTGTTCCATGCGCTGGCTTCCATTCTGAAGAGCCGCGGTCTGGCGACGTCCGTCGGCGACGAGGGCGGCTTTGCGCCGAACCTTTCCAGCGACGAGGAGACCATTGAGACCATTCTGGAAGCGATCAAGAAAGCCGGTTACGAGCCGGGCTGCGATTTCATGATCGCGATGGATGCGGCTTCCTCCGAGTGGAAGAGCGAGAAGGGCAAGGGATTCTACAAGCTGCCGAAGGTTGGCACGGAGTACACCAGCGACGAACTGATCGCGCATTGGAAGAGCCTGGTCGAGAAGTATCCGATCATCTCCATCGAGGATGCGCTGGATGAAGAGGACTGGGAAGGCTGGCAGAAGCTGACCCGCGAGCTGGGCGGCAAGGTGCAGCTTGTCGGCGACGACCTGTTTGTGACGAACACGGAGCGCCTGAGCAAGGGCATCAAGCTGGGCTGCGGCAACGCGATCCTCATCAAGCTGAACCAGATTGGTTCTGTTTCCGAAACGCTGGAAGCCATCAAGATGGCGCACAAGGCGGGCTACACGGCGATCTCTTCCCATCGCAGCGGCGAGACGGAGGACACGACCATTGCCGACCTGGCTGTGGCGCTGAACACCTGCCAGATTAAGACGGGCGCGCCGAGCCGCACCGAGCGCGTTGCCAAGTACAACCAGCTTCTGCGCATCGAGGAAGAACTGGGCGCGAGCGCGGTTTATCCGGGCATGGCGGCGTTCAACGTGAAGCGGTAAAGGGGAACGGGGAGACGGTTGGGGCGCCGCCCCAAGCCCCGGCAGGGAACGTTGTTCCCTGCACCCTTTCTTCGCTTCGCGCCGGTTTTAATCAACCTAGACCTACGACGCGCATGCGCGTCGTTCGATAAAGAATATTTAAGCCGCCGCGAAGCGAATTGGGAAGTCCAGGAACCTCAGGTTCATGGCAGGAGTTTGGGGGCGGCGCCCCCCCAAAGGCAGCCCCCTTCCCTCACTTTGCTTGTTAAGAACTTGTTAATTTTGTACGCAACCATAAAGAAATAATCTGCCGCGCGGGAAGAATGTGCGCCATGAAAAGGGTAAATCATGACTGAAAATCCATGAGCTCATGGCGATGACAAAACGCGCGGCTTTTCCTTGGTTACATCGTCAGTTGTCTGACGATTGGCTTTATGGTAGAATAAACGCGTTTCAGGAATCATCCATGATAGATAGATTAAAGGAGAGTTTGCATGGTTCATTTTGAGCAGTGGGAAGGCTTCGAGGGACGCATCTGGCGTGAAGAAGTCAATGTACGCGACTTCATTCAGAAGAACTACAAGCCGTATGCGGGCGACGAATCCTTCCTTGCCGGTCCGACCGAGGCGACCGATAAGCTCTGGGGCATCCTTCAGGGGCTTCAGAAGGAAGAGCGCGCGAAGGGCGGCGTGCTGGATATGGAAACGCACATCGTTTCCGGTCTGACCGCTTACGGCGCGGGCTACATCAGCGAAGCGGACAAGGATTTGGAGCAGATTGTCGGCTTGCAGACGGACAAGCCCCTCAAGCGCGCCTTCATGCCGTACGGCGGCATCAAGATGGCAGAGGAAGCCTGCAAGAACTACGGCTATGAGCCGGATCCGGAGCTGCACAAGATCTTTACCGAATATGCGCCGACCCACAACGAGGGCGTTTTCATGGCGTATACGCCGGAAATGAAGCATGCGCGCCATAATAAGATCATCACCGGTCTGCCGGATACCTACGGCCGCGGACGCATCGTCGGCGACTATCGCCGCGTGGCGCTCTACGGCATTGACTTCCTCATCGAGGAGAAGAACAAGGATCTGAGCAACTGCGGTGACGGCACGATGACCGACGACGTGATCCGCCTGCGCGAGGAGATCTCCAAGCAGATCAAAGCGCTCAAGGGCATGAAGGCGATGGCGGCGGCTTACGGCTTTGATATCAGCAAGCCGGCTTCCAACGCGAAGGAAGCCTGCCAGTGGCTGTACTTTGGCTATCTCGCCGCCATCAAGACGCAGAACGGCGCGGCGATGTCCGTCGGACGCATCTCCACGTTCCTGGATATCTACATCGAGCGCGATTTGGAGCGCGGCGTCATCACCGAAGAGCAGGCGCAGGAGCTGATTGACCACATGGTCATGAAGTTCCGCATGGTCAAGTTCGCCCGCATTCCGAGCTATAACGCGCTGTTCTCCGGCGACCCGGTCTGGGCGACGCTGGAGGTCGCGGGCATCGGCGTGGACGGACGCAGCATGGTGACTAAGAACGACTATCGTTTCCTGCATACGCTGGAAAACATGGGCCCGTCTCCGGAACCGAACATGACGGTGCTGTATTCTTCCTCCCTGTCGGAGACCTTTAAGAAGTATGCGGCGAAGATCTCTGTGCTGACCAGCTCGGTGCAGTATGAAAATGACGACGTGATGCGCCCGGTCTGGGGCGACGATTACTCCATCTGCTGCTGCGTTTCCGCGACGCAGACCGGCAAGGAGATGCAGTTCTTTGGCGCACGCGCCAACCTCGCCAAGTGCCTGCTCTACGCGCTCAACGGCGGCATGGATATGAAGACCCGAGAGCAGGTCGGCCCGGCGTATCGCCCGGTCACCAGCGAGGTCTTGAATTACGATGAGGTCATCGCGGCGTATGACCGCATGATGGACTGGCTCGCCGGTCTGTATGTCAACACGCTGAACCTCATTCAGTACATGCACGACAAGTATTACTACGAAGCGGCGGAGATGGCGCTCATTGATACCGATGTTCGCCGCACGTTCGCGACCGGCATCGCGGGCTTCTCTCATGTTGTGGACAGCCTGAGCGCGATCAAGTACGCGAAGGTGAAGCCTGTCCGCGACGAGACGGGTCTCATCGTTGATTTCGAGACCGAGGGCGATTTCCCGCGCTACGGCAACGACGACGACCGCGCCGACGATATCGCGGTCTGGCTGCTGGGAACGTTCCTTGAGAAAATCAAGAAGCGTCACACCTATCGCAACTCCGAGCCGACGACCTCCATCCTGACCATCACCTCCAATGTCGTTTACGGCAAGGCGACGGGCAGCATGCCGGATGGACGCAAGGCGGGCGAGCCGCTCTCTCCGGGCGCGAATCCGAGCTACGGCGCGGAGAAGAACGGTCTGCTGGCGTCCCTGAATTCCACGGCGAAGCTGCCGTATCACTGGGCGCTGGACGGTATCTCCAATACGCAGACCATCAACCCGGGCGCGCTGGGTCACAGCGATGAAGAGCGTGCGAACAACCTTGTGCAGGTGATGGACGGCTACTTTGATCAGGGTGCGCATCACCTCAACGTCAACGTTTTCGGAACCGAGAAGCTCATCGACGCGATGGAGCATCCGGAGAAGGAGGAGTATGCCAACTTCACCATCCGCGTTTCCGGTTACGCCGTCAAGTTCATCGACCTCACCCGCGAGCAGCAGCTCGACGTCATCGCCCGCACCTGCCATGACCACATGTAAGCTCACGGGTCGGGTGCATTCGGTTGAGAGCTTCGGCTTGGTCGATGGACCCGGCGTGCGCTATGTGATCTTTTTGCAGGGCTGCGCGCTCAGGTGCCAGTTCTGCCACAATCCGGATACGTGGGCGGGCGAATCTGCCCAGACCATGACCGCGCAGGAGCTGCTCGATCAGGCGCTCCGCTACAAGCGCTATTGGGGTAAGGACGGCGCAAAAGGCGGCATTACCGTCAGCGGCGGCGAACCGATGCTTCAAATGGCATTCGTCACAGAACTGTTTGAGCTGGCGCACCGCAAGGGCGTGCATACCGTGCTGGACACGGCGGGGCAGCCCTACCACGAGGACGAGCCGTATCAGAAGGAGTTTGACCGGCTGATGGCGGCGACCGATCTGGTGATGCTCGACCTGAAAGCAATGGACGAAACGCTCCATCGCCGCGTGACGGGCATGGGCAACGCGAACATCCTCGCGATGGCGCGCAGGCTCAGCGAGATGGGCAAGCCGATGTGGATTCGCCATGTGCTGGTTCCGGGGCTGACGGACGGGGAGGAGGACCTGCGCGAGATGGCGGCGTTCATCGGAATGCTGAAAAACGTCGAGCGCGTGGAGATTCTGCCGTATCATACGCTGGGGCTGTCCAAGTGGCAGAAGCTGGGGATTGCCTATCCGCTGGAGGGCGTACCGACGCCGACAAAGGAACAGGTCGTTCGAGCGGAAGAGATTTTGGGGATTCGATAAGAGAATACATCATGCGCCGCCGCGGGGAAACCTGCGGCGGCGTTTGTGATGAAGCGGTTTAGAGGTAAAAATGAAATGGAAACAGCCGAATGGGGCTTTACAAATTCCGCGGGATGCAGTATTCTATTCGTATATGGGAATGAAGTTCTCCCGAGGGCAACCTGAACCGCTTTTTTAAGCTGATGACTTCTGCAACGCTTTTTTGTGCTGCGGAAATCATCAGCTTTTGTTATTGTGCTGAGGTTTTGCATGGAGGGAAGACAGCGTGGGGCGTTCATTCCGGCTGGATGTCAATGCTGCTCAGACTGTAGA
>CAKTXP010000053.1 GCA_934631055.1 uncultured Clostridia bacterium | reverse complement strand
GTGGACAGAACCATCGTGATGGCAGCGGTCAGGGTCGTCTTGCCGTGGTCAACGTGACCGATGGTGCCGATGTTGACATGCGGCTTGGTGCGCTCGAATTTCTGCTTTGCCATTTGATTTTCCTCCATGAGCCCGACAGCGTCGGGCATAGATTATGATGGGAAAGAGCTTCCCGCATTTTCAGCGGGAAGCCTGAAAGATTTACTTCGCCGCCTTGGCGCCGCAAACCTTCTCCTGAATGGACTTCGGAACCGGCTCGTAGTGCTCCGGCTGCATGGTGTACACGCCGCGGCCCTGCGTACGGGAACGCAGCGCGGTGGAATAACCAAACATCTCGGAGAGCGGAACCAGCGCGTGGATCTCTTCGGTCGTGCCGTTGTGATCCATGCCCTCGATACGGCCGCGGCGGCTGTTCAGGTCGCCGATGACGTCGCCCATGTACTCTTCCGGAACCGTGACATCGACCTTCATGATCGGCTCAAGCAGCACCGGATCCGCCTTGGCGATAGCCGCCTTGAAGGCCATGGAGCCGGCGATCTTGAACGCGACTTCAGAGGAGTCAACGTCATGGTAAGAGCCGTCGTACACGGAAACATGGAAGTCCACAACTTCGAAGCCGCCCAGCGGGCCGTTCTTCGCAGCCTCGCGGATACCGGCGTCGATAGGCGCGATGAATTCCTTCGGGATGGAGCCGCCGACGGTGTCGTTGCTGAAGGAGTAGCCTTCGCCCGGCTCGACCGGGGAAATCTCGATCCAGCAGTGACCGTACTGACCGTTACCACCCGTCTGACGGACGTAGCGGCCTTCAGCCTTCGCCGGCTTGCGGATGGTCTCGCGGTAAGCGACCTGCGGCGCGCCGACGGTCGCTTCTACCTTGAACTCGCGCAGCAGACGGTCAACGATGATCTCCAGATGGAGTTCGCCCATGCCGGCGATGATCGTCTGACCGGTCTCCTGGTTGGTGTAGGTCTTGAAGGTCGGGTCTTCCTCAGCCAGACGCAGCAGGCCGAGAATCATCTTTTCCTGACCAGCCTTGGTCTTCGGCTCGATGGCGACCTGGATAACCGGCTCCGGGAACTCCATCTTCTCGAGGATGATCGGATGCTTGTCGTCGCAGAGGGTGTCGCCGGTCGTGGTGTCCTTGAAGCCGACAACGCCGCAGATCTCGCCGGTGTAGACCTCAGAGATCTCTTTGCGCTCGTTGGCGTGCATCTGGAGCAGACGGCCAATGCGCTCGCGCTTGCCCTTCGTGGAGTTGAGGACGTAGCTGCCCGAGCCGATGTGGCCGGAGTAGACGCGGATGAAGCTCAGCTTGCCGACGAACGGGTCGGTCATGATCTTGAACGCCAGCGCAGAGAACGGCGCTTCGTCGCTGACCGGACGCTCGTCCTCCTCGTCGGTGTGCGGGTCGAAGCCCTTGACCGGCGGGATGTCCAGCGGGGACGGCATGTACGCGACGACCGCGTCCAGCAGCGGCTGAACGCCCTTGTTGCGGTAAGAGGTGCCGCACAGCACAGCGAAGAAGCTGCAATCGATGGTGCCCTTGCGGATAGCGGCCTTCATCTCGTCGATGGTCGGCTCTTCGCCTTCCATGAACTTCTCCATGATGCCGTCGTCCACGTCGGCCAGCGCTTCGATGAGCTGCTCGCGGTACATCTGAGCATCTTCCATCATATCTTCCGGAATCGGCTCGTCGCGGTAATCCTTGCCCAGGTCATCATAGTAGACCTCGGCGCGCATGGTCAGCAGGTCGATGATGCCGCGGAAATCGTTCTCCGCGCCGATCGGCAGCTGAATCGGATGCGCATTCGCGTGCAGACGCTCGTGGAGCATGTCCACCACGCGGTAGAAGTTCGCGCCCATGATGTCCATCTTGTTGACGTACACCATGCGCGGAACATGATAGTGTTCAGCCTGACGCCAGACGGTCTCAGACTGCGGCTCGACGCCGCCCTTCGCGCAGAACACGGCAACGGAGCCGTCCAGAACGCGCAGGGAACGCTCAACCTCAACGGTAAAGTCGACGTGACCGGGAGTGTCGATGATGTTCAGACGATAGTCCTTCCAGTAGCAGGTCGTCGCGGCGGAAGTAATGGTGATGCCGCGCTCCTGCTCCTGAGCCATCCAGTCCATGGTCGCGGTGCCTTCATGCGTTTCGCCGATCTTGCGGTTCTTGCCCGTGTAGAACAGGATGCGCTCGGTCGTCGTCGTCTTGCCGGCATCGATATGCGCCATGATACCGATGTTGCGAACCATCTTCAATTCATGGTCTCTGGGCATGTTTAATCTCCTTTTTGTTCAGGCAGCCATGACAAGCGTCATGCCGCCTCGCACGATCGGACGGAAATTACCAGCGATAGTGAGCGAACGCCTTGTTGGCTTCCGCCATACGATGCATTTCTTCCTTGCGCTTGACAGCCGCGCCGGTGTTGTTGCTCGCGTCGATGATCTCGGCGCACAGGCGCTCAGCCATGGTCTTCTCGCCGCGCTTGCGGGAGAAATCGACCAGCCAGCGCAGCGCCAGGGTCTGACGGCGCTCCGGGCGGATCTCGATCGGGACCTGGTAGGTCGCGCCGCCAACGCGGCGGGCCTTGACTTCCAGGCTCGGCAGAATGTTCTGCAGACCGGCGTTGAACACTTCCATCGCGTCCTTGCCCGTCTTGGCGGCGAGCATCTCGAACGCTTCGTAGCAGACGGACTGCGCAATGCCGCGCTTGCCGTCGAGCATGATCTGGTTGATCAGCTTGGTGACGATGGTGTTGCCGTATACCGGATCCGGCAGCACTTCACGCTTGGGTACAAAACCACGTCTTGGCATGGGTTTAACCTCCTGAGTTGTCAGGAAGCGAAAATTTCTTCTCGCTTCGGTTTTCTTGCAGCATGACCCGAACGGCCAGCAGATCCCCCGCCTCAGCAAAAGCGGCTCTCTCTGCCGGATCTAGCACACAGCCCTGCCCGCGGGAAACATGCGCGCTGTTCCAAATACGCGCATCTTCTGCCCGCTTCGCGGCCGGCCACCCGTTTCAGATCGACGACACCTCCGATACTGGGAGGGCGCCACTTCCTTCGTTTACTCCGAAGTATGAACCCTTAGAATTACTTCTTCGGGCGCTTTGCGCCGTACTTGGAGCGAGCCTGCATACGCTTGGCTACGCCCGCAGCATCCAGCGCGCCGCGGATGATGTGGTAACGAACGCCAGGAAGGTCACGAACACGGCCGCCGCGGATAAGCACGACAGAGTGCTCCTGCAGGTTGTGGCCGATGCCGGGGATGTAGCAGGTACCTTCGACTCCGTTCGTCAGGCGAACACGAGCAATCTTACGCAGCGCAGAGTTCGGCTTCTTCGGCGTCGTGGTCTTAACAGACAGGCACACGCCGCGCTTCTGCGGGCACTTCTGCAGGATAGGCGCGGTCGGCTTTGCAGCGATCGCTTTTCTTCCGTTGCGGATCAACTGGTTGATCGTAGGCATGGAAGCACCTCCTATGTTTCTTCTTTAAAATTCTGGAACACTTGCTTGCTGATTCATCTATATGAACCCGGTATTCCGGGGTCATAGCCTGCGCTTACGCGCCAAAAGAGCCGGCATGCCGCAAAGCAGCCGGTCAGGATTCAGCGGCTCCTCCCGCGCTCTTACTTGAGCAATCCGGCAGCAGCAGCCTTGACGTCGATGCCGCACGCGCGTCCGAGCTTCTCCATGGATTCGACCTGCGTGCAGGGGATATCCATATCATAGCAGCGATCCACAACGCGCTTGGTGAGCAGCAGATCTGCGTCCTGAGCAACATAAGCGCGGGCAACCCTGCCCTCGTCCAGCGCGCGCAGCACCTGCTTGGTTCCGACTACTCGTCGGTCAACATCGGCGAGACCTTCATGCATAAACCATTTCTTCCTTTCATTGTCCTCCGCGCATACCATCCCCGCGGACGGCTTGCACAGCAAACATGATTATGATATCATCTTATGTCCGGAATGTCAATTGAAATTTTTCGATTTTCCCTTATTTTACAATCATTTTTCCTGTTTTCATCTTCAAAAAACAAAAAAAAGAAACCGTCAGGCTAACAATCGAGGTATCTTAAGAAAATCAAAGGTTTTCGCCCGAAGGTTTCCAAAGAGGTTTTCATCTGTTGCCGCCAGTGGCGGAAACAAACAGCAGAAAACGGAAAGCCCTTTGGCGGGGCGATGGGGCAAAGCCCCATGATCCGAAAATCCCTCTACGTTTGGAAACGAACCCCTTAGGATATCCCATTTTGCCTGACAGCTTCTCTAATTTTTACAGTTCCCTCAGCGCATCCACCAGCGCCGTCTTGCTTTCCGTCTTTTCATCCTTCATCTTGATGATGCGCGCCGGAACGCCCGCGACCACCGCGTTCTCCGGCACATCCTGCGTGACGACCGCGCCCGCCGCGATAACCGCGCCGTTGCCGACTGTCGTTCCCTCGATGATGACCGCATTCGCGCCGATCAGCACATTGTCGCCGACCGTCACCGGCTTTGCGCTCGGCGGCTCGACCACGCCCGCAAGCACCGCGCCCGCGCCGACATGGCTGTGCTTGCCGACGATGGCGCGTCCGCCAAGGACGGCGCCCATGTCGATCATCGTGCCGTCGCCGATGACTGCGCCGATGTTGATGATCGCGCCCATCATGACCACCGCGCCGTCGCCGATCTCCACCTTGTCGCGGATGACCGCGCCCGGCTCGATGCGCGCGTTGACGTTCTTCGTGTCCAGCAGCGGCAGCGCGCTGTTGCGGCGGTCGCTTTCGATGACGATATCCTCGATGGCATCGCCGTTGCGCTCGATGACCGGCGCAATATCCGCGTAATCGCCTATGACCACCATGTCCATTCCCGTGAACACATGGCAGTTTTCAAAGTGCAGCGGGCGGCTCGTCTTGATATAGGCTTTCACAGGCGTCTTTTTCTTCGCTGTGCGGATCGCCTCAATGATCTCATTCGCGTCCATCAGTGTCCTCCAAATAAAACGTCTTCCATGTCGTAAAGCCCCGGCTCTGCCTTGACGACAAAAGCCGCCGCTTTCAGCGCGCCCCGCGCAAAGATCTCGCGGCTGTCCGCGCGATGGCGCAGCTCGATCTCTTCCATCTGTCCGAAGAAATGCACGCTGTGTTCGCCCGCGACCGTGCCGCCGCGCAGCGCATGCACGCCGATCTCATGCCCGCGCTTCCCCGGCTGTCCCTCTCGTCCGTAAACGACGTCGTAGTCGTGTGTCGGATCCACACAGGCGAGCAGCGCTTTCGCCGTTCCGCTCGGCGCATCCGCTTTCTGATTGTGGTGCGTTTCGACGATCTCAATATCGAATTCGTCTCCCAGCGTCTGCGCCGCCATTCTCGCCAACCGACAGAGTACCGTCACGCCCGTGGAATAGTTGTTCGCCCAGACGATTGGGATCTCTTTGCTTGCCCTGCGGATGGCTTCGCCCTGTTCCGCGCTCAAGCCCGTCGTGCCGATGACCAGCGGCATCCTCCGCGCCAGCGCGCACGCCAGCAGACCGTCCAAATTGCCGGGGTAAGAAAAATCCACCGCGACATCCACATCTTCGATTTCATCCAGGGAAGCGTGGTCGTTCGGGCCGACGAACCCCGCCACATGAAGCGCATCGTCCTTCTCGCAAAGGCTTTCGATCATGCGCCCCATTTTTCCGTTGCCGATCAGCGCAATGTTCATCCGAGAACCTCCAGCGCGCGGCGGACGCGTTCACGGCCCGCAGCCGATATCTCGCACAGCGGCAGGCGGTAGCCGCCCACCTCCATGCCCAGCTGGTTCATCGCTTCTTTGATTGGGATGGGGTTCACCTCGCAGAACAGCGCGCCGATGAGATCCAGATACTTCAGTTGAATCTCTCTCGCTTTGGCGATATCGCCCGCCGCAAACGCGTTCGTCAGTTCATGGACTTCCTTCGGGCAGATATTCGCCCATACGGAAATGACGCCGCATCCGCCCAGGCTCATGATCGGCACAATCATGTCGTCGTTGCCGGAGAACATGCAGAAATCGTCGTTCACCAGCTTCGCGATCTGCGCCGTGTAGCCGATGCTGCCGCTCGCTTCCTTGATGCCCGCGATGTTTGGATGCGCCGCCAGCCGCGCGCAGCATGCCGGAGAAATGGAGCAGCCTGTCCGCCCTGGTACGTTGTACAGGATGACTGGCGTATCCACCGTGTCCGCGACTGTCGCGAAATGACGGTACATGCCCTCGTCGTTCGCCTTGTTGTAGTACGGCGTGATGAGCAGCAGCCCATCCGCGCCCATATCGTGATAGCGGCGGCTCTTTTCGAGCTGGGTCTGCGTGCTGTTGGAGCCCGCGCCGCAGATGACCGGTATGCGCCCGTTCACCGTTTCGATGACCGCGCGCGCAACGTCGTCATCCTCTTCGTGGCTCATCGTGCTGGATTCGCCCGTCGTGCCGAGGGCGACGATGCCGTCCGTCCCCTGCTGTACGTGCCACTCGACCAGCTCCCTGAGCTTTTCAAAATTTACACTTCCGTCCGCGTGGAACGGCGTGACCAGCGCAACATAGCTTCCCGAAAAACGCATTTCGTATATCCTCCCGTCGGTTGAATGGCGTTTGTCCTTATGGTAACCTCTTCGTCCCCATTCTAACAGAAGCCCTCACTCGGCGCAATACGGATTTGTATTTTTCACTTCCATGCGCAATGTGAATTGTACATTTTACAAAGTTCAGTATCCTGAGCCATGCTTTTCAGTGAAAACCCTATCCATTCCGATTCTCATGGATTACATGTCCCGGCTGCCGATGTCCCTGCGCATATGCGCGCCCTCGAAATGGATGTTCTCCGCCGCGGCATACGCGCTGTGGACTGCGTCCGCCAGCGTATCGCCCAATGCCGTCACGCCCAGCACGCGCCCGCCTGCCGTCACATAGCCTTCGTCCGTTTTCTTCGTTCCCGCATGATAAACCGTCGCGCCCGCCGCTTCCGCGTCCTCCAAACCGGAGATGAGCTTGCCGCTTTCGTATTTTCCCGGATAGCCGCCGCTCGCCAGCACGATGCACGCCGCCGATTCCTTCTTCCAACGGATATCCGTCTCGGCAAGCCGTCCCTCTCGAACGGCACGCATGATGGCAAACAAGTCGCTTTCCAGCAGCGGCAGAACCACCTGCGTTTCCGGGTCGCCAAAACGCGCGTTGTATTCTACGACCTTCGGGCCGTCCTTCGTCAGCATCAAGCCGACATACAGCACGCCCTTGAACGTAAAGCCCTCCGAATTCATCGCGTTCAGCGTCGGAATCAGGATCTCCTTTTCCGTCCGCTCGGCAACGTCCTTCGTGTACAGCGGGCTTGGCGCAAACGCGCCCATGCCGCCGGTGTTCGGACCCTTATCCCCGTCAAATACGCGCTTGTGATCCTGGCTTGCGGGCATCGGACGGATCGTCTTTCCGTCGCAGAAGCACAGCACCGTCACCTCGCGCCCAACCATACATTCCTCGATGAGGACACGCGCGCCGCTCTTGCCAAACTTGCCGCCTTCCATCATCTCGACGACAGCCTGTTTCGCTTCCTCGATGGTCGCCGCGACGACGACGCCTTTGCCCAGCGCCAGCCCGTCCGCCTTGACGACGATGGGCGCTTCCTGTGTATCCAGATACGCCAGCGCTTTATCCATTTCCGTAAAGATTTCGCATTTCGCCGTAGGAATGCCGTACTTGCGCATCAGGTTTTTGGAGAATATCTTGCTTGCTTCCATCTGCGCCGCGTATGCCGTGGGGCCGAACGCCGGAATGCCCTCTTCCTCCAGACGATCCACGCAGCCCAGTGCCAGCGGATCATCCGGCGTCACGCAGACAAAGTCCACCTTCTCGCTTTTCGCCAGCGCCACAATGCTTTCTACGTCCGTCGCCTTCACTTCGGGAATGCAGCGCGCGACCTGCGCAATGCCCGCGTTACCCGGTGCGCAGAGGATCTCCGTCACCTCTTTGGATTCGCTCAGTTTTTTGCAGACGGCATGCTCTCGTCCGCCGCCGCCGATGACCAGTACCTTCATAAGCTTGACCTCCTGTCGCCCTCTCCGACCGCTCCGCGGTCACCTCTCCCAAAGGGAGAGGCAAAAATATTGTATTCCTCCCTTGGCTCCCCCTCTGGGGGAGCTGTCGCCGTAGGCGACTGAGAGGGTTAAAAAAACAGCGCCCCTCAGCCGCCCGTTCGGGGCGACCCCACGGGACGCTGTTCGTCATGGATTTATGCGATAATATGGGTTCTTGATGAAGCGCGGAGCAAGACCCCGCGCGTTCCCTTAATGCTTGAAATGCCGCATGCCGGTAAAGACCATCGCAATGCCGTACTTGTCGCAGGCGTCGATGGAGTCCTGATCGCGGATGCTTCCGCCCGGCTGAATGATGCAGGAAATGCCCGCTTCCGCGCACGCCTTCACGCAGTCGTCAAACGGGAAGAACGCATCGCTGGCAAGCGCCGCGCCGCGCACTTTTTCGCCGCTGCGCTCGATTGCCATCTGCGTACTCCAAATGCGGTTGACCTGACCCGGGCCAATGCCAAGGCTCTGGTTGTCCTTGGCGATGGCAATGCCGTTGGACTTTGCGTGCTTGACGATCTTCCATGCCAGCATCAGGTCTTCCATCTGCTTTTCCGTCGGCGCAAGCTTCGTCACGACCTTCAGCTCCGCGTTCTCAGGAAGCAGCTTGTCGTCGATCTCCTGAACGAGCATGCCGCCGGCGACCTTGCGCATCACCATCTCGTTCTTCGGATAGCTGCGGATGGTCGTATCCAGCTCCAGCAGGCGCAGGTTCTTCTTCTTCGTCAGAATCGCCATCGCCTCATCGGTGAATTTCGGCGCGACGATAATCTCAAGGAAGATCTTGCTCATCTGCTCGGCTGTCGCCGCGTCCACCGTGCCGTTGGTCACGACAATGCCGCCGAATACGCTGACCGGATCAGCTTCATACGCCAGACGATAGGCTTCGCTGACCTCGTTTGCCACGCCGACGCCGCAGGGATTGCCATGCTTGACGGCGACAACCGCCGTCGTATCGAACTCGCGCAGAAGCTCCAGCGCGCCGTTCGTATCGTTGATGTTGTTGTAGGAGAGTTCCTTGCCGTGCAGCTGCTTTGCCGCCGGAAGCGTGCCTGCGATATCGCCCAGATCGCGATAGAACGCCGCCTTCTGGTGCGGGTTCTCGCCGTAGCGCATATCCTGAACCTTTTCAAACGTGACGGTCAGGTTCTGCGGGAACTCAGGCGCATCCTCCAGCTGATTGCGCAGATACTGCTGGATCATGCAGTCATACTGCGCGGTATGCTCAAAGACCTTGTATTGCAGATAGCGCTTGGTCTTGAGCGACACGTCGCCGGTCTGCTCCAATTCATCCATCACGCGGTCATAGTCCGCCGGATCGATGATGACGACGACATCCTGCGCGTTCTTTGCCGCCGCGCGGAGCATCGTCGGGCCGCCGATGTCGATATTCTCAACCGCTTCCTCAAAGGTCACGCCGGGCTTTTCGATGGTCGCGCGGAAGGGATACAGGTTGATGACAACCATGTCGATCGGCTCGACGCCGAGCTGCTCGAGCTGCTTCATGTGTTCGGGATTATCGCGCACAGCGAGCAGACCCGCGTGGATCATCGGATGCAGGGTCTTGACGCGTCCATCCAGGCATTCCGGAAAACCCGTCACATCGCTGACGCCGGTCACGGGAATGCCCGCGTCGGCAATCGCCTTCATCGTTCCGCCGGTGGAAAGCAGGGTCACACCCCGATCCGCCAGACGGCGAGCCAGCTGTGTAATGCCGGTCTTATCCGACACGCTCAAAATCGCACGCTTAATCATCAATTTCTCTCCTTTGCACACATGACAAGGGCAGGCATACTGTTGGGGCTGCCGTCCCAACCCCTGCCTAAGAGACGCTTGTCCCTCAGACGCCCTTCTTTGCTTCGCAGCAGTTTAAATCAGTTTGGCATTCATTATAAAAGAGAGCTTTACATGTCCCGACCGAGGAGATATTCCTCCGTGCGCACCCATTGAAAGCCGCTGCGCTTGAAGAACTTCATCGCGCTGGCGTTCCTGCGGACGGCGCGCGCCGTCATATGCGGCACCTGCTGCTGAGCCAGCTGCGTCAGCGCCTCATCCACCAGCGCGCTGGCGACGCCGCGCCCGCGCCACTTCGGCTCCACGCAGACCATTTCCAGCGTCGCCTCGTTCTGCGTTCCCGTCACCAGCATCTGCCCCACAAAATCGCTTCCGTAGTACATCGCTTTCGCCATGAACACAGGGCCGCGCATGCGCTCCTCCAGCCATTCGCTCGCATGTTCCACGCAGCCGAATTCCTTCAGCCCCATCAGGAACTCCTCGCGCCGCGTCCGGGTGCGCAGGTCGATATCAATGGATTTTGTGCCGACAGGGCTGTAATTGCGTCTGCGTGCCGACAGATCCTGCGGCACGGGCAGCACAAAAAGCTCCTCGCCGTCGAAATCATCAAAGCCCATTCGGGTAAAATACTCGTGGCGTTCCGCGTCGTCGATGGCGCAGCGGGTATACAGCCGCGCCGGCAGACCGCCTTCTTCATCCTTGATGCGCTCCGCTCTTGCGCTGAGCGCGCCAAAGAGCGTGTCGCTCGCCGCGGGATGCGCGTTCATGGTCATCTCAATATCCAGCGGTCTGTCGGGCAGCATCTTTTTCAGCACCCGATATTCCAAGCCGCCCTGACCGATCTCCACACCCGCGTCGTCAATGATGACAAAACTGTTTTCCCGCAGCGCGCCGCCAACGCCGCGCACGGGCTGATAAATTCTCATAGTAGGAAGACACCCTTCATAGAACCGGCTTCAGCGGCTCCATAAAGAGCCGCCCGCCGTAATTGCACATGTGAACACTTTATTATAGCACATGTACCTGTCTTCCATCTACCCCCAGTTTTCCCGCGCAGAACAGCTTTACGCTCTCCGGCAGGATCTGATGTTCAACGGTCAATACGCGCGCGGCGAGCGTATCCGGGGTATCCCCTTCCAGAACGGGCACGCTCCTTTGCATGATGATGCCGCCGTGATCGACCTGCTCATCCACAAAATGTGTCGTCGCGCCGGAGATCTTCGCGCCGTAAGCCAGCACGGCTTCGTGAACATGATGCCCATACATGCCGAATCCGCAGAACGCAGGGATGAGCGCCGGATGGATATTGATGATCCGATGCTCGTAAGCCCGAACAACCTGCCTGCCCAAAATCGGCAGATAGCCCGCCAGCACGACCAGATCGACCTGCGCGTCCTTCAGCTTTTGCAGGATGATGCCGTTGAACGCTTCGTCGCTTCCCGCCTGCTTTTTGCTGACGAATTCCGCCGGAATGCCGTGCTTTCTCGCCCGCTCCAGCGCAAACGCCTTGGAAGCGTTCGCCAGCACCAGCACAATCTGCCCGTCGATTTCGCCCGCTTCCACCGCGTCGATCAGCGCCTGCAGATTGGTTCCGCCACCCGAGCAGAGAACCGCAATCCTCTTGCTCACAGCAGAACCAGCCTTTCGCCGTCCTCGCCGATCTTGGCGACCTGTCCGATGCGGTACGCCTTTTCGCCGCTCTCTTCAAGCGACGCCACCAGCTTGTCGGCTTCTTCCGGCGCAACCGCAAAGACCATGCCGATGCCCATGTTGAACGTGTTGTACGCCTGTCTGTCCTCCAGACCGCCGAGCTTGATCAGCTCCGTGAACACCGGCAGGACATCCCATGTGCCGCGCTGAATCTGTGCGCTCAGCCCATCCGGCAGGATGCGCGGGATATTTTCGATGAATCCGCCGCCCGTGATGTGCGCAATGCCATGCACATCGCAAGCCTTGCACGCCGCCAACGCGGGTTTGACGTAGATCTTCGTCGGCGTCAGCAGCGTTTCGCCCCAGCTCTTTCCGCCGAAAGCCTCAACCGGCGCGGTGATATCGCGATCTTCCGTCAGCACCAGCTTGCGCACGAGCGAATAGCCGTTGGAATGCACGCCGGAGGACGCGATGCCGACCAGCACGTCGCCCTCGCGCACGCGTTCGCCGGAAATGGACTGTTCCCGTCCGACCAAACCAACCGTAAAGCCTGCGAGGTCATATTCGCCCGCCGGGTAGAAATCCGGCATTTCTGCCGTTTCGCCGCCGATGAGCGCGCATCCCGCCTGACGGCAGCCGTCCGCCACGCCCGCGACGATCTGCTCGACCTTTGCCGGATCGAGATAGCCGGTCGCGATATAATCCAGGAAGATGAGTGGACGCGCGCCCTGGCAGACCACGTCGTTGACGCACATCGCCACGCAGTCGATGCCGACTGTGTCATGCTTATCCATCAGGAACGCCAGCTTGAGCTTGGTGCCTACGCCATCCGTTCCCGCGACGAGGACGGGCTTCTCGACGCCCGCGTTCTCGATCGAATAGAATCCGCCGAAGGAACCCAGACCGCCCAGCACATTCTCGTCAAACGTCGTCGCAACATGCTGCTTCATCCTGCGCACGGCTTCATAGCCGCGTTCTACGTCCACGCCCGCGTCTTTATA
>CAKTXP010000052.1 GCA_934631055.1 uncultured Clostridia bacterium | reverse complement strand
GAGCATAAAGACGGAGTGGGTCAGGGTCTTTACATGTTCCAGATAGACATCGGATAAAAAATTCCCGAGCCGTAATGCGTTTAAGGTCTTGCAAATTTCTTCTGACTGCTTTACACTGTAAGCATGAGACATCTCCTTTCGTGGTGGTGGTTGGATGGGTTTTTGTTCAACTTCATTGTACCATTCACCACGTCGGGATGTCTCTTTTTATTTGTGCATTTTTTTAAATTTGCTCATTTATAGGAATATAGAAAAGCGAGCCGAAATTATCTCTCCTTATTAAAAGATGATTTCAGTTCGCTTTTTTGATTTTTTTTGTGATTTTTCTTCCAAGCGTAGATTACTTATTGATCATATTGAAGAATTTCAGCGCTTCTTCAATCGCTTTTTCTTTATCCGTTGGGCATTGCGGCTGCTTCGTGTTCTCACTCTTAGACTTATTGTAGCATTCCCGCTCAATGATTCCGCATTTCCGCTTAACCTGTGCGATATTCAGCGTTGAAACCGTAAGACCTGTGTGTTCCTTGACATAGGCTTTGATTTCGTCATAGGTTGCGGAAGCATGGCTTTCGGCAGGCGTCACATCCAATTCGCTCATATCAAGGTTAATGTCGATATGTTCGGCATCGGAAAGTTTAGACAACACCATCACCGTCTCCACCGCTCCCGTCCAGCAGAACATATCGACGCACTGAACCTTTTCGGCGACGTATCCGCCATCGGTCAGGATTTTGGCGTCGCGGGCGAGAGTCGGCGCGCCGCAGGAGACGTAGACAACGCGCTTGGGCGCGGCGGCGATGATGGCGCTCAGGACGGCGGGGTCACAGCCCTTGCGCGGCGGATCGAGGACGATGACGTCCGGACGGAGACCGTCGGAAACGAGCTTGGGTAGAAGCTCTTCCGTCGCGCCGACGTGAAAGACGGCGTTTTCGATGTGGTTGCGCGCGGCGTTCTCGTTGGCATTTTGAATAGCTTCGGGAACGATCTCGATGCCGATGACTTCTTTGGCTTTCTGCGCCAGAAGCAGGGAAATCGTACCCGCGCCGCAGTAGGCGTCTACGACGGTTTCGTTTCCGGTCAGACCGGCGTATTCGAGCGCAAGCCCGTAGAGCTTTTCGGTCTGCGCGGGGTTGACTTGGAAGAAGGAGAGCGGAGAGACCGAGAAGCGGAGCCCGCAGAGCGTGTCCTCCATCGTGCCTTTGCCCCAGAGAACGCGGATATCCGTGCCGAGGATGACGTTCGTCCGGCGGGAGTTGATGCTCAGGCAGATGCTGCAAAGACCGGAAACGGCGGCTTTGAGCAGCTCGATGAGCTGACTGGCTTTTGGAATGTCCGCGCGGGTGACGACGAGGACGACCATCAGCTCGCCGTGGGTCGTCGAGCGGGTCATGATATGGCGGACGAGCCCGCGACCGGTCAGCTCGTCATAAGCGGGGACGTTATTTTGGCGCATCCATGTGAGGACGGCTTGCGTTGCCTTGGCGGAATCCTCGCCCTGAATGGCGCATCCATTTTGGGGCAGGGAAACAAGGTCGTGGCTGCGCGGGGCAAAGAAGCCACAGGAGGGCGCGCTGCCGACCTGTGCGACGGGATAAGCGCCTTTGTTGCGATAGCCGAAGGGATGCGCCATGCCGAGGACAGGCGGCACTTCAATCGAAAGCCCGCCTACGCGCTCCAGCAGGTCTTGCACCTGGCGGCGCTTGAAGGCGAGGGAGGCTGCATAGGTCATATGCTGGCAGACGCAGCCGCCGCAGCGCTTATAAATGGGGCAGAACGGTTCTGCGCGATCCGGGCTTTTTTCGAGCAGCTCTTCGATGCGCCCGAAGGCATAGCGCTTTTCGGGTTTGACGATGCGCACGCGCGCGCGTTCGCCGGGGAGTAGACCGGGAACGAACACGGCGATGCCATCCTGACGGCAAACGCCCTGCGCGTCTTGACCGAAGGATTCGCAGGTCATTTCAAAGCATTGGTTTTTGGCGAGCATGGGCATTCTCCTTTTTGTGGAAAGGGGGATGTTTGGGGCTCTGCCCCAAACCCCGGCAGGGAACATCGTTCCCTGCACCCTTTCTTTGCTTCGCGCTGGTTTTAATCAACTTAGACATACGACGCGCATGCGCGTCGTTCAATAAAAATGATTAAAACTGCCGCGAAGCGAATCGGGAAGTCCAGGAACCTCAGGTTCCTGGTGGGGTTTGGGGCAACGCCCCAAACGTCTCCGCTTTTTGTATGATTTTGTAAAATTGATAAGAAAAGGGCTGTTGCGCATGAGCAACAGCCCCACGAAGATATGAGATTACAGCGTGTTGATCATGTTGTAGAGCGAGAGGTTGAACTCGCGCTTCTGCTGGAGCGCCATCACGATAGGCATATAGTAAACGCGTCCATCCTTAATGCCGATGACCTGGTTGCCGATGCCGTTGCGCAGCAGGTTGACCGCCAGATTGCCGGCTTCAAACGCGAACCAGCTGTCGTAAGCGGAAGGCGTGCGTCCGCGCTGGGTATAGCCCAGAACGGTCGGGCGCGCTTCGCATTTGCACTTGTACTTGAGCAGCAGGGCGAGCATCTCGGTGGAGATCTTTTCATCCTCATGGATGTTCTTCGCGCCGCACTCGATGAGATAACGCTGCCAGTCAGCGGGCTGCATGGAATCCCATGCGCCTTCGGCGACGACGACGGTCGCGCGCGGGTTGCCCATGTCGATTAGGCGGGAGAGCCGGTCGGCGGCTTCCTGAATCGACCACGGTACTTCCGGAACGAGGCAGATCTCCGCGCCGGAACCGGCGGCGGCCTTCAGCGCGATATCGCCGCAGTGGCGGCCCATGACCTCGACGACGCCGGGACGGTCGTGGGAACGGCTGGTCGCGCGGATGGCGCGGATATCGTCGATACAGGAGTTGACGGCGGTATCATAGCCGAGCGTCATTTCGGTATAGGCGAGGTCGTTGTCGATGGTGCCGGGGATGCCGACGCAGGGGATGCCCAGCGCGCACAGCTCCATCGCGCCATGATACGAGCCGTCGCCGCCGATGACGACGATGCCCTCGATGCCCATTTCGCGGACGTTGTTGGCGGCATGCACGCGCATTTCCGGACGCAGGAAGTCCAGACAGCGCGCCGTGCGCAGATAAGTGCCCGGCTGGTCGGCGATATCCAGAATGGTATCCAGATCCAGTTCGACCATGTCGTCCTCGATATGGTGGCTCTTGCAGAGCGTGCCGTTATAGCCGCGCTTGATGCCGATCAGGGACATGCCGTAGTAACGGGCGGATTTCGCGACCGCCATAACGGCGGCGTTCATTCCCGGGGAGTCGCCGCCGGAAGTCAAAACACCAATACGACGCATAATCAAATACGCCTCCTTTATGAGATGGAAAACGCGCGGATGCGCGGAACGTCAATAAGGCATTATCCCAAGGGATAAAAACCCCAATTTGATTTTATTATACGCTTTTCGGGGACGGAAAGTCAAGACGGGGGAAAGCGAAATCAGGCTGTAAAGAAAAATGAACCAAAATCGGATTGACACAGTCATAAGGGTCAACTATAATGAGTATGATAAATAGTGTTATAATGATGAGGGGAGATAGAGCTGTGAAGAACAAAGGAAAACGAATAAGGTTTGCGCTCGTCCTGCTGGGCGTGCTGCTCGTGCTGGCAGGTTGTTCGCAGGGGGATTTGGTGATCCTGGGCGTGGAACCGGGACAGCCGGGACCCACCAGCGGACAACTGCGAATCACATATTCAAAAAATGTGTTTTCTAGCGAAGATAAACCAGCACAGAATATAACTATCAAAGATGTATCGCTGACGGAAGACGCCTCGTTTACCGCTACAAATGAGAATACTCATCAAACGCACATATTGACCAACCTGACGATTGATCCAGACCCGGAAATTACATATGCAGCCCCTAATGGCGGTAAACCAAATGCTTTTCAGGTGGGAATTCTGATTCCATATACATTAGAACCGGGAAATTATCAATTAACGGCAGCAACAGGCGCTGTGAATTACAAATCAGAAAGAGGAACAAGCAGCTGTGACTTGAAGATTCAGAATACAGCTTCTTTTACTATTGCTGCACCAACCCCGACGCCAACCCCGACGCCAATCCCAACGCCGACACCAACCTCTACGGCAACGGCAACGCCTACACCGACGGCGACACCGACGGCAACGCCGACGCCCACGGCAACGCCTACGCCCACGCCGACCCCGACGCCGACGCCAACGCCGACGCCTACTCCGACGGCAACGCCAACGCCCACGCCGACCCCGACGCCCACTCCGACGCCGACCCCGACGCCGACGGCAACGCCGACGCCGACACCGACGGCAACGCCGACAGCGACACCGACGGCAACGCCGACAGCGACACCGACGGCAACCCCGACGGCAACGCCGACAGCGACACCGACGGCAACCCCGACGGCAACGCCGACAGCGACACCGACGGCAACGCCAACGCCAACGCCTACGCCGACGGCAACGCCGACGGCAACGCCGACAGCGACACCGACGGCAACGCCGACGCCCACGCCAACGCCAACGCCTACGCCGACGGCAACCCCGACGGCAACCCCGACAGCGACGCCGACGGCAACCCCGACCCCAACCCCTACTCCGACTCCGGAACCGACGGCGATTCCCACGGCTGAGCCGACGGCTGTGCCGACGGCTGTGCCGACGGAGACGCCCGCGCCTACGGCTGTGCCGAATCCGGAGATCCGGATTCGCGGAAGCGCCGTCTATGTCGAGAATATGGCGCAGGAAAACCTGCTGCTCCATATCGGCGAGGGCATTTCCGGATTTGACGCGAGCTTCTTCAAATCCATAGCTATCGACGGCAACCTGCTGAACAGCGCGGATTACGACGTGGAGAACGGCTCCATCCTGCTGACTGTCCATACGGATTATCTCAACCGGCTCAAGTCCGGCAGGCATACCGTTTCCGTTACCCTTCAGGGCGGCGCATACGAGGGACGCGTTCTGACGGCGGACATTCAGGTAAACAAAAAGCCGGATACGTCGAACCTGCCCAAGACCGGCGACGATTCGACGCCGATGCTCTGGCTGACGCTCTGCGTAGGATGCACAGCGGCGCTTATCCTGCTTCTCAGAAAACGGAAAGCCTGATTACTCAGGCGGGAAATCAAAAAAAGAGAACGATTGGGGCTTTGCCCCAAACCCCACAAGGGAACTGAGTTCCCTTGACCTTCCACATCGCTTCGCGGCGTCTTCAATCGTTTTTACCGGACGATGCGCATGCGCGTCGCTCGATAACGCATATTCAAACCGGCGCGAAGCGAAAAAGGGAGTCTGAGGGACAAGATCCCTCAGTGGGGTTTGGGGCGGAGTCCCAACCGTTCTTCCATTTATCACAGCTATCGCAGCACAAAATGAAGCGGGATTTCGGGGAAATTATGGGAATATCCGCTTTTCACAGGAAATTCTACTTGACTTCACCGCGGCGGGTGAAGTATACTATAATCGCTTTCGCATGGAACAACGTGCCGCCTGCCGCGGCGCGATTCTACATTTGTTCAAATTCGTGATTACGATAGGAGTGTGTAACAATGGCATCGTCTGTCAGAACTTATCAGCCCAAGAAGCGCCAGCGCGCAAAGGTGCATGGCTTCCGTTCCCGTATGTCCACCAAGAACGGCCGTAAGGTTCTCGCCCGCCGCCGTGCTCGCGGCCGTGCGAAGCTGACCGTTTCCAATCCCGTCTGATTCTCTTAACTGACAATCAGCGTCCGCCAATCGGCGGCACCCGTTTTTTTCCGGCAGATAGGCAGGAAAAAAGCGTTCGGTCCGGCCCGGCAAAGACCGGGAGCGGGCCTTTTTCTTTCATTGACCGCTTTTTTGCCGCGCTGCTTCCTCAAGCAGGGGCAGGGCGCATGCAGGTTCAGATGCGCGCGGTCGATCCCAACAGGGGAGCGTTGTAATTTGCAAAGAACTTACAGTCTGAAAAAGAACGCGCAATTTAAATATGTATATCGCCGCGGCACGTCCTCCGGATCCAAAGAGATGGTCATGCTCTACGTTCGGGGGAAAACGCTCAAGGTCGGTTTCTCAGTCGGCAAAAAACTCGGCTGCGCCGTGGAGCGCAACCGCATCAAGCGCCGCCTTCGCGCGGCGTGCGTGCCGATGCTGGAGAGGATGAAGCCGGGGCTGTACATCTTTATTGCCCGCCAGCCCGCCGCCGAAGCGGAGTTTGACAAGCTCTGCCGTTCCATGCAGTATCTGCTGCGCAAGCAGAATCTTCTTCTGCCCGAGGCAAAAGAGCCGCGGGTTGCGCCGAAAGCGGGGGAAAATCCGTGATCAAACGGCTGCTGCTGCTGCTCATCCGCTTTTATCGGCGGTTTTTGAGCCCGATGCACGCGCCGTGCTGCCCGTTTACGCCGACCTGTTCCACTTACGCGATGCAGGCGATCGAGGAACATGGGGCGCTGAAGGGCGGCTGTCTTGCTGTGCGGCGGCTTCTGCGCTGCCAGCCCTTTTATAAGGGGAGCTTTTACGATCCCGTTCCGCCGAAAAGGGCGGGGAGGGGAAAATCGAAATCACCGGACAAAAAAGTCGTTTATCCCGTTCACAGGGAGCCTCGTTCGAGGCAGGAAATATCGACCAAAAGCTAATTTTCTTGATGCAAGGAGGACGTTCCGTCCATGAGTTTCCTCAATTCGCTGCTGCTGACGCTCATTAAGGCGCTGCATTCGGTCATCAACAATTACGCGCTGACGATCATCGTCTTTACCATCCTCATCAAGCTGGTGGTCATGCCGCTCAACCTGAAGAGCCGCCGTTCCACCATGCGTATGTCCAGCCTTGCCCCCAAGCAGAAGGCTTTGCAGGAGAAATATAAAGACGATCAGGAAAAGCTCAATCAGAAGATTCAGGAGCTTTACCGCAAGGAAGGCGTCAACCCGATGGGTTCCTGCCTGCCGATGCTGATCTCCATGGTCATCCTGTTCGCGATGTTCTACGCGCTGCGCACGTTCGCGAACGAGCAGCTGGTCTCTCAGTTCCTGACCTTCTACCATAATCCGGAGATCGACCCGCATACGCTCGTCGAGCCGTTCCTGTGGATCAAGAACCTCTGGATGCCGGACAGCCCGTTTGCGACCTACATGCCGGACGTGCAGTCCCTGCGGCTGGTCGATTTCAAGGTCTGGAACGACGTGAGCGCCAAGCTCGCCGCCGCCGGAACCATTCCGGAAGCGCTGAATTTTGCCGCCGCCAGCGACCTGACGACCTATATCACCGAAGTCGTCACCCCGTTCGTCAATTCCGCAACCTATGCGCCGTATATCGCGCCGGTCACCGGTCTGGGCAACCTGAATATTCTGGGCATCGTCCGCTTCTCCATCTATCAGGAGGGCAACGGCTGGTTCCTGCTGCCGCTCCTCTCCGTCGTCTCTCAGATCTTCATGCAGAAGCTGACCATGCAGAACACCCAGATGGATCCGTCTCAGGAGAGCAGCCAGAAGATGATGATCTACGTCATGACCTTCATGTCCCTCTACTTCTGCGCCAGCTATAACTCCGCGTTCGCGCTCTATTGGGTCGTCGCCAATATCTACGCAATCATCGAGCAGATTGGCTTTACCAAGTACTTTGAGCAGCAGGATCGCAAGGCGTCCAAGGCTGAGGAGGTTGGCATCTGATGAAAATTCAGGAATTCACCGGCAAGACCACCCAGGAAGCGATTGACAATGGTCTGGCTGAACTGGGCGTAACGATTGCCGATGTCCATGTGGACGTGCTTCAGGAGGGCGCAAAGGGTCTGTTTGGTCTGTTCGGCAGCAAGCCCGCCCGCGTCCGCCTGACCGTCATGGAAGAGGAGCGCGAGGACGACCACGGTCTGAGCGACCTCATCGGCAGCCTGAGCCTGAACGATCAGGCGAAGAAAAAGCCCGCGCCGCAGCCCAAGCCCGCCGCGAAGGCTGAGCCGGTCAAGCCTGCCGCCAAGCCGGTCGTGAAGACCGAAGCGCCGAAAGCGGCGCCTAAGGCGGAAGCGGTCAAGCCCGCGCCGAAGGCTGAACCGGTGAAGGCGGAAGCGCCGAAAGCCGAGACGAAGGCTGCCGCAAAAGCGGAAGAAGCGAAGGCTGAATTTGTTCAGCAGGAAAAGCCGGCAGCGCCGAAGCCCGCCCGCGAACCGCGCGAGAGGAAGCCGCGCCCGCCGCGTCCCGCGAAGGAAAAGACCGACGCGCAGCCGGAAGAAAAGCGCGACTATGCGCCGATGGTTCCCGCCGAAACGTTTGCGCCGACCGAGCCGCCCGTCATCTTTGGCGAGGATACGCCCGCGGGACGCGCGCAGAAGTTCCTGATGGACGTCACCGACCGTATGGGCGTGAAGGTGGATGTCTATGTAGACGACAGCAAGCCGGATAATCTCTCCATCCACATGATCGGCGATACGCTGGGCATCCTCATCGGACGCCGCGGCGAAACGCTCGACGCGCTGCAATATCTGACGAGCCTTCAAGTCAACAAGGGGCGTGAGGGCTATATCCGCGTGACGCTGGACACCGAAAATTATCGCGCTAAGCGCGAGGACAGCCTGCGCCGACTGGCTCAGCGCATGGCGAACCGCGCCGTCAAGACCGGCCGCAAGGTCGTGCTTGAGCCGATGAATCCGTATGAGCGCCGCGTGCTGCATACCGCGCTGCAAAATCATCCGTCTGTGACGACCCATTCCGAGGGCGAAGAGCCGAACCGCCGCGTGGTCATCATGCTCAAGAACCAGCCGGAGCGCGCCGACAGACAGGATAAGCAGGAGAAGCCGCAGGGCGATAAGCCCCGCCGCAGCCGCAGCCATCGCCGCGGACCGCGCAAGCCGGTTCAGAATGCCGCGCAGACCGCGCCGCAGGAGATGGACGGGCAGAACGCGCAGGAACCCGTTATCACGCCGGAAAGCCCGGCTTCCGTCGATGTGCTGGGCGGGGAGGAGTAATCCTCCCGCCCTTTTCTTTTTGACAAGCTGATATCGAAAGTTACACAAAGGGGAGACGATTGGGGCGTTGCCCCAAACCCTGTCTGGGGACCAGTCCCCAGACCCCATCTCCGCTTCGCGCCGGTTTTAATCATTTTAGCCATACGACGCGCATGCGCGTCGTTCGATAAAGCCTATTTAAGCCGCCGCGAAGCGAAGAAGGGAGTCTGAGGGATGAAATCCCTCAGGCAGGTTTGGGCGGCAGCCCAACGTACCCTCCCCCATATAAGGAGTGAAACTATGCAGAAACGGGAAGAAAGTCTTTTGAGCCGCTGTCAGAGTATCGTGCGCGATGTGATCCTGGCGTTTTTCGGCAACGAAGGTTTATTCCTGCTGATGGCGTTTTTCTATGCCGCCGTGCTGAATTCGGATCTTCTCGGCTGGTATGGAGAACAGGTCAGCGCCGTGTACCATTTTATCGTCGTGCCGTGGGGCGCGGCGCTCTGTCTGCTCAGACTTCAAAGACGCTCGGCGGATCATAAAAAGACACATGGCGATGTGGCGACGCTGTTTATCCTCTATGCGTGGCTGGTTGCGCCGTTCGCTTTCCGCTTCGGCATGACGTTCAATAATCTGAGCGCATGGTCCGGCTATGGCACGGTGTTCTTTGGCATTTATGCGTCCGTTTCCGAAGCGGGTAAGGAGCGCAGGCAGAATATGCTGGCGCTTGCCAGCGGGTTGTTTGCCGTATTCACGGTGATTTGGAGCGGCTTTTTGCTTCGCTATGCTATGACCGCCAGCAATTTTGACGCTGGAATCGGCGGCAATGTGTTCGGCGTTCAGGACGGATATCTGTACGCGGGCGTGCATTATAACATCACGGGCATGGCAGCGCTTTGCCTGTGCATGATGAGCTTGGCGGCATGCGGATGCGCGAAGAATCCGCTGCTCAAGGCGGCGTGCATCATACCGGCGGCGATGTCTGCGGCGGTCGTTGTGCTGACACAGAGCCGTACTTCCCGCTATGCGCTGCTGTTCGCGCTGGCGATTGGCGCGTTCGACTTGCTCAGCCACGCGCTTGCGTCCAAAGGAAAGGGCGTTGCGCTGGCGGTGGCGCTGCTCAGCGCGGCGGTCATCCTTGCAGGCGGTTATGAGGTCAGCCAGTTCGCGACGGAAGCGGCGCTTGACCATTATGCGGTCGTGAGGGCGGAGCGTGCGGCGGCTGAGCCGCAGGAAGAAGCGTCAGACGATATTCCGGCGGAGGAAACCGAACAGCCGGAGGAAGAGCAGACGGACGTTTCTGCTGGCGAACAGGAGCCTGCCGAAGCGCCGAATGAAGAAGAGCAGGCAGATATCCTGCCGGAAGGCGAGACGGACGCGCAGATTCCTGACGAACCGGAGACGATCGAGTATGTTCCCGCGGGCGACGGGCTTACTGTGCGCCCCGGCGTGGATTCTACGTTCTCGGATCGCACGACGATCTGGAAGAATGTATTGAGAACCTGGCAGGAAGAGCCGAAGATGATGATTATCGGCAACGGCGTCGGGCATACCGGAAGCAAGATCGTAGAAGGCACGATCCATGAGCAGAACGGCGCGGTCGCCGTCCATAACACCTATCTGCAATGGGCGGCGGACTTTGGCTTGATCGGCTTTGCGCTGATGGTCGTTTTCCTTGTCATAGCGCTTCGTCAGGCGCTGCGCGTGTTCCTTGCGAAAAAGCGGCCGCGCGGCGCGGTGGCGATGTGCATGATGGCGGCGGCGGCGTTGGCAGTGGGCATGATGGAAAGCGCGACGCTGGGCGCGATGACGCCCATCAACATCGTCTTTATGTTCGCGCTGGCGCAGCTGGCAGGCATGAGCCGAGAGATTGCCTCGCGCTGACAGATATGTTATAATGAACCGATAAAGGGGGCATTTCACACGATGAAGCAACAGGCTTGTGCGGTTCTGCTCGGCGCTGCGCTGCTGTTCGGCAGCCAGAGCGCGTGGGCGCAGGAGGCGACCTATGTCTTTTCATACGAAGGATTCCGCTATACGCAGCGGGAAGACGAAACCGTGCTGACTCAGACCAATCTGGATGAGCATGAGGACCTGCTCCAGGATCTGGGAACGACGAAGGAAGCTGTTCTCGCCAGCTATATCGCTTCGGGCATCGTGATGGAAGTCATTCCCGACGATGGCGGGCAAATCGCCATCAGCGTGACGGATGCGGGCAGTTTTGCGGACGTCAAAGATATGAGCGACCTGTCCGATGAACGCAGGCTCTCTTTTCTGGCTCAGTTTGAGATGAGCGGGCTGTACGAGTCCTGCGCGTATGTCGATACGACGCCGGAGTGCGTGCGGCTGACGTCCTCGGCAATGTATGCGTCGATGCCGGTGTACAGCCTGCGCTATGCGACGCTGCATTTGGGGCGGCTGTACATGATTGAGCAGACCATCGTCGGGCGCGAGCCGACGGAAGAGGACGACGCGCGCATGGAGCGGCTTTTGGAAAACGTCAAGCTGCTCTCTTCGGTCAGCACGGTAACGCCGACGCCGACCGTCATGCCGACGGCAACGCCTGTCCCGTCGCCTGAACCGGAAAACAATGTTGCCGAAGTCGAACTGACCGGCGGGATGACGCTGGACGAAGTTCCCGCGTATGTGACCGCGGCGCAGTTCACGCTCAGCGGTACGACGGAAGCTTCTGCGGAAGTGACCGTCAGTGCGGACGGCAGTCAGGTTGCCAAGACGACGGCGAAAAAGGACGGCTCGTTCTCCGTTCAGGTGAAACTGCCTGACGAGGGCGAATATGAGGTCAAGGTCGTCAGCGGCGAAAGCGGCGCGGTGTTCTCCATACGATATAAGAAGCCCGCGGCGCGGCTTGAAATCACGGAGCCGACGGAGAAGACGTTTACCGGCAGTAACATTACGGTGCGCGGCGTGACCGAACCGAACGCGACAGTCTATGTCACCGGCAAAGGCATGTCCACCAATGTCAAGGCGAACAGGAACGGCGTATTCTCTGTCCGCGTGTTCATGGATGACGCGGGAACGGAAACGTATACGCTGACCGCTAAGGCGGAGGGCTGCGCGCAGAGCAGCGCGGCGATCACCCTGACCCGCGAATGGACGGAAAAAGAGCTGATTGCGCAGTTCCGTCAGAAGATGATTTCCGTCACCTACAAAGACCTCGTTAAAGATCCTGCCAAGTACGCGGGCAGGCGGTTCATCCTCCGCGGCAAGGTGATGAGCTTTACGGATTACGACGGCAATCCCTGTGCGCTGGTCTGCGTGGATAACCCGTCAACCGGCGTGTGGCAGTCGCCGATGTACGTCGTGCTTCAGACGACGGACGAGGTGGCGGAGGGCGACGTTGTGACGTTCTACTTAATCGGTGAAGAGCTGACCCTGCCCATTGACGCTGAGGATAGCGGCAGCGGACAGGAAGAGGAAGTTCCGGTTGCCCGCGCGGTCTATATCACGAAAAATAAATAAAATAGAAGGCTGCTGCATCATGCGCTCTTGAAGAAGAGATGCGGGATGCGGCAGCTTTTTTTGCCTTATAGGAAATTGCATAAAGCAAGCTCACGCGCGTAAAGCTTTGAATCTTTACGGACTGCGGGGAAATGCAGGCGGGCTCAGCCCGCTTCGGCTTGTTGACATAAGCAAACTTGGCTTGAATAGCAATATTAAGAAATTCAGCTATTCGTTCATTTGCGGAAAGGGCTATTCTCCCCCCTTCGGGGGGAGAATAGCTTTTTGTCTACAGTCTGAGGCGGGCTCAGCCCACTTTTTTGTCCAATTGCAGTATAAAAAAGAAATCCGAACCCATCCCCAATCGGGATGATGTTCGGATTTCTCAAGTATGGTGGAGCATAGGAGATTCGAACTC
>CAKTXP010000051.1 GCA_934631055.1 uncultured Clostridia bacterium | reverse complement strand
AAGGTCGGCACCATGATCGAGATCCCGCGCGCGGCTGTTACCGCCGACGAGATCGCCAAGGAAGCGCAGTTCTTCTCCTTCGGCACCAACGACCTCACCCAGATGACCTTCGGCTTCTCTCGTGACGACGCCGGCAAGTTCCTCGGCGCGTACTACGACAAGAAGATCTACGAGTCCGATCCGTTCGCTCGCCTCGACCAGAACGGCGTCGGCAAGCTGGTTCAGATGGCTGTCAAGCTCGGCAAGCAGACCCGCCCGGACATCAAGCTCGGCATCTGCGGCGAGCACGGCGGCGATCCGTCCTCCGTTATGTTCTGCCACAAGGTTGGTCTGAACTATGTTTCCTGCTCTCCGTTCCGTGTGCCGATCGCTCGTCTGGCGGCGGCTCATGCGGCGATCCTCGAGAAGCAGGGTCAGCTGTAAGCTGTAAAGTTTCTTCCACTGGGGATGCGGCAAATTTGCCGCATCCCTTTTTTCTTGCGCGGATTTATGATATAATAAAAACTGTATGCAGCGCGAATCAGGAAAAATCACGGAATTGCTCCCCTGACTGCATGGATAGGGCAGGGTATTTCGTTTTTTCTTCGTGGAGGATTCTTTTTTTTACAGGAGGCGATGACATGAGAACCAACAGGTCTAGCTATACTTCTACACCTGCAGGCTCAGCCAAGGCACTTGACCAGAAGCCGAAGCCGAAACGTTCAAAGCGTGAGATCAATCAGCTGATGCTGATGCTGTTTTTTATTTTACTGCCGGTACTGGGGCTGCTCGCAATCTTCTTCCAGCCGATGCGCTGGGTGTTTATGATTGCCGTCGTGGCGGCAATCGCGGCGATGTGGCTGGTGCGCTCGTTCCTTTTTCCGGGACGCATGATCTTGACGGCGGTATACGGTCTGTTGACGGTATTCACGCTGGTGACAGCGCTGAATGCGGGGCATTCCTCATCCATCCGTCCGGCGCAGACGACACTCCTGCCGACGATCGCGCCGGCAGCGACGGAAGCGCCGAACTTTGCTTCATATAGTACGATGGGAACATCCGTACCGGACGGCTATTATGACAGCCTGACGACCAATGACGATTACGCGGGCGATCTGGGGCAGACGAGCCTTTCCGGCGGAAGCGACGACGGAAGCGTCGGTCTGCTCGATACAGTGGACAACCTCGACGATAATTCCGTGACGCCATATGTATCCGACGTGAAATCCGCCGCGGAGATCGCGCTGGAGAATTTTATGGAGAAATGGCGCAAGGGCATCGTCGCGGATATGGTCGAGTATACGGCGAAGAGCTGGCAGGATTCCCTCGGAGGACAGCAGCCTTCTCAGCAGCTTTTCTGGAAATTCGCTCAGAAGCCGCTGCTGGAATGGCGGCAGATGAGCGCGCCGACCGGAACGGACGAAAGCACCGCGCGCACCATCACCATTCAGGCGGATATCAGTTACAGCGGAGAAACGCGCACCTACGAATATGATGCGCTGGTACTCTGTGAGAACAACGAGTGGAAGGTGGATCCGGATTCGCTTTCTACCGGCGTGCTGGTCGAGCAGGCGACGCCGACGCCCGACCCGAACGTAACGCCGACGCCGACGCCGGAACCCACGCCGACACCTACGCCGGGGCCTAAGACCAAGCTTTACTACAATAAAAAGGGCGGCGGTAAGTATTACCACGCCGACAGCGAGTGCTACACGGTCGATAAACAATATCTGCCGCTGGCGAGCTTCCAGTATAAGGACATCAACAAGAGCCCGTATGACAAGCTGAAGCCCTGTCCGAAGTGCAACGCGCCGGAACGCCCGAGTAACTGATTAGGGGAAGAAACATGACGTTACGAAAGAAGATCACGCGCGCGCTTCCATATGCGCTGATGGCGGCGGCATATGTGTTGTCGGTGGTGTTCTTCGCGCTGTACGGAGCGCACAACATCAACGCGGACGACGCGAGCGAAATGATTCTCGCCCAGCAGCTCAACGAGGAAGGAAAGTTCCTTTCCGAAAACTGGCTGTATTCGACGGAGCTGCGCATCATCAGTCCGGTTCCGCTGTATCAGATGGGGCTGAAGCTGTTTACGTCATGGCATATGGCGCGGACGTTTGCGATGGGCATCGTACTGCTCATCGTCATCCTGTCGAGCCTGTTCATGATGCGCAGGCTGGAACTTAAAAAAAGCGCGCCGTGGTTTGCGACTGTGCTTGCGCTGCCGTTCAGCGGAACGTATGCTTATATTGTCGTATTCGGATGCTATTATGCGCTTCATCTTTCCATTGCCTTTATCATGCTGGGACTGCTTTGCGATTTCGGCAGGCGGGGAATGGAAAGCGGAAAGGCTCAGTTTGCGCTCCTGTGTCTGCTGGCGCTGGTCAGCGGATTGGGCGGCGTGCGGATGATGACGATGTTCATTGCGCCGCTGATTGCCGCCGCCGCGCTGCTTGCGGCATGGGAAGCGAAGAAGGAAGAGCGTTTCTCCGCCGTTGCGCATGAGCCGCCGATCCGGATGTTCGGCGCGTGTCTGGGCATCGCGGCGTTTTCCGCGGCGGGTTTTCTGGTGAACGAAGTCGTTCTGCCGAAAAAGTACCAGTATTTTACCTATGCGGATATGACGGTCGGACAGTTTGAACTCTCCGACGTCCTGCATCAGATCAGCGGCATGATTCGCGACCTGGGATACAGAACGGGCAAAGCGTTCTTCTCGCTCGGCGGTATTGCGGCGCTCGTCACGCTCGGACTTTTTGTGCTGATGCTGTTTGCGCTGGTTCGATTGCTGATGCGCTGGAAGGATATAGGTTCAGAGGTTCGGATCCTTGCGGTGACGTCGGTTGTCGCCATCGCGCTGGGCATGGCGCTGAACATCCTGCTCAATCAGATCATTACGCGGTATTTCCTCATTGGAACCATCCTGCTGATTGCGGCGATGTTCGCGTGGCTGGAAACGGAACCCTGCAAGAATGCGATGCTGAGAACCTGCGCGCTGGCGCTGGTCACGTTTTGCTTTGCGTTTCAGGCGCAGAACGTCCTGCGGTATGACTATACGATTGGACGCGTGAATTACGAAATGACGGCGGATTGGCTGCTGGAGCGCGGCTATACGCAGGGATATGCGACATTCTGGAACGCCAATACGCTGACGGAAGCCAGCGACGGGCAGATCGAGATGTGGGTTCTTGAGGACGGGCGGCGCAACGCATGGATGAATCTGGTTCTGCACGATATCCTTCAATCCAAAGACCATCAGACCCGCGATCCGGAGGGCAGAGTTTTCCTGCTCGTCGATGAAGAGCAGAATAAGGTTGATTCGCCGCTGTTAAATCCGGAACACTTGGTCGGCGAAATGGTTGCATGGAGTTATTATGTGTACGAATATGACAGCGTGGACGAGATGCGCGCGCTGATTGCGGGAAACGAGTAATTCAAGCCGCCGCGAAGCGAAGATGGGGTTTGGGGATGAAATCCCCAAGCGGGGATTGGGGCGGCAGCCCCATCGTTCTTCCAACGCGAAGCCGTAAAAAATAGTCAGGCAGCAAGGCGTTGCCTGACGGTGACTTTTCGCTCACGTCATAACAAAACCACCACTCCGATGTTTTCAAGCATCAAAGCGGTGGTTTTTGTTTGTGTTTTTGCGCCTGAAAACAGGCTGTTTCAGAACGCCGCCGTTTCAATTGCAGAATGCTCCGCATTCTACTCTGAAACTACATTTTTATGATGATTTTCAGGGGGACGATGGGGCTTTGCTCCAAGTCCGGGAAACTCGTATGGAGGCGCTGTCCTCTGCCTGCGGCAGACGCGCCCGCTATGCGAACGCATAAATGCTCCCTACGATTTCCAATCTCCACCGTGCTGAATCCCGCACAGCGGGCGCACGGTTCCGATTCCCCAGCAGGGAACCTTGTTCCCTGCACCCTTTCTTCGCTTCGCGGCGGTTTGAACAGACTGATTACTTCAGAGACAGGATGAACATATCATAGGAATCATCAAAGCAATCATAGGGCATGGGATTCCCGCCATTCGTCGATTTTGTCTGATTACAGGAAAACTCTTCGCCATCGGAGATGATATCTGCCAGCGTCAAATCAAAGCCTTTCTGCTGGGCGACGTCGCAGAGCGCGGCGAGCGGGTCGGCGCTTTCAGCGGTCGCGAGGACAGCCCGACGGAAGGACGGGTCGATGAGCGCGCGTTCACGCATGGCACGCAGGATATCGTTCATATCACACCTCCGGGCGGAGCATGCCGCCGGCAACGAAATGCTTTTCTCCCGCTTCGGATGCGATCTGGAAGGAGAAGGAATCCCCCTCGCGGGCGAGAGTCAGCTTGAGCGGGTCATGCGCGCGGATCTCCTTTTCATAGCCCGCGACGAGGTCGCCGATATACGCGCCGTCGAACGCTTCCAATCCGAGCGCGTCGCAGAGCCACGCGATATATTTGGTATTATTGACGTGACCATTGACGTCAAAATCGGAATACATGGGCGTGCGGCTGAACATGCGGGGCGCGTCGCTCTTGAGCGAGGGCAGGCGCGTTGGCAGGTCGATGGGCGCGGGCAGGTCGCTGTTATCCGGAAAGCCGAGATCGACCTTTTGCGGGCTGACGATGCGGCGCTGGCGCGTATCGAGCATGACCCAGAGCGCGCCCGCGGCGGCGAGGGGCGTTCCATCCTGAAGGGAAAAGACGTGATAGCGCGGGCAGAAGAAACGATTCATTTCGCCGGGCCATGTCGTATGGACGACAGTCTCGCCCTGACGCGGCGCGCGCAGGGTGCTGACATGGATACGGGCAAGGGCGAAGAACAGACCGCGATCCTGCATCGCGGCATAGCCTGCGCCGAGCGAGAGGGCATGGCGCTCGCCGCCCTCCTGCATGGCGATAAAGAGCGCGTCAAGGCGCATGCGTCCGTGGAGATCGCAGTCGGTCGCGCGGACGGTAAAGGTTTCCGTATAGGTTTTCTGCATGGTATGCCTCCATTTTTCTGGATAAAAGCATAGCACAATTCGCCTTTCTTGACAAGATACGCCGGATGGATTAAAATGAATCAATTAGTTGACTATGTTTATGCTGTCGAAAGCTGGGGGAAAGCGTTTCCCCGCAGGCGGAGGGATATCATCTTGAAGCAGATTATCAAAGCCGGCGCGCTGCTGTGCGCGCTGACGATGCTTGAATGGAACGCAGCGGCAGTCGCGGAGGAGAAACGCCTTGGCGACTATATTTATGTACCAGCGATGTCCGATCCGGGGAGCGTAGGCACGATCAGCCTGCGCGTGGACGGCGTGCGCTGCGGCGAGAACGGGGAAAAGGAGACGGTAGAAGCGCTTTCCGGCGCGGAATTCGGCGTCTACGTCTATTCCAGCGAGGGGAAGCTGACGCCATGGGCGAACCCATTGTATCCCAGCGAGCCGATGCGTATCCGCACGGGCGAGGGCGAGACGCGTTTCACTCTGCCGCAGGGAACGGAGTTCTATCTGCGCCAGGAGAGCGCGCCGGACGGCTATGCGTTCGATAAAGAAGCGCTCATTCCTGTGACAGGCGGCGAAATCGTCGTGCAGAACGAAGCGCAGGGCGAGCTGGTCATCGCGGTGCGGGATGCGCTCGGCGCGCCCATCGCCGGCGTTACGCTCACCGCAACGGAGGAGGACGGCGACAGCACCCAGCTCGTGACCGACGAAAACGGCATGGCGACGCTCTACGCGGACGCTGAGCAGGCGTATTTCATCACGGAAACGAAGCTGCCGCAGGGCGTCTATGCCGCGACGGGCTTTACCGGCGGCGACGCGGAGGAGGGCGGCATCCGGACGACGGTCGCGCTGGCTTCCAGAACGAATATCGTCTTTGAGCATCCGGCGACGGGCATGGTTCAGCTCGCGGCGGCGCTCACGTTTGTCGATGCGCAGGGCGAAACGCAGACGCGCCCGCTGGAAGATATCCGCATGGATATCGCGGGGCAGAGCGCGCTGACGACGGACGGCGACGGACAGGCGCAGGCGGCGCTGCTTCCGGGAACGTATGATGTGGAACTCGCTTATGAGGGAAGCGGCGACGTCGCACTGCCGTTTACGCAGGGACAGCTCATCGTCCGAAGCGGCGAAACGACGCAGGTCGAGATCGCCGCCGCGCAGAACGAGGGGCGCGTCCTTCTGCATGGATTGAGCAGGCACGCGGTCTCCGGCGGCTCGGTTAGTTTGAAGAGCATGACGGGCGAAAGCTATGGCCCGTATGCGTTCGACGCGGAAGGGCTGGCGATCAGCGACGCGCTTCCAGTCGGCGAATATCATATCGAGAACCTGATCCTGCCGGAAGATACGCAGCTGGGGCAGGTCGTCTGCGGTGCGCAGAACGCGGCAGACCCAGCCGATATCGTCGTTTCTGTTGCGGCGGGTCAGGCGGCGGATGTGCAGATCGAATTCCTGACGGTAGAAAAGCAGACGTTTGCGCTCGTGCGAAACGATGTGGACGATGACGGCGAAAAGAGAGAGACTGCGCTGACGGACGAAGCCCGCTTTGATTTGGTGGATGCGGACGACGGGCGTGTCGCAGTCAGCGGCTTGAGCGGCGAACAGGGAAGCTTGAGCCTTGAAGCGTTGAGCGGAAGCTATGTCCTGCGGCTGTCGGAAAAAGACGCCGTAAGGCTTGGCGTGGCGCGCGATTCCCAAGCGTTCGACCTGCCGACCGACGCGGAGACGATCGTTTTTGTATCCGACAAGGCGCGGCTGACGCTCCACAGCGAGGACGAGAACGGCGCGGCGGTTGTCGGCAGCGTTTATCGGGTGACGGATTCGACGGGGCATGTATACACGGTCACGGCGGATGAAAACGGTCTGGCGGTGACGCCGGAGATGGCGGCGGGAACCGCGCTCATCACGACCCAGACCGCGCCGCAGGGCTGCGACGTCTCGGCGGAGACTGTCGCGGAAGCAATCGCGGGAGAAGCGGCGGACGTGCGCGTCATCCACGAAAGCTATGGCAAAACGACGTTTACGGTCGGATTGCAGAGCCTTGACGCGAACGGAGGCGCGCAGACCTCTCCGCTTGCAGGCGCGGCAATCCGCATTTACAAGCTGGAAAACGGCGGACAACGCATGAACGATATCGGCGTGACGCTGGAAACGGACGAAAACGGCGCGTGCGAGGTATCTCTTGCGCCGGGAGAATACGCCGCGCAGGTACAGACGACCGAGCAGGGCGTTTCCGCGCCGCAGGCGGTACGCTTTACTTCTGAAAACACCCAGAGCGAAGAGATATCGCTGGTCTGCATGGATGCGCTCGGCGGCGTCCGCGTGACGCTGACTGGCGGGGAATTGACGGATGAGCAGATGGCGCAGGTGCGCTTTGAACTGGTCTCCGCAAGCGGGCAGACGCAGAGCCTGTCCATGGCGGACGGCGCATTCTATATCGGCGGCTTGACGGCGGGAACGTACGTCCTGCGTCAGACACAGATGCCGGAGGGATACAGGCTTGCCTCGGAGCAGACGGTCAGCGTGATCGGCGGCGAAGCGGTGCAGGCGGCTGTCCCGCTGGAGGAATACGCGGTGCTGACGGTATCCAAGACGGGATTGACGTTCAACGACCAGCTTCAGACCTATATCGTCCCGCTGACGGGCGAGTACGGCATTTACACGATGGAAGATGGACAGCTCGTTCCGTATCCGTCCGCGTCGAATCAGATGACCGTCTGGGCGAACGCCGCGCCGGATGGAAAAAAGAATATCAGCGCCAAGCTTCCGGCGACGCTGGAAGGCACGACTTACTATATCAAAGAGCTGAGCGAGGCGGCGGGCTTCGCGGGAGAGGAGCAGATTTATGAAGTGACCCTGACCGCGGGAGAAGCGCGCACGATCGAATGCGCGGTATCCAGCGACCGCGGCTTCATCTCGCTGGAACAGCGGGACGCGGCGACGGGCGGACATGTCAGCGGCGGCGCGTTTGAGCTTCTGGACGCCAGGGGAGACGTCGTGCTGTCCTTCACGATGGGAGAAGAAGCATATCGCAATCCGATGGCGATACCGGTCGGAACCTATACGCTTCGCCAAACGCAGGCGGCGGATGGCTATGCGCTCAGCGAAAACGCGGAAACGACGCTGGATGTGCCGCCGTATCTGACGCAGGGCGGCAGCATGGCGCAGGTCGAGATGGTCTGCATGGCGATACCCGAAAGCGAAGCCATCGACGGCATGATCCGCGACGTCTACACCGCCCAGCAGCAGGGGCTGACCCTGCTGACTGTAGACATGGGCGCGACGGGGAGCGGAGAAACGCTCATTCAGCCGCGCGCAGAGATCCATATAGCGGAAGAGAGCGGCGCGCGCGCGACAGTGGCGTCCGTGGTGCTGACCAGTCCGACGGACGCGCAGGGCGGAAGCTATCGCGCGAGAATCGAATACAGCCTTGCGGGCGGCGGATGGCGTCCATCCTCCGCCATCGTGACGGATGTATTGACCGGTCCGACCGCCGTCAGTCTGGCGGATGTTCAGGACGATATCAACGCGGTGCGCATCACCTATCTGAATGCGCAGACCGGTGAAGAGATCGCCGCGGGCGGCTTTGCGCCGGGACAGGTCACCCTGAACGTTCGGACGGACGAGGAAGGCGAGGCGACGCTGCATGTGCAGACCGCGTTCACCGGAAGCCTGACCTATACGACGGCGTTCGGCGAGGAAGAACAGGTCATGAACCGCAGCGCGGAGGACGCGGAAGACTTCACCATTGAAGGAAGCGGCGCGTTTGCGTCAGCGTCCGCCGGAGTGGACGGCAAGATCAGCGGCGTTGCGTTCATGGACGGCAATGCCAACGGCTTGATGGATCCGGGCGAATCCTCGCGCTATGCGGGACTGACCGTGACGCTGCTTGCCAAGTCCGGCGAAGCGGTTGCCAGCATGAGGACGGGTGCGGATGGTCGGTATGAGTTTTCGTCCCTGCCCAGCGGCGAATATGAAGTGCAGTTCAACGCAGGGGAAAACGTCATCTTTTCCAGCGGAGAACTCTATTCCGACCATGTGAAGAGCGGCGTGCGCGACGCGTGCTATGGGGTAAGCGATACGCTGGTCATCGACGGCGACCATTCGGATTACATCGTCAACGCGGGATGCATCTACGCGGGAAGCGTCACCGGTTTGATTCAGGAACTGCTGGCGGATGGCTCGCTGGATGGATTCGGCGGGCTGAACGTCGAGATGTTCCGCGAAAACGAGGACGAGCCGACTGTGGCGTTGACCGACGATCTCGGCGGATTCAGCTTCACCGGCATCCTTCCGGGCGAATACGAGGTCAGGCTGAACCTTCCGGCGGATTATCTCTGCGACGCGGCGGAAGACGGCGTTATCGTGAAGCAAGTCTCCATTTCGCAGGGAGATTCTATCGACTTTGGAGAGCTGACGATCTGCCGCGCGGCTCAGATCAGCGGCAGGGTGCGCATCGACGACGACGGAGACGGCGTCATCGACGGCGGCGCGCAGACGCTTGCGGGCGTGCGCGTGACGCTGCTCAGGGCGGAGGACGGACATACGGACAGCGTCGCGGAGACGGTGACGGATGAAACGGGCGCCTATCGCTTCGGCGATTTAACGACGGGCACATACAGCGTGCTGTTCAAGTTGGACGGCGATTGGGCGTTCACACGCTTCGGCGAGGATTCCGCGGTATACGGCGCGGTCGCTCAGAGCGGCAGTACGCAGAGCTTTGAATTGGCGACCGGCGAAAGTCTGGATGCGATCGACGCGGGCGTCACCATTCCGGCACAGCTGACGGTCAATGTATTCAAAGACACACAGGTCGATGGGCAGAAGGGAACGTATGAAGAGGGCTTTGAAGGCATCAGCGTGACGCTCATCCGCCTTGAAGGCGGCGAGGACGCCGAGTCTGTCACCTATAAGACGGACGCCGAGGGCAACGTGACCTTTGCGGGCGTCAGCCCGGGCGAATATGTCATCGCCTATCAACTCCCCGGACAGTGGCGCGCGACGAAAAACGTGGACGCTTCGACGACGAACTATCCGGTCAGCAGCGTGCCGCAGAGCGCGGTATCCAGCGGCAGGAGCGAACCGTTTACCCTGACGATGGGGCAGAACGGCGTAAGGATGTATATCGGCGCGATGCTCTCCGGCTCGGTCGCTGGCATGGCCTACTATGACGACGACGCGAACGCCAGCTTTGGCGCAGAAGAAAGCTATTGCACGGATGTGACTGTCGAGCTGCTGGATGCTTCCGACGCGGTTGTCGCCGCGATGCAGCCTGAGGAGGACGGAAGCTATGTCTTTGAAGGCGTCGCGCCCGGACGCTACCGCGTGCGCTTTACGGCGCATGACGACGACTGCGTATTCTCCGGTACGGAACGCAGCATGGCGAAGGGCGGCGTTCAGCCGAGCGAAGGCGGCGTCTCGACGACGCGGACGCTGACTGTGACCGGCGGCGAAGCGCTGACAGAGGTCAACGCGGGCGTCGTGCGGCTGGGACAGATGAGCGGCGAGATCTGGGAGGACAGCAACGGCGACGGCGCGCGAGACGCGCAGGAAAAGACGCTCGCGGGTGTGACCGTTCAGCTGATGAACGGCGCGGGGCGAACCATTCTCGACACCGCCACGACGGACGAGAACGGACGATTCACCTTTACGCGCATACAGCCGGGCGACTACAAGCTCCGCGTGGACGCGCCGGAAGGCTATGTCTTTTCCGCATCGGCGCAGGACAGCGCGCTTCCGCTTGAAAGCACGAAGGACGACCGCGGCTATTCCGCAGCGTTCACGCTGCTGGGCGGCGTGAAGGTAGACGGCGTTCGGTTCGGGCTGCTGACGCAGGGAACTGTCTCCGGACGTATCTGGCTTGACGAGCAGTACGACGGATGGATGGAGGAATCGGAGGACGGACTGCGCGGGGCGGCGGTTGCGCTGCTGGATGCAGACGGAACGGAGGTTGCGGCGACGCAGACCATCCGGAACGGCGAATTTACGTTTGACAAGCTGATGCCGGGGCGATACAGCCTGCGCGTCACGCTGGTCGATGGTTATGTCTACACAGTCGGCGGCATGGATTCTGCGGCGGAGAGACAGGATGAGCCGACGACCGTCATCGACCTGGGCGAACTGGCGATGGGAGAGACGATCTCCGATGTGAACATCGGCGTGCTGATGCCCGCGACGGTCGGCGGCGTAGTCTGGTATGACAGGGACGACGACGGACGCAGGCAGAGCGGCGACAGCGGCATGCAGGGCGTCCGCGCCGTGCTGACGATGCTCAGCGGATACGACGCGGGAAAGACCTATGAAATGACGACCGACGAGAACGGCGCGTATCGCTTTGACGGCGTGATGCCCGGTCAGGCGGAGATCTCGTTTACGCTGCCCGACGGCTATGCCTTTGCGAAGAACGCAAGCGGCACGCGCCGAGTCAGCGTCGTGCCTGCGGCGGACAGCCTGACCGCGCAGACGGATGAGCTGGATATCGTCAGCGGCGAAAACAACACGGATCTGGACGTCGGCGTGGTCGGCGTCGGCAGGATTGCCGGCACGGTCTGGCAGGACAGCCGATACGACGGCGCGCGGCAGGAAGATGAAAGCGGCGTATCCGGCGCGGTCATCGAACTGCTTGCGGCGGATGGCACGACGGCGGTCAGCGCGACGACCGACGAGGTAGGCGCATATGAAATCGACTTCGTGCGCACAGGCGACTATACCGTCCGCGTGACGCTGCCGAAAGGCATGATGTTCACCCGCGAGGGCGACAGCGCCATCGGTCAGACGGACGACAGCGCCGCGCAGACCACACGCTTCACCCTTGCAATGGGCGAAGGACGCGAGAACCTCGATATCGGCGCGATCACGGCGGCAGGCGTATCTGGAAGCGTCATGGCGGAAGGAACGGGGCTTGGCGGCGCGACCGTCACGCTGACGCAGGGCGGCACGGTCGTTGCGAACGCGCAGACGACGGCGGACGGCGGCTTTGCCATAACGCAGTTGCGTCCGGGCGAATACAGTGTGCGTATCGCCCTGCCGGAGGACACGCTTTTTGCAGAGGACGCGGCGCTCGAACTGGCGAACGCGGACGCGCAGGAGGGACAGACCCCGGCGTTCACCCTCGCCATGGGCGAACAGGTAACGCTGACGACCGTTGAAGCCGTTCATACGGCGACGGTTGCGGGACGCGCATGGCAGGACAGCAACGCGGACGGACGCATGGACGCGGACGAACCGGCGATGACGGGCGTTGAGGCGGCGCTGCTGGATGAAAACGGGCATGTTGTGATGAAGCAGACGGTCGGCGACGACGGGCAATACAGCTTTAAACTCATCCGAAGCGGCGTATACGCGGTGCGCTTCACGCTGCCGGGCGGCGAGCTTTTTGCCGACCAGACGGATGAAGAGGGCGGTTCGTGCGTCGCGCCGACGAACGGAAACACGTCAGCGACCGAAAGCTTTACGCTCGCTTCCGGCGAGAAGAAGCTGTCGATGAACGTCGGCACAATTGAAGCCTGCGAGATCGGCGACACGGTCTGGCTGGACAGCAACGCCAACGGCTTACAGGATTACCGCGAGCCGGCGCTGGAGGGCGTGAGCATCACGCTGCTGAGCGTAGACGACGCGGGCAACATGACCCCGACGGCGACGACCGTCAGCGACGAGTACGGCTACTATCACTTCAGAAATCTGCGCCCGGGCGACTATGTACTCAGGCTGGACGCAGAGACGGGCGACGCGCTGACGATGCGATTCGGCGCGCCGCTGGGCGAGATTGACAGCGACCTTGACCCGCAGACAGGCATGAGCGACATCATTCACATGCGCTCCGGCGAGGTTCGGCTCGATCTGGACATGGGCTTGGTTAATCACGATTAAAAGGAAGGAAACGTTTGGGGCGCTGCCCCAAGCCCCGGCAGGGAACATTGTTCCCTGCACCCTTTCTTCGCTTCGCGCAGGTATAAATAGGCTTGGGTGTACGACGCGCATGCGCGTCGTATGTTTAAGATGATTAAAAC
>CAKTXP010000050.1 GCA_934631055.1 uncultured Clostridia bacterium | reverse complement strand
CCCACCAAGAACCTGAGGTTCTTGGATTTCCCACTTCATTTATCGCTTTGCGATAAATGGATGATATAATAAACAGATTTAAACCACTACGAAGCGGCGGAAAAACAGGGGGAATTTGATTTATCTTCAGCTATCGCGCAGCGATAGCGTAATGAAGGGTGCAGGGAATTCAATTCCCTGCCGGGAGTTTGAGGGCAGAGCCCTCATCGTCTTTCTTTACGTCAGTATAAGGCGGGAAAATGGAGCTGTCAATGAAAAAAGTGCGGCGGACGCTTGCGTGGAGATGGGCGATACGGTATAATGAATCAATCTGAATTTAACGTATATTTAACGTTGAACGAGGTGAGGAATATTGGCAGATCTTCTAAAAGGGTTTGGGGCATTCGGTCAGCCGCTCTCTATCGGCGCGGTGCTGCTGCGTATCGGCGTGGCGGTGCTGATCGGCGCGATCATCGGCATTGACCGCGAGATTAAGAACCGCCCTGCCGGTATGCGCACGCATGTGCTGGTCTGCGTGGGCGCGGCGCTGGTCTCTATGATCGAGTGCCAGTCTATCGCGGATGCGGTCGCGCTGGGCAACGCGTCCATCGGCGTCAGCATGGGGCGCATCACGACGTCGGTCGTGTCGGGCGTCGGCTTTTTGGGCGCGGGAACCATATTCATGAGCGACCATAAGATATCCGGCTTGACGACGGCGGCTTCCCTCTGGTGTACGGCGTGCATCGGGCTGGCAGTCGGATCGGGCTATATCGTTATGGCGCTGGCGGCAGGCGCGATCGTGCTGGTCGTTCTGAAACTGATGCAGCGCATCGTTCACGTCAATACGCTCAAGCGGCTGGAGGTGCAGTTCATTCACCGCACGCAGACGCTGGCGTTCCTCAACGAATACTTTATGAATCTGGGCGTGACCGTGCTGGACGTCGATTTCCACGCGGAAAGCCGGCCGGAGGGAAATCTGTACACCAATCTGTACACGCTGACCATGCCCTCTAAGATGAGCTATGTCGATCTCATTGGCACGCTGTCCGAATATCCGAATATCCGGACGGTGCGGACGAGGAATCTGTAAGTTCAGCCCTCTCAGTCACTTCGCGACAGCTCTCCCGGAGGGAGAGCCAAGATATTTGCAGGCTTTGGGCTGCCTGCTTATCTTGCCTCCCTTTTTGGAGAGGTGGCTCGAAGAGCCGGAGAGGGCTTTTTGAATATCCCCCTTGTCAGTGCGAAAGAGAACGCGAGAGCAGCCAGATCGCTGGCGCTCTGGCAGAAGATTAAGCCCTGCTGTCCGAACAGGCGCGGCAGGATGAGCAGGAGCGGAATGAAGAACAGCCCCTGACGACTGGTCGCGACAAAGGAGGAGCGGACGGTCATGCCCAGCGCCTGCGTGAGCATGGTCATCAGGACGACGGCGCTTTGCGCGAAAAAGACGACGCCTTGCGCACGCAGAGCCGAAGCGGCGAAGGAAGCGGTCTCGGCGTTTGGAGCGAAGCGCGTCGTCAGAGCAGGGGCGGCGAGGAACGCGGCGGCGCTCAGAATGACCGTCGCGCCGAAAGCGGCTTTCTGGCAGAAGAGGTAAGCGGTTTTACAGCGGTCGAGCCTGCCTGCGCCGAAATTGACGCCGCAGACGGGCTGAAAGCCCTGACCGAATCCGATGAGCGCAGAAGAATAGAGCGTACAGGTGCGGACGGCAAGCCCCATGCCCGCCAGCGCATGCGCGCCAAAGCCTGCGCAGATCCGGCTGAGCAGGACGGCAGAAATGCTCGTCGTTCCCTGACGAAGGAGGGACGGCAGACCGGAACGCATGATCTCCCGACAGACCGAAAGGCTCGGCATGGCGCGTCGCAGATGGGGACGGATGAGCGACGCATCGCGGTAGAGCGAAAGAAAGAGAAGCGCGAAAATCGCGCCTTCTCGGATGAGCATGGCGGCGCCTGCGCCATGCACGCCGAGATTCAGACGCATGCAGAAGAGATAGAGCAGCGCCGCACCCAAAATCGAACCGACGGCGTAGGCAGTCATATTGGGCAGGGTCTTTCCCTGCGCGCGCAGAAGGCTGCTGAGCGTCAGCGAACCGCACAGCATCGGCGCGCACAGGCAGACGTAACGCGCATAGACTGCGCTGGAAGCGTCGGGCGACGCGCCGAGCAGAGACAGCGCAGGCGCGGCGAAGAACAGACCGATAACGAGAAAGACGCAGGAGACGACCAGCGCGGCGAAAAAACCGACGGATGCAGAACGGATGGCGCGTTCATCGTCTCCGCAGCCCAGACAGCGGCTGACGGAGCTGCCCGCGCCCATGCCGAGCGTAAAGCCGACGGTCTGCTCCAAGGAGAGCAGGGCAAAGCATGCGCCGATGGCGGCGGAAAGCCGGGCGTCGCTTTTGCCTAAGATCAGCGCTTCGAGCAGGCTGCAAAGGGAAGATGCGACCATGGCGGCGACGCTCGGCGCGGCGATCTTCAGCGTCAGGCGGCGAACGTCGCCCGCGAGCCAGGTTTCCTTCTCTGTGAGCGGGTGCGGCATGGCTGTCCTCCTTTTACTAAAAGATATTGCTGGGCTGCCGACCCGGGAAACTCGTATAGAAATGCAGAGCATTTCTTACGATTTCCGATTTCCGTCACGCTGAATCCCGCACAGCGGGCGCGTGACTCCAATCCCAAACCCCATCTTCGCTTCGCGCCGGTTTTAGCCTGCTTAATGCTTATCTGTAAAAAAGATATAAAAGCGAACATTTCTGCAAATCTCATTGACAGGCATGCGGCGTTAGCGTATCATGGACACATAAAAGCCGCGCGCATTCCGCTCTTCACAGGATGGACGGAAAAAAGACAAATCATGCGGCGCGTGGAAAAGGAGGAAAAGCGATGCTCATTGGCGCACTGGAAGCGGGCGGAACCAAAATGGTCTGTTCGATCGGCAATCCGGAGGGCGGCGTATTGCAGCGAGCCAGTTTCCCGACCCTGACGCCGGACGTGACCATTCCGCAGATCGTGGATTTTATCGGCAAATTTGATGTAAAGGCGCTGGGCATCGGTTCGTTCGGTCCGCTCGATCTGAATCCGGATTCGCCGACTTACGGCGCGATCACCAAGACGCCTAAGACGGAATGGATCGACTATCCGCTGATGGAGACGCTCCAAAAGGCGCTGAATGTGCCGACGGGCATCGACACGGACGTGAACGCCGCGGCGCTGGCGGAACAGACAATGGGCGCGGGCAAGGGGCTTTCCAGCCTGCTGTATGTGACGGTCGGCACGGGCATCGGCGGCGGACTGGTCATCGACGGCAAAATGGTGCATGGGCTTGTCCATCCGGAGATGGGGCATATGCTCCTTGCGCCGCTGGAGGGCGATTCCATGCCCGACGGTGTATGCCCGTTCCACAGGCATTGTCTGGAAGGACTGGCAAGCGGTCCGGCTATCGAAAAGCGCTGGGGACTTTCGGCGAAGCTGATGACGCCGGATCATCCCGCGTGGGAGATGGAGGCGACGTATCTGGCGCAGATGTGCGTGAATATGATCGTGACGGTCTCGCCGGAGCGCATCGTGCTGGGCGGCGGCGTCATGCAGCAGGCGCATCTGTTCCCGAAGATCCGCAGGCAGGTGCTTGCGCTGCTCAACGGCTATGTATCCTCTTCGAGCATCACGCCGGAAGGCATCGACAGCTATATCGTCCCGCCGGCGCTGGGCGTCAATTCGGGCGTCATCGGCGCGCTGCTGCTGGGCGCAAAAGCGCTGGAACAGGCGGAAAAGTAAAGCGGGCTGAGCCCGCCTGCATTTCCGCCACAGTCCGTAAAGATTCAAAGCTTTATGCACGCGAGCAAGCTTTATGCAATTTCCTATAAGGTAAAAAAGCGGGCTGAGCCCGCCTGCATTTCCGCCATAGTCCGTAAAGATTCAAAGCTTTACGCACGCGAGCGAGCTTTATGCAATTTCCTATAAGGTAAAACAGCCCTCTCCGTCACGGCGCATCCGTGACGGAGAGGGCTGTTTTTTAACTCGCGAGAAATCGCCCGGAAATCGATCCGTGCGCGTTATCTTTCGACTTCGTCCTCAGGGATGCGGTAGAGCTGGCGGTTATCCAGCCCCCAGACCTTTTCGGAGAAGCCGCCCGGAATCGCGCGGGAAAGGGCTTCGTTCATCTCGAACAGGCGGGCATCCAGCGTGTCGATGGTGTTGAGAACTTCGGCTTCCGGAAATTTCGGCGCGATGGGGCTGCCGTAATCCGGAATGCCGTGGTGAGAAAGCACCATGTGCTGAAGCAGCAACGCTTTGGCAGGGGAAGCCTCCGTCTTTTCGGCGGCGAGCTGGATGTTGACGACGCCGCGGACGATATGCCCAAGGAGCTTGCCGTCTACGCTGTAATCGGAGACCAGACCGAGCGTATCGGCATCCATCTCGTTGATCTTGGCGAGGTCATGGACGATGACGCCCGCCGTCAGCAGGCTGGGATTGAGCTGGGGATAGACGCTCATGATGGCGTTTGCCGCACGCAGCATGGTGGTCATGTGGTGGAGCAGACCGCTGCGCTCGGCGTGGTGCATCTGCTTGGCGGCAGGAAAGGTCAGCAGCTGATCGCCTGCGCGGTTGAGCAGCTCACAGGTGATAAGCCGCAGGTCTTTATCCGCGATATGATTCGCCGCATGGATGATCTCATCCAGCATTTCGTGCGGGTCGCGCGGAGCGCAGGGGATGAGCGTGGACATATCGACCGCGTCGCGGCTCTCGGCGGCGCGGATCTTTTCCACGCGCAGCTGCATGCGCCCGTTGAACTCGTTGCCCGTCGCGCGGACTTTGACGATGCTGCCCGCCAGCGGAGGCTGGACGGTGCCGTCCCACATTTTGGCGTTGATGGAGCCGGTTTTATCGGCAAGGGTCATATCCAGATAATTCTTGCCGTTGGCGCTGGCGCGCTGCTCGGCAGAGCGAACGATCAGATAGCCTTCAAAGCGGTCGTCGCGCTTGATTTCAGCTAAATACATGGTCATAATCTCCTTCCTGTGTCACATGATATTATGAACGATACGCACCGGCTTTGCAAGGAAAAGTTTATTTTACGGGAAAATGCAGGAAGAGCAGGGTATGAAAAAAATTACTCCCTCTATAAAACTGTATGAGTCAGTCGTAAAAGAAAGTCATATATTGCGCCGAAAGTCGATATAGTTTCTATGTAAACCAGCAGAAAGCGGCTGCAGAAAACTATTCAACCCGGTCAAAAAAAGCCGTTGACATCTGTTGAAACGTTGATTATAATAAACATACAAACGTCAACAGCTATAAAAAATAAATCACAAAATCGTCGATTTATCTCAGAAGTGCTGTCGGCGCGGCTGCGTTACTCAGCGGGAGGAATCCCGTTGAAATAAAAAGAAGAGGTGTTTCCCATGAAAAAGATCCTTGCGTTGGTCATGGCTCTGCTCGTCGTGCTGGTTTGCGGCGTGGCGACCGCTGAGCAGGCTGCTCCGAAGATCGGCATCGCGATTTATCAGTTTGCCGATAACTTCATGACGCTGTATCGTACTGAGCTGGTTCGTTACCTGACCGAAGACTGCGGCATCCCGGCTGAGAACATCACCGTGATGGATGGCAAGAACGACCAGGCAGAGCAGACTAACCAGATTGACGGCTTCATCGCTGACAATGTGGATGTTATGATTCTCAACCTCGTGCAGAGCACGTCCGCTGCGACCGTCATCCAGAAGGCTGACGCCGCTGGCATCCCGGTTGTTTTCATCAACCGTGAGCCGAGCGCTGAAGACATGAACCTGTCCGACAAGATTTGCTACGTTGGCGCCGACGCTCGTCAGTCCGGTACCTTCCAGGGCGAAATCATTGCCGAGACTGAGAACCATGGCGACTTCAACGGCAACGGCGTTGTCGATTATGTCATGATCATGGGCGATCCGGAGAACGTTGATGCGAAGTACCGCACCGAGTTCTCCATCAAGGCTCTTGAAGATGCTGGTCTGAAGACCAAGGAACTGTACAAGCAGCGTGGTGACTGGGATCAGACCAAGGGTCAGGAACTGGCTGCTACTGCTCTGACGCAGTTCGGCAACGATGTTGACGTTATCTTCTGCAACAACGACGCTATGGCGCTGGGCGCTTATCAGGCGATCGTTGACGCGGGTCGCACCGTTGGCGAGGACATCTACCTCGTTGGCGTTGACGCGCTGGACGAAGTGCAGGAAATGGTTAAGGAAGGCAAGATTACCGGCACCGTGCTGAACGACCACATCGGTCAGAGCCACACCGCCGCTGACGCTGCCCTCAAGGCTGCTAAGGGCGAGACCCTTGAGAAGTACTACTGGGTTGACTACGTGAAGGTCACCAAGTAATTCTTGAAAAGGTAACAAAAGGGTGCGTGCGCGTCGTGCGCATGCACCTTTTTAATGAGCAAAAGGGGGACACGTTCATGGCGGAATATCGTCTTGAGATGCGTGATGTTGTCAAACAATTTCCGGGCGTTAAGGCGCTCGATCACGCGCAGCTCAAGCTCAGACCCGGCACGGTACACGCGCTGATGGGCGAGAATGGTGCGGGAAAATCCACCTTGATGAAGTGCATGTTCGGCATTTACAAGATGGATGAGGGCGAAATCTATTACGAGGGCAAGAAGGTTGAAATCAACGACCCGCTTCAGGCGCTGAACATGGGCATCGCGATGGTGCATCAGGAGCTTCAGCCTGTGCCGGAGCGTTCGGTTGCTGAAAATATTTACATCGGTCGTTACCCGATGAAGAAGCTTTTGGGCTGCATTCCGGTCATTGACCATGAGAAAATGTACGCGGATACCGAACGACTGCTGAAAAAGGTCAGAATGAACTTTAACCCCAAGCAGCGTTTGGGCGATCTTTCCGTGTCGCAGATGCAGTCTGTAGAAATCGCCAAGGCGGTTTCGGCGGATTGCAAAGTTCTGATTCTGGACGAGCCGACTTCTTCCTTGACGGCTAACGAGGTTGAGGCACTGTTCCGTATCATCGAGGATTTGAAGGCAGAGGGCGTTTCGATTGTCTATATCAGCCATAAGATGGATGAGATTCTGCGCATCTCCGATGAAGTAACGATTATGCGCGACGGTCATTATATCGGCACTTGGGATGCGAAAGAGCTGACCACCGACAAAATCATCACGCAGATGGTGGGTCGTGAGCTGAGCAACCTCTTCCCAGAACGCCATAACGTGCCGGGCGAAGTGGTTTTCGAGGTGAATGATTTCACCTCCATCAATCCGCGCTCTTTCCGCCATTGCACATTCAATGTGCGCAAGGGTGAAATTCTCGGCGTTGCGGGTCTGGTTGGCGCACAGCGTACAGAGCTGATGGAAGGTATCTTCGGCATTCGTGCGCATAACGCGGGTACGGTCAAATTCAAGGGAGAGGAAATCAAAATTTCCCGCCCGCGTGACGCAATCAAGCATGGTATTGCGCTGCTGACGGAAGACCGCCGTGCGACGGGCATTATGGGTGTGCTTTCCGTTGCGGATAATATCTCCATTGCGAGCCTTGACCAGTATCTGGACATGGGCATTGTGATTAACGACAAGAAGATTGAGCAGCTTGTTCAGGACAATGTGAAGAAGATGAACATTAAGACGCCTTCTTCCAAAACGCAGATTCAGTCTCTCTCCGGCGGTAACATGCAGAAAGTGCTGATTGGACGCTGGCTTGCTAATAACCCGGACGTTTTGATTTTGGACGAACCGACGCGCGGTATTGACGTTGGCGCGAAGTACGAAATCTATTGCATCATCGAGGAGCTTGCCCGCGCAGGCAAGAGCATTATCATGATTTCTTCCGAAATGAGCGAGATTATCGGCATGAGCGATCGTGTCATGGTCATGTGTGACGGCAGAATCACGGGCTTTATTGATGGCAAGGAAGCTAACCAGCAGAATATCATGACGTTGGCAACGCAGTTTGAAACGCAGCCGACAGCCGCAGACTGAATAACTCAAAGGAGAAATTGATTTATGGACAAGAAATTCAGCGTGAAATCCATTGGCAAATGGCTTTCCGAGAACATCATCATCGTGCTGATCCTCCTCGCATCCGTGTTTGTCAGCACGCAGAACAAGAACTTCCTTTCTGCGAACAACATTCGTAACCTGCTTTCTAACACTGCCGTTCGCTTCATCATTGCTTGCGGCGTTTCCGGCTGCTTGATTACCAAGGGTACTGACCTTTCTGCTGGTCGTGTTGCCGGTCTTGCGGCGTGCCTTTCCGGTATTCTGATGCAGCGCGCCAACTACGACCAGCGTTTCTATCCGGGCATGCCGGAGATGCCGCTGTTCGTGGTGCTGCTCATCGTCGTGGCACTGTGTGCGCTCATCGGTGCGGTGAATGGTTCGGTCATCGCGTTCCTCAAGGTTCCGCCGTTTATTGCGACGCTGGGCATGCAGACTCTGGTTTACGGTGCCTGCCTTGTCTACACGGGTGCGATTCCGATTGGTGGTCTGCGCAGCGACTACACGGGTCTTGCGACGGGTTATGTTGGCACGCGCATGCTGAGCAACCTGACGATTATCGCGATTTTCATTGGTCTGTTCATGTGGTTCTTGTATAATAAGACTCGTTACGGCAAGTATATGTACGCAATCGGTGGCAATGAGAACGCGGCTGAGGTTGCGGGCATCAATGTCAACAGAAGCAAGATTTTGATCTACATGCTGGCTGGCGCGCTGTACGGTCTGACGGGCTTCCTGGTTTGCGCGAAGTCCGGCGGATGCTCGGTTAACACCGCGCAGGGCTGGGAACTTGAAGCAATCGCAGGCTGCACCATCGGTGGCGTTTCCGTTAACGGCGGCGTTGGTACGATTCCGGGCATCCTTGTCGGCGTTCTGGTGTTCGAAGTGCTGAAGATTGTTCTTCAGTTCCTCGGTGTCGAATCTTCCTACACCTACATCGCGCAGGGTTTGGTTATCATCATTGCAGTTGCGCTTGACCTGCGTAAGTATCTGGCGAAGAAGTAAAAAATCGACTATAAATCCGCTGCGTGTCATGCGCGGCGGATTTTTGGATTTGAGAAAGGAATTTTGCTATGAATAAAGGAAAAGAACCAAAAAAGAAAATTGATGAAGCCATGGTTGATCAAATCGTGAAGGAAAGCAAGCAGCAAAAGAACTTGAAAGAGCAGATTTATGACCGAATCAACATTCCGCTGCCTGTGCTTGATGTGTTTATCGTGGTGTGTGTGATTGCGCTTGCAGCGATTCTCATTTTTTGCAGAACAAAGTAGATGAGAATAATTATCAAAAAATGTTTTCAAAACCCTTGACAATGGCGCGAATGTCGTGTATGATAATGATACAGATTCTCAGAAACGGAGTGAGCAGACGATGAAAGCGAGAATCAGCGCACAGGCGAAAATGGTTCTCGGCGTCCTTTCGGAAAAGCGCTGCCACCTGACCGCCGACGAGATTCTGGAAAGTCTGGATGGCATCGGGACGGCGACGGTCTACCGCGCGCTCGACCACCTGACGGAGATGGGTCTGATACGCAGGCTGTCCGTCGGAAAGAAGAGCGCTGTATATGAATATATCCGCACCAATCACATGCACTTCGTCTGCGAACGATGCGGAAACATATACGATATCGAAGCGGACTTCACCGGAATGGCTGCCGAGGCGGCAAAGCACTTCGGGCATCGGGTCAGCTGGTGCGAAATGACTGGACACGGTGTCTGCCGAGACTGTTTGGAGAAAGAAAAGGCGTCAACCGAGGAAGAATAAGCGAGAGCTGTCTTCTCGGCTCAACAAAGAAACGACAAATCAAAATTAAGGAGGAAACGATGATGAAAAAGTGGGTTTGCACGGTTTGCGGTTATGTTTGGGAAGGCGAGAACCCGCCTGAGAAGTGCCCGCAGTGCGGCGTTCCGGCGAGCAAGTTCGTCGAGCAGAAGGGTGAGCGTGCCTGGGCTGCCGAGCATGTGGTCGGCGTAGCCAAGGGATGCCCGCAGGAGATCATCGACGGTCTGCGCGCGAACTTCGCGGGCGAGTGCAGCGAGGTCGGCATGTATCTGGCGATGGCGCGCGTCGCGCACCGCGAGGGCTATCCGGAGATTGGTCTGTACTGGGAGAAGGCGGCTTACGAAGAGGCTGAGCATGCGGCGAAGTTTGCCGAGCTGCTGGGCGAAGTCGTGACCGACTCCACCAAGAAGAACCTTGAGATGCGCGTCGATGCTGAGAATGGCGCGACCGAGGGCAAGGTCGAGCTGGCGAAGCTGGCAAAGCAGTATAATCTCGACGCGATCCACGACACCGTGCATGAGATGGCGCGCGACGAAGCCCGCCACGGCAAGGCGTTCGAGGGGCTGCTCAAGCGGTACTTTGGCGAGTAAGCAGGTACAGCCTGCGGTGATTTCCGCCGGAGTTTGACGGAAAATCAGACTTTGGCGCACGCGGGTGAGATAATGATATAATAAATGAGGGCTGCTTCCGAGAATGGGAGCAGCTCTCATTTTGTCTGGAGTTGTATTCTGCAATTTTTTAGACCACCTTAATTTTTGCACCGCAATTCCAACATGTTTTCTTATCGTCTTCTTGAATTTTTCCGCAAACAGGACAGACAATCATACCCATCGTAGATTCAACTTCATAGGTTTCATCTGTGGGAACCACAGAAGTAGATTGTTCCGCTTATTTTGTTTCGATAGTATTATAAGGCGTAGAACTCTCTTTTTTCTGTTCAGAAAAATTCTGGTGGGAATTTAAAAGCGATTGAATTTTTAAGTTGTCCGCATGGAGAATTTCTGAATTTTCAATCAGTTCTCCAAATCCATAAGTAAAGAATGAACCAATCCACGAGCCTAGAGAACCTAATACCAACACGAGTATGCCTATAAATATCGTTGAATTGTAGCGACTGTTTTGTCCCCAAATCACGCATGCGCCAAGAATAGATGCGGCGATGCCCAGCGCACAGGTTACTTTTGCCAGTGTTTTGATTTTTCCTCCGATGTTATCAAACATATTTGCTCCCTCCACTTTCAATGGTCAAAATTATTTGATGTTTATCCAGATTATAACACAAAATAAATGTCTATTCAACGAAATTAGACAAAGAATATTTGACGGTTTTCAAGAAAAAGTCCGCTATCATTGAATCAAGAGGTGATAGCGATGAACGAGGATTTTGTCCGTGAACGGATAACTGCGCTTCGGCTGAAAAAAGGCGTTTCGGAATACCGGATGAGTTATGACTTGGGGCATAGCCGCGGCTATGTCTATAATATTTCATCTGGCAAAGCGCTTCCGCCGCTCAAGGAGTTTTTCGCTATCTGTGATTATTTCGAGCTGACCCCTGCACAATTCTTTGACGAAGAGACGCAGAACCCCGAACTTATTCAAAAAGCGGTCAGCGGCATGAAGCGGCTCAGCGAACCCGATTTGCTGATGCTCTTGGGGCTGATTAACAGATTGCTGGATACAAATAACAAAAGCGAAGGAACGTAAATGGCTCTTTCGCTTTTGAAACATAGCGTTTTTGATATCATAATTTTAAAAAGTATATGCTTGTAATTAGAGTATATAGAATATATTATTTATCGAAAGCTATTCGATTTACAACAAATTCTCCAATAAAGCTCATTTGAATAAGATTTGCAGTAAAAAGCGATGTTGAACAAAAATTAAGAAGAAAATCAACAATAGACCAAATGTTTGGAATACTGTAAACTTGACTATGTTTTTTTGTAAGTAAATTTAGCAAGAAATCAACTACATAAGTGCTAGATTCAAATTTATAATTAAAAATTCGATCATAAACCATTCTACTTGCACATATTAATATAATAGTAATAAGATTGAGAACTAATGCAACCTTAAAATAACTGTTTATTACATAACGCTCTGTTCTGTGAGTAAATACTGGGTCCATTTTTTTTAGGTTATCACGAAGCTTTGTACTTGCTTGTATCCCCGCGTAAGCTGCAAGATAAAGCGCAGAAGAAATAGAAACAACACTTATTACATCTGAAGAAATAGAAACGATTTGTAATTTCAAAAGAGTGCTGGATAATCCGACCAGGATACTTATTAAAATCAATATAATCCGATGCTTTGGGTACATAAATTACTGCTCCTTTAATTTAGAAAGCAAAATTGCAAAAACTTGTTCGGGATCGTATTTCCCATTTTCGTCTGCTTCTATAGGGATAGGAATGTTTTTAATAATTTTTTCTAAACTAAATAGTTGTTCAAAGCCTTCATCATCAGTACCGAGAATTTCAATGGATTCGATTTCTTTGGATCTCTGGGGGCTTAATAAATCACGAAGTCTATTAATTACTGCTTGAGGATGGATACCCGTAGAGTATTCTAATGTAGAAGTTAATTTATCCGGCAATTCTACACCTAATGGGTCATAACGTTGTGCAAAAAGTCCTGTTGGATTCATGTTTACTAGATTTCGCGTTTGAGTATATTTGATTTTTTTAATAGATTGGACGACAGATGAGAATTCTTCAATAGATGAGAGCCGTTCCCTAATATATACTTTTAAGGATGGATTAATAAAATCAGAAAAGAGAAGTTTAATAGCGGGCTTTCTTTGAGGGTTAGATAAATAAAGCTCTTTCATCTGCAAGTCATAACAAGCAAAAAATTGTTCGGCATATTCAAGCTCATAACGTTTTTTAGGATTTGGCTTTTCTATTTCGGATGACTGGTCATATACTGTTTCAGAATATCTGCCATCATCAACATCTATGGCAAGAAGGAGAAAGCGATTTTCTTCAAAACGAATATTATATTGATAACTATAGGCATTACGATTCAACCTTCGGATGCGATGTGCTGCAATTTGATTTAATAGGGAAGAATCAGGATACTGTTCATCAACAATTAGAGAATAACTTTTAAAAAGCATATTTTATCAATTCTCCTTGCTTAAATCTCTTTTCATAGAGAGGATGGCAGAAGTATCTTTAAAGAATTATAACATAAATAGAAAACCAAATGCAACTAAAGGAGGGGACAAAGCTGGCAGCAGGAAGTCAGTGTATATGGGCAGCCGTAGGCTGAACATATACACATAACCTCGACGCGATCCACGACACCGTGCATGAGATGGCGCGCGACGAAGCCCGCCACGGCAAGGCGTTTGAGGGGCTGCTCAAGCGGTACTTCGGCAAGTAAG
>CAKTXP010000049.1 GCA_934631055.1 uncultured Clostridia bacterium | reverse complement strand
AACCTGGTTGCGTTTGACAAGGGCTCCCTGCAGGCGACCCTGACCATCAACCCGAACTACGCGGGCAACTTCGAGGGTCAGAAGCCGAGCATCGAAAAGATCGTCGTCACCAAGACCGAAGACGCGACTTGGGCTGACGCTCTGAAGACCGGTGCTTTCAACTTCTATGATACCGTCACCGACGGCACCCAGATCATGACTGCTCTGGATATCATCGAAGAAGGCGGCTTTGACTACGTCCAGTTCGACCGTGCCGGCTACGGCATGCTGAACTTCCAGTGCGACTTCGGACCGACTCAGTTCGAGGCTGTCCGTCACGCGGTTGCGCTGCTGCTTGACCGCAACGAGTTTGCGAACACCTTCTGCCAGGGCTGGGGCGGCGTCGTCAACGGCATGTATGGCACGGGTCTGTGGCAGTATCAGGAGGCTGAGGAGTGGCTGGAAGCGACCCTCAATCCGTATTCCTACGATCCGGAAGCGGCTGTCGAAGAGCTGAAGGCTGACGGCTGGGTTTACAACGCCGACGGCAGCGACTATGTCGATGGCTCCGGCGAAATCCGCTACAAGAAGGTTACTCCGGTTGAAGCCGGCACCTACGCGCACAACGTGACCCTCGCCGACGGCACCATCCTGATGCCGCTGATCATCGAATGGTCTTCTTCCGAGAACAACCCGGTTTCCGAGCTGCTCAACGTCATGCTGGCTCAGGGCGAGCAGACCGCGAACGCGGGCATGAAGATCAACCAGAACGTGATGACCTTCACCGAGCTGCTCAACTACTACTACCGCGATGCTTCTCAGGGCGACAAGTACGCCGTCCCGACCTACGGCATGTTCAACCTGGCTACCAACTTCAACCCGGCGTTCGACCAGTCCTATGAGTGGACGCTCGATCCGGCGATGGTCGCTCAGGGCTACAACCTGAACCGTCTGTACAACGAGACGCTGGACGCCATCACCATGAACATGGTTTACGGCGTGGATTCCGAAAACACCTCCCTGTACATGACCTACTGGAAGGCGTTTGAGATGCTTTGGAACGAGCTGCTCCCGCAGGTTCCGCTCTACTCCAACATCTACATCACGGTTTATCCGGATTGGCTCGAAAACTACACTCAGGATTCCTTCTGGGATTTCCAGCAGGCGATTCTCTACGCGACCGTTGCTGAGTAATCTCGCTTCGTAAGCAAAACAGGGGGCGGGCGTTCTGCCCGACCCCTTTTTCTTTAATTTTTGAAAATAATCGTCCTGATAAGGACAAGCGCCCTGCCCTTGGTGTGCAAAGAGGGGCGCAAAGGGCAAAGCACTTGTCCTGTGGATGAATTTCATATACATGGCGGAAACCGCGAAGAGGAGAACCGTCGAAGATAATACCAAATAGAGAGGATGGATGAGATGGGCAAATATATTGCCAAGCGTATCGGATATATGGCGCTTGTGTTTCTCATCGTTTCGTTTTTGATGTACTCGCTGTACAACCTGATTCCGACCGACCCTGCCCGCGCCGAGCTGGAAGCGCAGAAGCAGAGCCTCAAGCCGGCGGAATATGAGCAGTTGTATCAGGAGCTGCGCGCGAAGATGGGTCTTGACGATCCGCTGGTGGTGCGCTATATGCGCTGGATGGGTCTGTGGCCGGATGTCGGGGACAACTCGGATTTCAACGGACTGCTTCAGGGCAACTTCGGTTATTCCCAGTTCTACAAGCAGGACGTCATCAAGGTCATCTCCGACCCGATGAAGAATACCATCTTCATCAATATTTTCTCCACGATTCTGGCACTGGGCATCACCATTCCGCTGGGCATTTTCTGCGCCGTTCACAAGGGCAAAAAGGTGGATAACACGGTGCAGGTCGTGACGATGCTGGGTTACAGCCTGCCGATTTACATCATCGCGCTGATTTTCATGTTCTTCTTCTGCGTTCTCTGGCGCATCTTCCCGATTTCCGGCACGAAGACGGCGGGCGCGATTTACGCGACCAAGTGGGACGAGTTTGTGGATATGCTTTACCACATCGCTCTGCCGACTATCGTCATGACGTTCGCCTCTCTGGGCGGCATGACCCGCTATGTCCGTTCCGCGATGATCGACGCGCTGAGCATGGATTACATTCGCACGGCGCGTGCCAAGGGTCTTAAAGAGAAGGTCGTTATCTACTCCCACGCGTGGCGCAACGCGCTGCTGCCGATCATCACCTCGATCATCGGCTGGTTTATCAGTATTTTCTCCGGCTCGGTCATCATCGAGAACACGTTCTCTCTGAACGGCATGGGCAAGCTCTACTGGGCGGGTCTGAGCAACCTCGACTTTGAGCTGGTTCTGGCGATTCAGATGTTCTATACCATCGTTGCGCTGGTCGGCTCGCTGATTATGGATATCAGCTACGGTCTGGTCGATCCGCGTGTCCGCGTGGACAAGTAAGGAGGAAGAACAATGAGCGATAAGAAAAAAGAATTCTTCCTCGTGCGCTGGTTCAAGCGGTGCTTCCTGGGAAGCCGTCCCGAGCTTTCTACGGAGGAAGAAGAGAAGATTCAGACCCCCATGCGTGCGATGGTTTCAAACTTTGCCCATCGTCCGCTGGCGATGATCGGTCTGATCGTGTTCCTTGCGATTTTCGTATTCGTTATGGTCGGCCCGCACATCTGGGTGCTTGACCTTTCCGAGCAGGACAGCACGCTGACCAACCTGCCGCCTTCCAGCAACATGATGGATGTGCCGAAGGCGCTGCTGGACAACGGCGTCAAGGATATTTCCTCCGGCAATACCTACGGCATCGGCGTTGACAACAAGGGCGAAATCTATACTTGGGGTCATACCCGCATCACGGATAAGATCGACGTTGCGAACATTCCGGACGAAGTTAAGACGGCTGACCTGACGCAGATCGCCGCCGGTACGGACCATATCGTCGCGGTGGACGCGGACGGCAAGGTCTATGTCTGGGGCAACACGCGACTCCAGCAGGATAAGTTCTCCAACGACATGAAGAAGGCGATGGACAAGGGCGGCGAAGACTGGGATATCGTCCAGCTCGAAGCCAGCAACCAGTTCTCCGCCATCGTCTGCTCGGACGGCAACCTCTATCTCTGGGGCAACGGCAACATGGCGGACATCAAGCTCCGCAGCAAGTATCAGGGCAAAATCGCCAAGGTCGCGCTGACCGACAACGAATACATCGCCCTGCTGACGGACGGCACCGTCGCCTATACCGGCAACAAGGACAAGACCTCTCCGTTTGCCAAGATTCCGGCAGGACTCAAGGGCAAGAAGGTCGTCGATATCGCCGCCACGAGCAAATCCGTTGCGGCGATCACCGAGGACGGCGAGGTCTACATCTGGGGCAACCCCGTGAAGGGCGAAGCCAATGTGCCGGAACTTGAATCCAAGATCGTTCACATCTACGGCGGTCGTTATCATTACACCGCGCTGCTGGAAAACGGCGATCTGGTTTCCTGGGGCAACAACAAGTACGGTCAGATCAATGTGCCGGAGAAGGCGCAGAGCGCGGACAACATCGAGAAGATCTTCGTTTCCAGCTATCAGAACTATGCGCTGGCGAGCGACGGCACGATGTATACCTGGGGTCTGAAGGGCTTCACGCTCGGTACGGACAGCCTTGGACGCGATATGCTGACCCGTATCGTCAACGGCGGTAAGGTCACCATGACCGTCGGCGCAATCTCGGTCGTCATCGCGACCATCCTCGGCATCATCTTCGGCGGCCTTGCCGGCTACTTCGGCGGCAGGCTCGATATCCTCATCATGCGTATCGCGGAGATTGTCGGCGGTCTGCCGTTCATTCCGTTCGCCATGATTCTCTCCGCCGTTATCGGCACGAGGCTGGATCCGACGCAGAGAATGTACCTCATCATGGTCGTTCTGGGCATACTGAGCTGGGTTCCGACCTGCCGTCTCGTGCGTGCGCAGATTCTGGCGCAGCGCGAAATGGAGTACGTCACCGCGGCGAAGGCGATGGGCATCCGCGAATACACCATCGTATTCCGCCACATCCTGCCCAACGTCGTCAGCCTGCTGATCGTTTCCATGACGCTGGACTTTGCAACCTGCATGCTGACCGAATCGACGCTGTCTTACCTCGGCTTCGGCATTCCGCTGCCGACCCCGACGTGGGGCAACCTGCTCAACGGCGCGAACAACTCCATCGTCATCCAGCAGTATTGGTGGCAGTGGGTGTTCCCGGCGGCGATTTTCGGCATCTGCACCATTTGTATCAACCTGATTGGCGACGGTCTGCGCGATGCGCTCGACCCGAAGGCACTCGAACGTTAAGTAAGGAGGGGAAGAATTATGGCACTGCTGGAAATGCAAGATTTGAAAACATTCTTCACCACCAAACGCGGCGTCGTCAAGGCGGTGAACGGTGTATCCTATAAAGTTGAAGCGGGCAGAACGCTCGGCGTCGTCGGCGAGTCCGGCTCCGGCAAGAGCGTTTCCGCGATGAGCATGCTTCAGCTGCTGGACGGCAACGGCTATATTGCCGGCGGCAGCATCATGTTTGACGGAAAAGACCTGACGAAGATGCCCCTGTCCGAGATGCAGAAGATTCGCGGCAACGCGATCTCCGTCATCTTCCAGGAGCCGATGACCAGCCTGAACCCGGTGTTCACCATCGAACGCCAGGTTTCCGAGCCGTTCATCATCCATCAGGGACTGAGCAAGGAAGAAGCCAAGAAGAAAGTGGTCGAGATGCTGGCGGACGTCAAGATTCCGAATCCGGAAGTCGTCGCCAAGCAGTATCCGCACCAGCTCTCCGGCGGCATGCGTCAGCGCGTGATGATCGCTATGGCGCTTGCCTGTAAGCCGAAGCTGCTCATCGCGGACGAACCGACCACCGCGCTGGACGTCACCATTCAGGCGCAGATCCTGAAGCTGATGAACGACCTCAAGCGCGAGCATGGAACGTCCATCCTGTTCATCACCCATGACCTCGGCGTTATCGCGCAGATGGCGGACGACGTTGCCGTCATGTACTGCGGACAGGTGGTCGAGATGGCGCCGGCGAAGACGGTCTTTACCGACTGCGAATTCTCCCATCCGTACACGGAGGGTCTGATGGTGTCCATTCCGCGACTGGATACCCCGGCGGGCGTTCGCCTTGAATCCATCCCGGGCGCGGTTCCGCATCCGCTGAACCTGCCCAAGGGCTGCAAGTTCGCGCCCCGCTGCAAATACTGCCAGAAGCGCTGCCTCGAAGAAGAGCCGGAGCTTGTAAACGTGTCGGAGGAGCAGCAGGTGCGCTGCTTCTACCCGAGAAAGGAGGAGCGCCGTGCAAACCTCAAATAAAGAGGGGAAGAAGGTGCTGCTTCGCGTCAGCAACCTCAAGCAGTACTTCCCGCTGAAAAAGAAGGGTCTGTTCGTCAAGGCGAACGACGGCATCACGCTCGATATTTACGAGGGCGAAACGTTTGGTCTGGTCGGCGAATCCGGCTGCGGCAAGTCCACGTTCGGACGCACGCTGCTTCAGCTCTACCGCCAGACGGACGGACGCACGATGTACTACGGACGCACGCTGGACGAGCTTGCGCCGCGCTATGTGAAGAGGACGCTGGAAACGCTCGACAAGCGCCGCGAAAAGTGGCGCGCGCTTGGGAAGCATCTGGATACTGTCCAGAAGGAATACGACGCGCTGCCCGATGGCGAAGCGAAGTATAAGAAGCACAACGAGCTGGATAAAGCCAAGAAGGACGAGAACGACGCCCTGCTGGATATGGCGAACCTCATCGGCGGCTTTGTCGCCGTGCCGAACATGGCGGACGCGCAGAAGCTCTTCCTTGAGGAATACCGAATCTCCAGCACCCGGGTGAAGGAGCAGCGTCATCGCGACAGCGTGCAGCTTGATCTGGACGACGTGCTTTTTGACCTCAAGAAGGTGCAGGAAGCCGGCAAGAACACCAGCGGCTATGAAAAGAAGGCGGCGAAGTACCGCGCTGAGCTTGCGAAGATCGACGAGAAGATCGCTGCGCTCACCAATCAGATTGAAAGCGTTCGCAGACAACTCGACGCGATGCGTCAGGCGCATGCCGGCGAGGCGGAGTTCGAGCGCTATGAAATGCTGCGCGACGAGGGCATTGACCTTGCGCGTCTGGAGTATCCGGAAATCCGCCTGCTCCGCCGCGACCTGCAGCTCATCTTCCAGGATCCGTATTCCAGCCTGAACCCGCGCATGACGGTCGGCAATATCATCGGCGAGGGTCTGCTGGCGCACGGCTTCTTTAAGAAGAACGATGAGCGCATGCAGGAATACATCGTCAAGACGATGGAGGACGCGGGTCTGGCGAGCTACTTCCTGCATCGCTTCCCGCATCAGTTCTCCGGCGGCCAGCGCCAGCGCATCGGCATTGCCCGCAGCCTGGCGGTGAAGCCGAAGTTCGTCGTCTGCGACGAGGCGGTTTCCGCGCTGGACGTGTCCATCCAGAGCCAGATCATCAACCTGCTCGCCGATTTGAAGGAGCAGAGCAACCTGACCTATCTGTTCATCACGCATGACCTGTCGGTCGTCAAGTACATTTCCGACCGCGTCGGCGTCATGTACCTGGGCAACATGGTCGAGCTTGCCGATACGCAGGAGATTTTCGATCATCCGCTGCATCCGTATACGGAGGCGCTGATGGCGGCGATTCCGACGACGGACGTTGAGGAGCATCGCGAGCTGCGCATTCTGGAAGGCGATATCCCCAGCCCGGTTAACCCGCCGCAGGGATGCAAATTCCATACGCGCTGTGCGCACTGCACGGAAATCTGTAAACACGCCGTTCCGGAATGGAAAGAGATGGCGCCGGGTCACTTCGTCGCCTGTCATCATCCGCTCGGCGGGAAGGAATAAGCGATGCGGCTTCCGTTTCAGGGGCGCTATGAGCGCTTCCGCAAGCTCCAAAGGGAGAAAATGGGTGAGCAGCCGATTGACCGCGCACCCGCTGATGAAATGGAAAAAGGCGACGGGCTGGCGATGGTCATCGCGGCGTTTATTACGATTGTGCCGATCTGCTTAGTCGTTGTCGCTATCCTCGCCGCAGCAGGATATTTCTTCATCGTGAGATAAAACAGGGGGCTGTCGCCGGACAGTCCCCTTTCTGTATTGATGTTTGTCATGTTTTGAGCGGCGCGGAGCGGAGAAGGGAGTCTGAGGGACAATGTCCCTCAGGCGGGTTTGGGCGGCAGCCCATCATGCTTCCTTCACCGGCTTATAGCAAAGGTCATGCTCCACACATGCCCACATATCCATTGCGGGCGTGCGGAGCTGAATCTCCACGGGGACGACGGCGCGCTGACGATTGACGCAGACCGGAACGTGCATTACCAGATGCAGACTGCGGTATCCGCTGACCTTGGGGCGGGCAATGTAATCCCGTGCGGCGGCGAACTGCCAGCCGTCCATCTTCTTGAGAAGCTCGGCAAAGCGATAGACCGCTTCAATAGAAGAAAGCACGACGCGCAGACCGGCGATGTCGTTGAGCATCGCCGCGCCGGAAGCATCCTGCGAAAGCCCGCGCCGGGCGAGCTTATCCCGCAGGGATGCGGGCGATTTCAGCCGGAACGTCATCCCGCGGACGGCGTAAGGCGTATCCAGCTCGAACTGCGTCCGCGCGGCGCAGAGCGTCAGGAAAGCGGTCTCGACCGCCGCTTCGTAGGGCTTATAAAACTCGGGGGAGAATTCGGTATCGCAAGCCGCCCACTTCGGCGCATACATGGATCGTATAACATTGCTGTGCTGCAAGGATATCACCTCGAAAAAGGAAAATTTGAGCGCCGCAAACGCGCTTGATTTGCAAACCATGATACAGGGGCGGTGTTGCGCGGATGCGGCGGAAAGCGCACAAAAATGTGAGCAATGATGAACGGTTCATATCTATGCGCGAAAAGGCGAAAGAATGACTGCGTGGGGGAGATTTCCCTGTACAGAAGGCGCTTTTTTCAGTATAATGAAAATCGAAGAAATATCGAAAAGCGTATAGGGATTTCACCCGGCGCTTTTGCGGAAAGGAAGAACATATGAACAAGGATTTTGCGGATGACGCCCTGCGCACGCTGGTAAAGCGCCGCGCGCCGGCATGGGCGCAGGCGCTGCTGTTTGCGCTGGCGACGGCGGTATTCGCTGTTTTTGCCTATCATGCGCGCTATGCGCGGCTGGATGAATTCGCGGCGTTCCGGCTGGAGGAGCTGACGCGGTTCACGGCGGGCGTGTTCACCGCGCTGTATGCCGTGACGCTGCTGGTGCAGCTGCGCATCGGGCGCAAGATGCCGCTGGGGTCGCAGGTGCTGCTGAGCGTGCTGGTCGGCGCGATTTTGCTGGCGAAGATATCGCTGCTGGATTATGTGAGCGACGACTACGACATCTTCCTGAGCAACTGGATCTATGCCTATTCCGAAATGGGCATCAAGGAGGGCTTAGGCACATACATTGCCAGCGACTATTCGCCGCCCTATCTGTACATCCTGCTGCTCATCTCGCGGGTAAAGAACTATCCATGGCAGTATCTGGTCAAGGCGGCTTCTATGCTGGCGGATCTGCTGCTGGGCTATGCGGTGATGAAGCTGGCGAGCCTGAAGATTCGCGGGACAGGCTCGAAGCTGATGATTCTCAACCTGACGATGATTCTGCCGACGGTCGTCTTCAACGGCGCATACTGGGGACAGTGCGACGCGATTTACAGTTCGCTGTGCCTGATGGCGCTGTATATGGGGCTAAAGAAGCGCGGCGCGGTGAGCATGATGTTCTTTGGCGCGGCGCTGTCCTTTAAGCTGCAAACGGTCTTTTTCCTGCCGGCGCTTCTGCCGCTGTGGCTGAGGAAGGATATCAAGCTGCGCCATGTGCTGCTGATTCCGGTCGCCTATCTGGGCATGATGGTTCCGGCGTTTTGGGGCGGAAAATCGCTGCATCACGCGCTGACGGTCTACCTGACGCAGGCGGGAACGTACAATTTCATGACGGTCAACGGACCGAGCCTGTATAACTTCCTGCCGACTGAACTGGACAGGGACATGCTCTATACGATGTTCAGCGGCATGGCGATGGCGCTGGGCATGGCGATGCTGGTTGCCATCTGTCTGCTTTTGTGCCTGCGTCGGGAGCAGATCACGCAGGAGAGCGTTGTGCTGGCGTGTCTGCTGGTGCTGGGCGGCGTGCCGTTCTTCCTGCCCAAGATGCACGAGCGGTACACGTTCGGCGCGGACGTGCTGTCGCTGGTCGCGGCGGCGTACTGCCCGAAACGCGTCATCCTGCCGCTGCTGTTCGGTCTGGCGTCCTATATCTGCTATACGGCAGGTCTGCCGGGCGACGCCATCATGGATCTGAAATGGGCGACGCTCTGCCAGGGCGCGGCGGTCGCGCTGACGGCGGCGGCGCTTTGGAAGAGCCTGCATGAGGACAAGGAGAACGCCTGTCTGGCGGAGGTGAAAGCGTGATGGACAAGCAATGGATGAAAGACCCGCTTCGCTATGCCATGGAAGCGCGTCTTTCTGGAAAAAAGCGGTTAGCGCTTGGCGCGGTTCTGGTATTTGCGTTTCTGCTGGCGGCTATGAAGCTGTGCGCGGCGATGGAAGGCGCGGTCGTCATCGCGCTGACGGGCGCGTGCTGTACGGCGCTGCTGACATGGAGCGCATGGCGCAAATTAAGCGATCAGCCGGTGATGGTGCTGCTGTGCGCGGCGATGCTGGCGATGCTGGCGGTTGCGGCGCATCTGGCGATGCTGAGCATTCGCCCGGGGCGGGTGAGCAAGGTGCTGGAGCCGATGCTCGCGGACATGTGGAACTACGACCTGCTGACGGCGATGGCTTGGGAGGACAAGGCATGGTCGGGCGGCTATCTGGTCGTGATGGCGCTGGTTTCCCGGCTGGAAAATTTCCCGCAGGTCGTCGCGCTCAAGCTGTTTGACATGGTTTGTCAAATGCTGGCGGCGCTGGCTGTGCTGAATCTGGCGGCGAAGCGCAGGGCAAAGCCCGGCGCGGCGGTCATGGGCATGTTCGCCTGTGTGCTGGCGCCGACGATGCTGCTCAATGCGGGCTGCTGGGCGCAGTGCGACGCGATGTTCGCGGCGCTGACGCTCTGGGGACTGTATCTGCTGATGGACGACCATCCGGTCTGGGGAAGCGTCCTCTGGGGCATGGCGGCGGCAACGAAGCTGCAAAGCGTGTTTATTTTCCCGCTGCTGCTCGTTTTCTTTGCGAAAAGGAAAATATCCGTCCGGCATATCCTCGCGCTTCTGGCGGCGTTTATTGCGTTTCAGGCGGCATTCCTGCTGGACGGGCAGGGTCTGGAAGCGGTCTTTGGGCGCTATGCGATGCAGATCGACGAAGCGGCATATGGCGACGTGGGGCTTTCCGACCATGCGGCGGGCGTGTTCGGCTTGATGAACATTGCTTCTGTCCGCGAGTTCAGCGGCATGGGCATGTATCTGGGCTTTGCCTGCGCGGTGATGGTCGTCTTTGCGATGCTCCATGCGCACAGGGAATTGGACGCGGACGCTGTGCTGCTGGGCGCGCTGCTGCTGGCGGCGGGTCTGCCGCTCATCCTGCCGCAGGTGAACGCGCGGTGCCTGTATCTGGCGGGCATGCTGGCGTTTGCGGCGGCGGGCAATGCGCGGCGCATGGCGGCGGCTCTGGCGCTGGAGCTGGTTTCGCTGTGCAGCTATATGGAAGCCATCTTCTCCTTTACGATCCTGCCGATGCAGGCGCTGAGCCTGATCGCTATCGCGGCGGCAGTGGTCATCGCGCTGGAGCTTCTGCGGAAGCTGAAACCCGGCGAAAAGGAGGCGCTTTGCCATGAAGGAGGCGCTTGACCGGCTGGATGAGCGCCTGTGGTCAGGGCTGACGGAGCCGACAGGGCGCGCGGGCAGACTCATCTGCGCGGCGCTGACCGTGCTGGCGTTTATCCTGCTGATGACGACGCGGACGATGACCCTGCTGAGCGGCGCAGGCATGGGCGCGCGCATGGCGGCGGCGGTCTGCCTGGCGGTTCCGCTGGCGGCTATGCTTGCGTTTGCCCTGCGCGGGGAAAACGGGCTGCTCGGCACGCTGGGGCTTTGCGCCCTCTGCGCGGCGGCGATGCTTGCCCGGGTCAGCTTCATCGAGCGCTCCGCCGGAGATTATGACTACTATCTGGCGGACTGGCTGCAAAAGCTGGGCGCAGGCTCGTTTTCCGACGGCATGCGGCAGAATATCGGCGAATACAATGTGCTGTATCAATATATCCTGTTTATGATCACGCGCCTGCCTGTGCCGCCGCTCTACGCGGTGAAGGCGGTCTCTTTTATCGGGGATGCGTTCCTCGCGGGCGCGGCAGCGTCGCTGGCGGCGAAGGACGGAAAGCCCAGCCTGACGGCGTTTGGCGCAATGCTGCTCCTGCCGACGGCCGTACTCAACGGCGGCATGTTCGCTCAGTGTGACAGCCTGTATGCGGCGTGCGCGCTCTGGGGGCTGGCGTTGGCGCTGGAGGAAAGACCGGCGGGCGCGGCGGCATGCTTCGCGCTATCGCTGGCGTTTAAGCTGCAAGCCGTGTTTATGCTGCCAATGGTCGTCGTGCTGTGGGCAGACAAAAAACTCCGGCTGGGCGACGCGCTGATCTTTGTGCTGACGCTCATGGTGACGGCGCTTCCGGCGCTGCTGGGCGGAAAGAGCCTGAGCGCGCTCCTCTCCATTTATACGGCGCAGACGGGGCTGTACATCGGACTGAATTACGGCGCGGCGAATTTCTTTGCGCTGTTTGATACGACCGGATTGGACGTTTACGCCTATGGCAATTTCGGCATGGGGCTGGCGTTCGGCGTCTGCGCGCTGCTGGCGGTCTGCGGCGTGCGCCGCGCGGGAAAGCTGACCCGGCGGATGACGCTGCGCTATGCGCTGCTGTTTCCGCTGATGATCGTATTCTGCCTGCCGAGGATGCACGAGCGGTATTTCTATCTGGCGGATGCGATGAGCGTGGCCGCGGCGGCGGAGGACAGGAGGATGGCGCCCGCGGCGGCGCTCATGGCGCTTGCGTCGCTGGGCAGCTATTGGGAGACGGCGATCCCGCTCTCCGCCTGCGCGCTGATGATGCTTGCGGCGGGAATTTGGACGATAGGGCATACCCAACGGGAAGAAAGTATGCTATAATAAGAGGAAAGCAACAGAATGTCAATTTGCCCGGCGAAAACAGGTCTGCCGGAACGTTTTCCAAAACCGGCGGAATGTCGGCTGCATCACGAAAAAAGGATGCAGGTTTTCCGTGACAGAAAGCGCACGGAGAAATTTACATCACGAAAGCCCGCTGAAAGAGCGGGGCGGAGGACTGTCATGAACCGGGAAGAAATGTTGACTTTTCTTAAGAATGAAGCGCGCGGCATCGCGACGATGTTCGGCCCGAACTGCGAGACGATCGTTCACGATATGACCCGGCCGGGGCATCCGATCCTTGCCATTTTCAACGGCACGGTCACGGGGCGCGAGGTCGGCTCGACGGCGGACATCTTTGGCGACATCGGCGATTACGACGAGAGCATCTATCAGAACAAAGACTACATCAACCAGCTGGTGCTTTCCCGCGATGGGCGGACGCTCAAGAGTACGACGTTCAACATCGTCGGCGACGACTATCATTTTGCGCTGGGCATCAATATGGACATCACGAACATGGTGCGTGCCGGGCAGATGCTCAGCGAATTGACGGCGACCAGCGGCGAGCTTCAGCAGACGCTTATGCAGGACGCCCGAAGCCAGCTGGAAGAGCTTTTGCGCGAGTGCATCAGCGCTGTCGGCAAGGAGCCGGAGGCGATGAAGAAAACGGATCGCATGCGCATCATCCGCATGCTTTACAAGCGGCGCGCGTTCACCTATCAGAAATCGGTCGCGATTGTTGCCGAGCGTCTGAATGTTTCGCGCTACACGGTCTACAAGTACATGCACGAGCTGGAAGAAGCGGAAGCGGCGGGGAGCTTGGTGCAGGATTAAGGGTTACGATTGGGGCTCTGCCCCAAGCCCCGGCAGGGAATCTTGTTCCCTGCACCCTTTCTTGCATTTATCGCGTTGCGATAAATGGAGAAAAAATGAAGAACTATAAATCAAAAACAGCTTGCTGAACATCAAAATTCTGCAAGCTGTTTCCTTATGTTCAAATTGAGTCTTGCCATTTATCACGCAGTGATAAATGAAGTGGGAAATCCAAGAACCTCAGGTTCTTGGTGGGATTGGAATCACGCGCCCGCTGTGCGGGATTTAGCGTGATGAAAATCGGAAATCGCAAGAAACACTTGTGTTTCTATGCGAGTTTCCCGGATGTTTGGGGCGGAG
>CAKTXP010000048.1 GCA_934631055.1 uncultured Clostridia bacterium | reverse complement strand
CCCTCGCCCGGCGCGCTGGTCACGCTGATCGTGCCGCCGGATATCTCCAATACGCGCCGAACAAGCGCCAAGCCCAGACCGTTTCCCTCCTTGCTATGGGAAGTATCCCCCTGATAAAATTTATCGAAAATATGGCTCATCGTCTTTTCATCCATGCCGCACCCGGTGTCTCCGACGGTCACAACGACGTCGCCTCCATCCTTGAGCTGTCGCAGGACGATGCGCCCGCCCGGTTCCGTAAACTTGATGGCGTTGGAAATGAGATTGTTGAATACGATCTCCAGCATACTTTCGTCCGCAAGCACCATCACGCGGTCCTCCATCTGCGCGTCAAATTCGATATTCTTCGCTTCCCAGCGCGCTTCATGCGCAAGGGCGCAGTCGCAGAGCTGACGCGTGAGGTCATAGGGCTCGGCATGCGGAACGATCTGCTGATTTTCCAGCTTGTTGAGCCGCAGAATATTGGAGACCATCATACTCAAGCCTTCGCTGGCGGACGCGATGGTCGCGGCATATTCCCGCTGTTCCTGCTCGCTCAAGCCGCCGCGGGCAAGCGCCGTGGCATAGCTGTTCATGATGGTGAGCGGGGTCTTGATCTCATGGGACACGTTGGCGATAAAATCGTTCTTCATCGTTTCCGTGCTGCCCAGCTCCTGCACCATGCGGTTGAAATCCTCAAACATGATATCCATGTAATCGAACTTGTTCTCCCGATGAAACGGCGTCACACGGACGGAAAAATCGCCGTCGGCGACCCTGCGCATGGCGCGGCTGAGCGTGCGCATCGGCTTATCAATCTTGTTGCAGCTGTACAGATGCAGAATGATTGCGGCAAGCAGCGCCATGGCGAGCCAATACGAGCCGACGCCCATACTCGCCACCACGCTGAACACTTCCATCTTCAGCAGCTTTTCCAGCATCAGCACGTTGCCGACGCTCAGCACGCTGACCACCAGCAGGATGATGAGGAACATCCGCCACGAAAACAGCCTTCTGCGGACGCGCGGATCGCGATCCCTGCTGCGTTGTTCCAAAAAAGACTTCAGTCGGTTCATGCGTTTGGCACCGCCTTATACCCCAAGCCATGGACGGTCACGATCTTGAAATCCTCGCAGGCGGAGAATTTATCGCGTATCCGCGTGATATAGACATCGACCGCGCGCAGGCTGGCGCTCGTTTCGCCACTCCAGAATTCATCCATCAGCTGCGCGCGGGAAAACGTGCGCCGCGGATAGGAAAGCAGCTTATAGGTGATCTGAAACTCGCGGACGGTCAGCGCAACGGACGCGCCATCGACATACACGCTCATCTCTTCCGCGTCGAGAATCGTCTTGCCGACCGTCAGCCGCTTTTCATCCTCAATACGCGCGCGGCGCAAAAGTGCTTCAATGCGCAGAAGCAGTTCATCCAGGTCGATGGGCTTGACCATATAATCGTCGATACCGGCGCGGAAACCCTGCCGTTTAGCGCTCAGGTCATCCCGCGCAGTCATCAGCAGAATGGGAATGCGCTTATTGACGCGGCGGACATCCTCGACAAACTCGAATCCGTCGATGCCCGGCATCATGATATCCGAAATGATGATATCCGCGCCGCTGGCATGCAGCGCGTCGAACGCCTGCGACGCGTCCGTACAGCCCTGCACAGCATAACCCGCAGCGCGCAGGCTGGCGCAGACGATCTGATTAAAGCGCGCGTCATCTTCCACAACAAGAACGTGAACCATGTCATCTCCTCCGATTCAAAAGGGGAACGTTTGGGGCGGCAGCCCCATCGTTTTTCTGAGTATAGCAGAAAACTGTTGCTGATTTGTTACAAAAGCCAATTCTTTCCCGTGCTTGACTTTTTCGCCGGAAATGAGTAGCATAATATCGATAAGAGAAAGGAAGACGACCGCCATGCTCGATTCGCTGCTCCGCCCTGCGCATATCCGCACCAATAACGACGCCGGTCTGCTGCGCCTGATTGCCTGCGTGTGCATGTTCATCGACCATGCGGGCAAAATGCTCTTCCCGCAATGGACGTGGATGCGGCTTGTCGGGCGGCTGGCTTTTCCCCTCTTTGCCTACGGCATCGCGGTCGGCGCGGCAATGACGAAGAACCCGACGCGCTACCTGACGCGCGTGATGGCGCTAGCGCTCATCTCTCAGCCGCTCTACGCCGTCGCGCTCGACCACTCGACCGCCGCGATGTACGCCGTGCCTTTCGCAGAAAATCCGCTCCTTGCTGTGTGGACCTTCTATATAGAAAGCTGGCATACGCCGAGCATCCTTCTCCCCCTGTTTTTGGGGCTTGCCATCCTGCTGAGCGTTCGGGAGAAAAAGTATATCCTCGCCATTGGCATCTATGTGCTGTGCGAACGCTTTTCCGGCAGTCTGGATTACGGCGTGGAAGGCATCCGTCTAATGCTGTTGTTCTATGTCTTTCTTGAATACCCGTTTATCGCGCTGCCTGCCGTTACGCTGTATATGCTGGCGTGGGCGCACAACGGATACGGCTATCCCTTCTTCGGCGTGCAGTTCGGCATGCGCATTTATGCTCTGCCTGCCGCTGTCGCCGCCTGCCTGCCCATCCGCAGACAGACGCGGACGCCGCGCTGGCTGAACTACGGTTTTTATCCGGCGCATCTGCTTCTCCTGCTGATTCTCGAGCAGCTGCCGATGTTTCAATAAACGAAAACAATTAAAAACATTTTTTGAAAAAAGGGTTGACATTTCCATGTGAATGCGATATACTATCACTCGTTCAAAAGCTGCGGCTCACGCAGGCAGCTAACAACTTGATATTGGGGAATTGTGTAACGGCAGCACCTACGACTCTGACTCGTATTGTCTAGGTTCGAATCCTAGTTCCCCAGCCATTTAAGCCTCCATGGTCAAGCGGTCAAGACGTTGCCCTCTCAAGGCAAAATCATGGGTTCGATTCCCATTGGAGGTGCCACCAAACAGAACGATATGTTCTGTTTTTTCTTTTATCTAAGTTTTTTCCGCACTCCCCTCTATCGCGTTTTTTTATACAGAATCACTGACCGGCGCAGGCAGACAGCTTGCGCCGTTTTTTGTTAGCGCTCTCATTTTCAGACATTTCTTCGACGAATTTTTTCCCCAATTTCCGTCTTTTCTTTATCAAGAACGCACAATTCTAGTCATTAAAAGCCTTTTCATTATGTCCGCCTTAACATCAGACCAATTAAACATTCTTGACAGTTTTTTACGGAAATGTTATACTTGCAATAAACACCGGTTGACAAGTCATTTGATACCGGTCACATATTGAAGGAGGATTTCTGTTATGAAGAAGCTTCTCGCTCTGATGGTTGCACTGACCATGGTCTTTGGTCTGGCTGCCGTCGCGTCCGCCGCGGAGTATCCGTCCAAGGGTATCTCTGTCATCTGCCCGTGGGGTGCTGGCGGCGGAACCGACGCTGTTCTCCGTGCTTTCTGCGAGGCGATGGGCAAGGATCTGGGCGTCACCCTGACGGTTGACAACCGCACCGGCGGCGGCGGAATCATCGGCCACCAGGCGATCGCGGATGCCGATCCGGACGGCTACACCATCGGCATGATCACCTTCGAGCTTTCCACCTATACGCATCTGGGCACCTCTACCCTGACCTACGAAGACTATGAGCCGCTCTGCCGCGTCAACACCGACGCTGCTGCGATCACCGTGAATGCTGATTGGGCGAAGGCCAACAACATCACCGATCTGGCGAGCTTCATCGACTACTGCAAGGCGCATCCGGGCGAGGTTCAGATGGGCGGTTCTTCCAACGCTTCCGTTTGGCACATCGCCGGCGGCTACCTGATGAACGCTGCGGGCATCGAGCTGCAGATGGTTACCTATCAGGAAGGCGCTGCGACCGCCGTTCAGAATGCTGCTTCCGGCTTCATTCAGGGCGTGACCGTTTCTCTGGGCGAGGCTCGCAACTTCATCGAGTCCGGTCACCTCATCTGCCTGGGCGTCATGGACGATCAGCGCAACACCCTGTTCCCGGATGTCCCGACCTGCAAGGAGCAGGGCTATGACATCACCTACGCGACCCAGCGTGGTCTGGCGGTGCCGAAGGGCGTCGATCCTGCCATCAAGGAGCGCCTGCAGGCTGCCTGCGCGACTGCTGTTGAAGATCCGGATTTCGTGACCTTCATGAACAACGGCGGCTACACCATCGCTTACCAGAACGCTGAAGAGTACACCGCGTTCCTGGCTCAGAGCCTGACCGACGTCGGCGATGCGATGGAGTCCCTGGGTCTGTAATCTGATCTGAAAGATTTCCCTGAAGTGGGCAGGCGACGTGCCTGCCCACTTTTCGGTGAATCGCAGAAGATAAAGACATCTTAACGTAAAAAGGATGGAACCGACATGAAGAAAACCAAGACGCAGGCGTTTGCCAACCTGATTGGCTCCCTGATCTTCATCGCGTTGGGCGCGTGGGCTCTGACTCAGACCTACTCCTTCCAAGAGGTGAAGAACACCTACGTACAGGCAGCGGTCTTCCCGCAGATCATGTGCGTGGGTATGCTGATTTTTGCCATCATCCTGCTGATCCAGTCGATCATCAAGCTGATGACCATGGATGAAAATGATCCGCTCGCCGAACCGGCTGCCAGCATCAATTTCATCAAGGATCGCGGCGTTCTGGCAGCGCTGTTTGTGATGCTGCTGTGCGTGCTGTTTGTTGCGTTCTTTAAATCTCTGGGCTACGTTATTTGCGGCGCGGTGCTCTGCTTTGTCATCATGGTGCTGATCGGCAAGCGCAACTGGCTGCAGATGGCTCTGGTTTCCATCCTCGTGCCGCTGGGCATGTGGCTGGTTTTCTACAAGGTGCTGACGGTCAACATCCCGATGGGACCGCTGCAGTTCCTGCGCGATTTGGTAGACATGATTTAAGGAGGCGCACGTATGAATTGGAGTTTACTTGCTAGCAGCTACGGCGCCGTCTTTGGCAATGTCCAGGTTCTCCTGATGACCTTCCTCGGCGCACTGGGCGGCGTTCTTCTCGGTGCCATCCCGGGCATGACCGCGACGATGGGCGTGGCTCTGCTGATTCCCTTCTCCTTCGGTATGGATCTGATTCCCTCCATCGGTCTGCTGCTGGGTATCTACTGCGGCGGCATGTACGGCGGCTCGATTTCCGCTATCCTGATTCACGCACCGGGCACCCCTGCCGCGGCGGCTACGCTGCTGGACGGCTACCCGATGTGCCAGAAGGGTCAGGCGGGCAAGGCGCTTTCCGTCGCCATGTTCTCTTCCTTTGTCGGCGGCGTCATCGGCGCCCTGATCATGACCTTCCTCTCCCCGATCATTGCGGACATGGCAATGAACTTCGGCCCGGGCGAAATGTTCATGCTGGCGGTCTTCGGTCTGTCCGTTATCGTCGCCATCTCCGGCAAGTCCATCGCCAAGGGTCTTGTGAGCGCGTTCTTCGGCATGCTGCTCTGCACGGTCGGTCTTGACCCGACCAACGGCATCCCGCGCTTCATCACCTATAAGCAGACGGGTCTGCTGGAAGGCTTCCAGTTCATCCCGACGCTGATCGGTCTGTTCGCGGTTGCTGAGGTGATCGCGGGCGTTGAGCGCATCATCCGTGGTGAAGAGAAGCAGGAAAGCTCTCACGAAAAGATCACCAACGTTCTGCCGGATTGGCAGACCATCAAGCAGATTTGGCCGAACATCCTCTCCGGCGGCATCATCGGCACCTTCATCGGTGCGATTCCGGGCGCCGGCGGCGACATCGCGGTGTTCGTTTCCTACGGCTTCAACAAGAGCCTGAGCAAGCATCCGGAGCTTTGGGGCACGGGCATCCCGAACGGCGTTGCCTCTACCGAGTCCGCGAACAACGGCTGCTCCGGCGGCGCTATGATCCCGCTGCTGTCCCTCGGTGTTCCGGGTGACTCCGTCACCGCCATCCTGCTGGGCGCCTTCATCATGAAGGGCATTCAGCCGGGTCCGATGATGTACATCAGTGAGCTGCCGACCGTCTACAAGGTCTTCGCCGCTCTGATGCTGGCGAACCTGGCGATGCTGGTTGTCGGCTGCCTGGGCGTCCGTTTCTTCGCGAAGATCGTTTCCGTCGAGAAGAAGATGCTCTACCCGATCATTCTGGTCATCTCCCTGCTGGGCGCGTTCTCCATCAACAAGAACGTGTTCGACGTGGGCGTGTGCGTGGTCTTCGGCATCATCGGCTGGCTGATGAACAAGTATGAGTTCCCGCTCAGCCCGATCCTGCTGGCGCTCATCCTTGGACCGATGTGCGAAAAGAACTTCGTGCGCTACATGAACATCCAGCGCGGCAACTTCTTCGCGATCTTCACTTCTCCGATCGCGATGGTGTTCCTGATTGTCGCCGTAGCGACGATTCTCTTCTCCATCTACAACCAGAGCAAGATCAACAAGCGCGAAGCCGCGCATAAGGCGGCTCAAAAGGCGCAGTAATTTACTCCTTTCAAAAAAGGCCCCTCGGCTGTGCCGCAATCCTTCAGGACTGCGGCATAGTCGGGGGTCTTTTTACATACAATGCAGATTCCAAATAAGAGTCAAACGTTTGGGGCTACCGCCCCAAGCCCTGTCTGGGAACCAGTTCCCAGACCCCGCCTTCGCTTCGCGTCGGTTTGAATCATTTTAAGCATACGACGCGCATGCGCGTCGTTCAGCAACGCATATTCAAGCTGCCGCAAATCAGAGAGAGGGTGCAGGGAACAAGGTTTCCTGCCAGGGTTCGGGGCAGAGCCCCAATGTCTCTTCTGCATCAATCCCTGCGGAAAAGATCGCGCGTATAAACCTTCTCCTGCACATCATCAAGACAGATGTCATAACGATTCGCGATAATCGCCTGACTGCGCTTTTTGAACGCTTCAAGGTCGTTAACGACCTCGCTGCCAAAGAACGTCGTGCCATTCTCCAGCGTCGGCTCGTAGATAATGACCGTCGCGCCCTTCGCTTTGATGCGCTTCATAACGCCCTGAATGGAGGACTGGCGGAAATTATCCGAGTTAGACTTCATGGTCAGACGGTACACGCCAATCACACAAGATTTTTCCTGAGATTTGTCGTACTCATTGTCCTCGCCGTAATCGTAATACCCCGCCATCTGAAGAACACGGTCGGCGATAAAATCCTTGCGGGTGCGGTTGGATTCTACGATCGCTTCGATCAGATTTTCCGGCACATCCTCGTAATTGGCAAGCAGTTGCTTGGTATCCTTGGGCAGGCAGTAACCGCCATAGCCAAAGGACGGGTTGTTGTAGTGGCTGCCAATACGCGGGTCAAGACAGACGCCTTCAATAATCTGCCGCGTATTCAACCCCTTCATCTCGGCGTAAGTATCCAGCTCATTGAAGTAAGATACGCGCAGCGCCAGATAGGTATTGGCGAACAGTTTGACCGCTTCCGCCTCCGTGAAGCCCATGATAAGCGTATCTATGTTTTCCTTGAGCGCACCCTCCTGCAACAGACCGGCAAACGTATTCGCCGCCTTGACCAGACGGGCGTTTTCCACATCCGTGCCGACAATGATGCGGCTGGGATAGAGATTGTCGTACAATGCCTTCGATTCCCGCAGAAACTCCGGACTGAAGATAATGTTATCGCAATGATACTTCTCCCGAACGGAAGCCGTATAGCCCACCGGGATTGTGGACTTGATGACCATGATGGCATCCGGATTATACTGAATGACCAGCTTGATAACCGCTTCGACCGCAGAGGTATCAAAGAAGTTCTTCTTGCTGTCGTAGTTGGTCGGAGCGGCAATGACGACGAAATCCGCGTCTTTATACGCCGCTTCCGCGTCCAGCGTCGCCGTCAGGTTCAAATCCTTCTCGGCAAGGTATTTCTCAATATACTCATCCTGAATCGGGGACTTCTTGTGGTTGATTAGATCAACCTTCTCCGGGATGATGTCAACTGCCATAACCTCGTGATGCTGTGACAGCAACGTGGCAATGGACAAACCGACGTAACCGGTACCTGCGACTGCGATTTTCATATGCTTTTCTTCCTTTTCCTGTTATTCAGTCACTTGCGTTAGAACAGTGCTTCTTCCAACATATGCGTAATCTTTCTTTCAACCATATCTGTATTTCTCCTTTTTCTCAGTATAGCATATTATACACAAATCCATCAAGTTATTTTCTCGTTTGGCTCGGTACTTTCAGACATAAACAGGATTCAACGCTGGTCGCAGAGCAAACCGCTATATTTAGTGTTAATTTATTTCTTCGTGTCAATATATAGTATTCAGTCACGAGAACAGAGGTGCTATCAGGAATAAACATCCGTTTGGACACGAGGCAGATTTCCGCCCCTCCCCGGACTCCACCAATTCAGACGCGAGGAAATGGGTGCAGTCAGGAATAAATACCCGTTCAGACACGGAACAAGAGACCGTCCCAAATTCTGTGTAAACCTCCAAAGCAAAGTGTAAAATAGAGACATATCATGGCGGCTGGACGGCATCAACAAAATCTCGTGCAATTCTTATAAGCAGAATTGATGTTTGTGCCTGTCTGTGGTAAAATAATGGTAATTCATCCATTACTCACGATTTAACCGTTCAAGCAATGGAAATTTCATAACGGAGTCTTAAAAATTATGGAATACAAACACACTTTTTTATTTTCTATCATTACCGTCTGTTTCAATGAAGAAAAAAGCATCCGAAAAACGATCGAATCCGTTCTGAACCAATCGTTCAGCGATTATGAGTACATCATCTGCGACGGAGGAAGCACAGATGATACTCTGAACATCATTGAATCTTATCAGGATGCATTTAAGAAAAAAGGCATCCGTTATTTGGTTCGCTCAGAAAAAGACGGTGGTATTTACTTCGGGATGAACAATGGTGTAGCATTGTCAACTGGAGAATATCTGAATTTCATGAATGCAGCAGACACCTTTCATACACCTACGGTACTTCAGGAAGCGGCATCTTATTTGCAGAGTGGTGATGTAGACATCCTCTATGGTGATAGCCTCGGCATTGTTCGACATTATTCAAGGCTTGTAGTTGGCGATTTTTCTGTGATTGAAAAAAGGATGCCATTCTGCCATCAGGCGATGTTTATCAAGCAAGAATTGTTGCAGCAGCATCCATATGATACAACATATCGAATTGCAGCTGATTATGAATTTGTTCTAGCGATGTTGGCGCAAAAAAAGAAGTTCACTCGTGCAGATATCATTGTTGCAGACTTTAGTTTTGGCGGTATCAGTTCCACGCAACGTGAACAATTAGTGGAAGAAAATGCTGCCATCGCCCTAAAATATAATCTTCCATTTGATTATGATGCGAAACTGAGAACTGCACGGAAAAGATCTCGTCGTGATAAGCTCCGGGATCGCTGTCCAGAATGTCTTTGGATTCTTTTCAATTGGATTCATGGAAGGAAACGGATCAAATAGTTTTCTAAAACTGAAATGGTTTTGAGGTTACGCAGGAAGATTCATTAAGAGGTTTTTATGAAAATTTTATATGTGATTTATCAATCTTCTCTCTACGGAGCAAATCGTTCCTTGTTCCATTTGATCCTTGATTTGAGAGAGCGTTTTGGAATAGAACCGACCGTAATCACAACAGAAGATGGGCCTTTCCTCGATGCTTGCAGAGAAAATGCAATTTCGTATCTCATCGTCAAAAAATATTATCGGTGGAACGGTTCTTTTGGTGGCACTGCACTCGTGCGTTCTGCTAAAGACTTTGTCGCCTGTCTAGTCAACAAAATATACTATCCTGAGATCCTGTTACAACTTAAAGGCTATGTGCCGGATCTGATCCATTCCAATTCCTCTGAGACCGATTTAGGTTACTATCTATCTAAAAAACTTGGTGTTCCGCATGTTTGGCATATTCGGGAATACGGAGAAGCCGATTATAATCTGCACTATATTCATCGCAGGTCTTACATCCAAAAAGCGTATCGCCATGCCGCAAAAGTCATTACAATTTCAAAAGCTTTGCAAAACTACTATGTCAACGAACGTCAACTATGTTCTTCGCAAAACACTACCATGATCTATAATGGTATTCAAGTTCCCCAACCCTATCCAAAATCTTACTTTGCAGATCATGTTGTGAATTTCTGTGTGTGTGGGCTTCTATCCCCTCAAAAGCGTCAAATGGATGCCTTGAAAGCTGTGAAAGAGCTCTTGAATCATCGTACAGACTTCAAGTTACACTTGATCGGTGCAGGCGCATTGATGGAAACCTTAAAAGACTACTCTATCAGCAATCATCTGACAGACCATGTTGTGTTTTGGGGATATCAGAGCAACGTCAATGAATTATTAAAGAAGATGGACGTTGGTTTGATGCTTTCTCAAAAAGAAGCATTTGGCAGAGTCACGATCGAGTACATGTTAAACTATATGCCGGTCATCGGCTCTCGTTCCGGCGGAACTCCTGAGCTCGTCACGGATGAAGTTGGAATGCTCTATGATCCAGATGACATTGCCGCTCTGACAAACTGCATGAATACTGTGTTGGAACATCGCGCTCAAATCAAACAAATGGGAAACCGTGCAAGAACATATGCTGAAAGCCTTTTTTCTTTAAAACAAAACACGGACAACATCCATCAGGTGTATTGCGATGTCCTGAAGAAAAGGAATTCCTAACTATGAAGATCAATCGAACTGCCAATGCAACGCGCAATATCACATGGGGAATTGCCAGCCAAATTATTCTGGTAGGCTTCCCTTTTATTGTTCGTGCTGCCACCATCCATTCTCTGGGTGCAGAATATCTGGGTATCAACAGCCTTTTTCAGTCCGTTTTACAGGTTCTCAGCATCTCAGAACTCGGCGTTAGCTCCGCCATCACATACAGCATGTATCAGCCAATTGCAGAGGATGATACGGACACGATTTGTGCGCTTTTAAATTTTTATCGCAAGGTATACCTTGCGATTGGCCTTTTGATTTTGACTGGCGGTCTTTTGATCTGTCCATTCATTCCTAAAATCATCAGTGGAACTGTACCAGATGGCGTAAACATTTATCTGGTTTTTCTAGTATACTTAGGAAATTCCGTGATTGGATATTTCTTTTTTTCCTATAAACAGTCCCTATTAAACGCCCACCAACGAACCGATGTGCTCAGCATCAATCAGATACTAGCTCGCATTTTCATGTATAGCTGCCAGATCTTTGTATTGCTGAAATTCAAAAATTATTACACCTATCTGTTTTTTGTTCCTCTGACAACTCTGATACAGAATTTTGCAAATTCTGCGCTTGTAGACAAAATGTTCCCTCAATATGTCTGTCGCGGAGAGATCAGCAGCGGACTATTGCATAAGATTCGTCTTTCCATTCCCGGACTGTTGATCAACAAGCTCTGTGTTATTTCCAGAAATTCGTTTGATAATATTTTTATCAGTGCTTATTTAGGGCTTACTGTTTCTGCAATCTATGCAAACTATTATTATATTTTAAATTCTCTGTCGTCCTTTTTGGGAATTATTGCCTCCTCGATCCTTGCTGGTATTGGCAACAGCATCGTTATCGAAAGCAGCGAAACCAACTACCAAACGATGAAAAAAATCAATTTCATTTATATGTGGTTAGCGGGCTGGTGCACTATTTGCCTGCTGTGTTTGTATCAGCCCTTTATGCGAATCTGGGTCGGTGATGAACTTTGCTTCGACTTTAAGACCGTAATACTGTTTGTCCTTTATTTCTATCTTTTGAAGGTGGGCGATATCCGGGGAACTTACTCTGAAGCTGCTGGTCTCTGGTGGGAAAACCGCTATCGGGCAATCCTGGAAAGTGTTGTAAACTTGATTTTAAACTACACGTTGGTCCGCTTTCTTGGAATTTATGGCATTATTCTTGCAACTTTGCTTTCGCTCTTTTTTATCAATTTTCTCTGGGGTTCCAATATCGTTTTTAAGTTCTATTTCAAAAACGGAAAAGCAAGTGAATACTTCCTTCTCCATGGAAAATATGCGCTCTGTACAGGATGTATTGCTACTGTCACCTACATAGTCTGCTCATTAAAAACGTATGGACTCTATGGTGATTTTTTTGTACGAGGAATCATTTGTGCGATCCTTCCAAATCTGATTTATTACCTCGTCTACCGAAAGACCTCTGAATTTAAAATTGCAGTTCCCTGGATATTGAATAAAGTTCTCCACAAAAAAGACCAATGAGGCAACCTATCAAAATGATTATTGTAAGATTTACCGGTGGCTTGGGAAACCAGCTATACAATTATGCTCTGGTTTTGTCTTTGAAAAAAATCTATCCTGAAGCAGAAATAAAAATCGACATCAATGATTATATCCGTGATTTTTCTCATACTGGATACATTCTTGATACGATGTTTGGGCTTCATTCAACGACTGCTCTCAAAGATGAATGTAAGCGGATCGGTACATTTAGCTGGTATTATCCCGGATTTGGCACAAAAAATCTCCCTTTTCAGCGATTCCGCAATTATTATCGAAGGGGATACCAAAAATGGAGTGAATTTCCTTCTTTCAAAAAAAATGCATCCCATATGATTTACGGATATAAGCCCACAATTTTCAATCCTGAGGTTTTTAATCTGAATCCAGAAAAAGATTGGTATTTGAGCGGTGGATGGCAGAATCTTCGCTATTTCGACTGGAATCGTGAGGAATTGAAACGAGTCTATACTTTTCAGCCCGAACTGAACGATCAGGATCACAAGCTTATTTCTAAAATGAATTGTACAAATTCTGTTAGCGTTCATGTCCGAAGAGGTGATTATGTCAACACGAAATTTGATATGTGTGACGACCGTTATTACCATACTGCAATTGATTTGATCCGTAAAAAAGTGAGCAACTGTGTATTCTTTTTCTTTTCCGATGATGCAGAGTATGTCCGGGAACATTTTTTCAGGAAAGAACAGTCTGAAGATATGATCATCGTTTCTCATGATCCGGATGATTATCAACAGGATTTCTACATGATGGAGCAATGCAAACATCATATCATCCCAAACAGCACTTTCAGCTTTTGGCCTGCATATTTAACAGATGCTCCCGACCATATTACCATTTGTCCTCAATATATTAAGCTTGAAAATAATAAGCTATATCACGCAGATTACCCAGAGCATTGGATAAAAATAAAAAACACTCCCACATTCTCTGGCCTTCACAATGATTGTATTTATCCATCGTTGATTTAAGGAACATTACGCGTTTTGTCAGATAAACGATCCGTTTGAGGAACTGGATCACATCATGTTCAGGATGTGCGCTTTTTATTTCTTTAACGTTTAATGATCACCATGATAGGTAGATTTTCGGAGATTGCATAACGGGTCCGATGAATCAAGCCTCGCATTAAGCAAACCACTTTTCCGCAGCTTTAGCAATCTCTA
>CAKTXP010000047.1 GCA_934631055.1 uncultured Clostridia bacterium | reverse complement strand
TGCGGGCAGTTTCCGGTGCGCATCCATGCCTCCACGCTGCTGGGCTATGGCTATGCCGCGTCGGAGTTCTATCCGGAGCTGTTCCTGTATATTCCGGCGATTCTGCGGAACATGGGCGTGTCGCTCTGCGCCAGCGTCCGCGTGTTCGAGGCGGGGATCAATCTGTTTGCGGCGCTGAGCTGCTATGTGAGCGCGAAAGCGATCTTTGACAGCCGCCGCACGGCGGTCGGCGCAAGCGTGCTGTATACGCTGTGCGTCTATCGGCTGGTCAATCTGTATACGCGGGCGACGCTGGGCGAGAGCCTGGCGATGATCTTCTTCCCGATCATCATCTGGTCGCTGTATGAGGTGCTGCGTCGGGATGAGAAAAAGTGGCCCCTGCTGGCGCTGAGCATGACGGGCGTGTGCATGAGCCATCTGCTCAGCACGCTGTTCAGTGTGCTGTTTTGCGCCATTGCGGCGGCATTCAGCCTGCCTAAGCTGATGCGCGAAAAGCGCCGTTTCCTTGCCATCCTGAAGGCAGCGGCGATCACGGTGCTTTGCTGTGTATGGTTCTATGTGCCGATGATGCAGTATTCGGGCGACGGCGTGAGTACGAGCGTCGTTTTGGATGCGCAGGAGAACGTGCTTCAGCCGGGCGGCTTCTTCGTTGCGTTTGCGGGCGATATGAACGCGGATATTCCGGAGGATTTTGCGTATACCATCGGCGTGGTTCCGGGGCTGGCGCTGCTGGTCGGCTGTGCCCTGTTGCTGGTTCGCCGCTATGCGCGGGGAAAAGCCGCGATGGACGGCAGAGACCGCGCGGCGCTGGCGCTCTGCGCGCTGGGCGTGGCGGCGCTGCTTGGGGCGACGAACGCTTTCCCGTGGGAATTCGTCTGTTCGCTCAGGCGTCCGTTCTCGACGTTCTTCAAGCAGATGCAGTTCCCGTGGCGGCTGGTCGGCATCGCCGCGCCGATGCTGAGCATGGCGGCGGCATGGGGCTATCTGAAGGAGGATGAGCATGCGTCTGCGGGCGCGGCGCTTATCGTCGCGCTGTGCGTGGCATGCAGCGGATATACGATGCAGAGCATGGTGCAGACGACACCCGCGCTGGAAAAAGAGACGTTTACCGATACGCGCATCAGCCAGTTTGAATATACCTACGTCGGAACGGAAAAAACCGCGCTCAAGCCGGGCGACATCCGCGTAGGCGGAGCGGAAGGGACGTACAGCGTACTGGAGATGACCAAGCGCGGGACGAACCTGACGGCGACAATCACGATGAACGGCGGAACCTACATCGAGTTTCCCCTGCTCTATTATCCGGGCTATCAGGCGGCGGTGGACGGCGTACCCTGCACGGTTGCGCGCGGGACGAACAACATGCTCCGCGTTTACGGCACGGCGACAGGGCAGACGGCAAAGGTGGACATATCCTTTAAGCCGCCGAAGGCGTGGCTTGCGGCGCAGGGCGTCAGCCTGCTGGGGCTGGCGCTGCTGCTCCTTTCCCTGCGCAGGATGAAAAAGGCATGAGCCTGCCCATTGTCCGCGCAAGCGTTCGGCAGGTTGTCGAAACAACCTATCATGACAGCGACCTTTCGCCCGCGGCGGGCGCGGCAAAGCGCATGCGGGAGGGCGCGATTGCCCACAAAGCCAGACAGAGCGAAGGCGCAAAACGCGAAACGGCATACCTGGCGGAACAGACGCTCAGCGCGGATTATAAAGCCGATACGCTGACGCTGCATGTTTCCGGACGGGCGGACGGGCTGTTTACCCGCGGAGACGGCGTAACGGTCGTCGAAGAGATCAAGCTCGGCGAGAAGGGAAACCCGCTGATTCCGGCGCACAGGGCGCAGGCGGCGATGTACGGGCATATGCTCTGCGCGAGGGATGGATTGAGCGGCGTAGGGCTGCGTATCCTGTACGTCGACGAGCGGGGCGAAGGCGTCGCCTGCTATGAAGAGGACGCGGACGCGCAGACGCTTGAAGAGACGTTCAGGAAGCTGTGCGCCGCCGCGTGCATCTGGGAAGAGAAGATGTTTTCGCGCAGACAGGAGCGGGACGCGTCGCTGAGCGCCCTGCCCTTTCCCTATGACAGCTATCGGGCGGGACAGCGGCAGTTTGCCGCGGGCGTATACGTCGCCATCCGGGACAGAAAGAGGTTCTTTGCGCAGGCGCCGACGGGCATCGGCAAGACGATGGCGGCGCTGTATCCCGCCCTGCGCGCGCTGGGCGAAGGGAAATGCAGCCGTGTCCTCTATCTGACCGCGCGGACGACGGGGCGAAAGAGCGCGACGGATGCGCTTGCGCTGCTGGAAAGCCGCGGCGCAAAGCTGTCTGCCGTGGAAATCGCCGCGAAGGACAAGCTCTGTCCGCAGGAAAGACGGGACTGCCGGGCTGAGGTCTGCCCGTATGCGGAAGGCTTTTACGACCGCCTGCCGGATGCGGTTTCGGAAACGCTGTCCGGCGGCATATGGGATAGGACGCGCATAGAAGCGCTGGCGCGGAAACACAGGATTTGTCCGTTTGAGCTGGCGCTGGAACTGGCACAGCGGGCGGATGTCGTGGTCTGCGATTACAATTATGTCTACGACCCGTTTGTCTCCATCGACGCGCTGCTGACGGGCGGCGCGGCGCTGCTGGTGGATGAAGCGCATCAGCTTGCCCCGCGTGTGCAGGAGAGCCGCTCGGCGAAGCTGAGTCTGCGCGAACTGACGGAAAACCGCAGGGAAGCCGGGCAGACGCTTGGACGGAAGAGCAGCCTGTATCGCGCGTTGACGGATGTGCTGCATGCGCTCAGGGAACTGGCGCGAACCGAAGCGTTTGCGTCGGGCGAATTGGAAAAGCCGCCGGAAGCCCTGTGCGGCGCGATGGATGCGCTGATGAATGCGGCGGGCGGCGCGCTGGAGGAAGGCGCGGGTCAGGCGGCGTCGCAGGCGTTTACGCTCGCGGCGGCATGGCAGTATGCCGTAAGCCATTTTGACGAGCGCTACGCGGTGCTGACGAGCGGCGGAGAAAAGAACGCGGAGATCGAGCTTTTCCTGCTCTGCGCGGCAAAGGATATTTTGGACAGGAGCAGAAAGGCGCGCGGAACGGTCTATTTTTCCGCGACGCTTGCGCCGTTTGACGCGGCGGGGCGGATGCTCGGCAAGATGGACGGCGACGCCTGCCTGATGCTGCCTTCGCCGTTTTCGCCCGATCAGCTGCATGCGCGGTGGCAAAGCATCGACCTGCGGTATGCGGCGAGGGAACAGAGTGCGCCGCGTGTCGCGGAGCTGATTCAAACGCATTTTGTGCAGCATTCGGGCAACACGCTTGTGTTCTTCCCGTCTTACGCTTATCTCGAACAGGTCTGCGCGCAGATGGGGCAGGCGGACGGCATGATGACGCTCAGGGAGACGCGCGGCATGCGGGAGGACGAAAAAAACGCGCTGTTGAGCGCGTTTGAAAGCGAAGGAGAACGGGTCGCGCTGCTATGCGTGCTGGGCGGCGCGTTTTCCGAAGGCGTGGATCTGGTCGGGGAAAAGCTGAAAAATGTCATTGTGATTTCGACCGGCATGCCTCAGCCGAGTGCGCGCGTCCGCGCGATGCAGCGTTATTATGACGCGCTGGGCGCAGACGGCTTTGACCTGTGCATGACCCTGCCGGGCATGGTTCGCGTCATTCAGGCGGCGGGGCGGCTCATTCGCAGCGAAACGGACACCGGAACGCTGCTGCTCATCGACAGCCGATATGGGCGCAGGCGCGAACGGGACATCCTCTCGCAGACGCTCATCGGGCAGGCGCTTTATTCTGGGAATTCCTGACGGAACCACGCGATATCCTCGGCGAGCGGGTCGCCCTCTTCCATCGGCGGGCGCATGGCGAGGAGCGCGGAGATCATCCGGCGGATGCCCGCTTCGCCGTGGGGAATATAGAGCAGGTCGCTGTCGCTGCGCTCGGCGATCAAAGCTTTGAGCAGCGCGCGCAGGCGTGTGCGGGTCGCGTACATGAGAAAGCCCTCCTTTGGGGAGTGAAGGAGACGCTTGAGGCTCCGCCCCAAGCCCCGGCAGGAACCTGAGGTTCCTGCACTTCCCGGTTTGGGAAAAACACAGATACAAGAATAACACGAGCAAAGAGGAAACACAAGTTCCTTGATTCGTTTTTCCTGCTGTGATACAATAAATTGAATACGATAAATGGGTAACGGTTTGGGGTTCCACCTCAATCCCCCCCGGCAGGGAACTGAGTTCCCTGCACCTTCCACATCGCTTCGCGCTTGTATCAATCAATTAAAGCATACGATGCGCATGCGCATCGTTCGATAAAATCATTCAAACCGCCGCGAAGCGAGACGGGAAGTCCAGAAACCTCAGGTTTCTGGTGGGGTTTGGGGCAAAGCCCCAAATGTATCCCCGAATCTGAAAACGGAGGAAGCAATGAAAAAACTGGCTTTAGCTTTCTTACTGATGATGACTTTCGCGGCGACCGGCGTCTGCGATATGAATTACGAACTCCAAAACCCGCACATCACCTACGAAAAGACCGACAGCGGCATGCCGGAATTGATCGACACGCTGACGGAGGATGAGCCGGAAGATCCGACGTTCATCGTGGACGAGGTGGACAGCGATACGGCGCAGGCGTCGTTCCCTAAGACCTTCACCATCACCGTCGGCGGCGATACGACGCTCGGCTCGACCGACGACTTGCGCAAGCGGGACGACTGCTTTGAAAAGGTCGCGGAGGAAAAGGGCTACGGCTGGTTCTTTTCCGGGCTTGAAAGCCTGTTCGCGTCGGACGATATGACGCTCATCAATTTTGAGGGAACGCTGACGGAAGAAACGACCAAGAAGGAAAAGAAGTTCAATTTTAAGGGACCGGCGGAATACACCGACATTCTGACGCTGGGCAGCGTGGAGGCGGTCAACATCGCCAACAACCACACGCTTGACTATGGGCAGACCGGCAAAGAGGACACCGTTGCGAATCTGGAAGCGGCGGGCATTGTCGTTTCCGGCGGCGGACAGCTGGGCATTTTTGAAAAAGACGGCGTGAAGGTCGGCATGACGGGCTACTGCTTCCCCTACAAGGATGGAAAGAAGGACATCAGCGCAGACGTTCGGGCGCTGCGCGACGCGGGCTGCCAAATCGTCATTGCGTCGTTCCATTGGGGCAGCGAATATCGAGATGACTTTACGGGAGAGCAGCGCACCATCGGGCGTGCGGCGATCAAGGCGGGCGCAGACATCGTGATCGGACATCATCCGCACATCGTTCAGGGCATTGAAGCGTATCAGGATACCTACATTCTCTATTCGCTGGGCAATCTGGTTTTTGGCGGCAATGTAGATCCGGATGATCGGGATTCCTATGTGGCGCGGCTGACGTTTACGGTCTATGAAGACCGCTGCGACGCACCGGAGATGACCATCGTCCCCATTCGGCTGACGGAGCTTTCTAGCGGGACGGATTATCGACCGGTTATCGCGGGAGAAGCGGACAGCGAGCGGATTTTCAAGCGCATTCTCAAGCTCTCCTCGAACATGAGCGGCTTTGTGAACGGGCAGTTATGAGAACGGGGGTTACGTTGGGCTGCCGCCCAAACCTGCTTGGGGATTTCATCCCCAAACCCCGTCTTCGCTTCGCGGCGGTTTGAATTATGATTTATATCCATTTATCGCAACGCGATAAATGAAGTGGGAAATCCAAGAACCTCAGGTTCTTGGTGGGGTTTGGGGCAAAGCCCCAACGTAAAACGTAATCTGAGAAAGGATGGTTGCTGTGGCGTGTTTTGCGCTGTTTGTGGATCTGGAAAACTGCGGCGGTAAAAAGAGTATGCTGATGGACGTCATCGAGCGGGTCAAGATCCGCGGCGATATCCTCATCGGCAAAGTATACGGCTATACGGACAGCTATTCCGACCTGAAGGAGATCCTGCTGTCCAATACGTTCGCCGTCGTGCCGTCGCTCCGCTTTGGGCGCAATCAGAAGAACAGTCTGGATATCCAGCTGGTCATTGATGCGCTCGACGTCGCCTATACCAATTCGCTGATTGACAGCTTCTGCATCGTATCCGGCGACAGCGACTATGTGCCGCTGGTCGGCAAGCTCAAGAGCATGGGCAAATTTGTGCTGGGCATCTCCCGAAGCGAGGCGGCTTCCGGCGTATTTATGAACGCGTGCAGCGAGTTCCAGTTCCTGGAAAGCGTCGCCAGCGGCAAGGAACGCACGGCAAGCCCCGTCGGGGAAGCGCTGACGTTATCGGACGTCAACGACCTGATCGTGACCATCCTCAAAGAGAGCGACAGTGGCGAGATGCTTGCCAGCGAGGTCAAGAGCGTGCTTTTGCGCCTGCGCCCGAATTTCTCGGAGAAGAGCGTCGGGTTCTCGACGTTCGGCAAGCTGCTGACGCGCCTTGCCCAGCAGTTCGGCGCGTTCACGGTGGAGAGCGAACGCTACAACCTCATCGTCACGCTCAGCCAGCCGCATGCGCCAGAGGGAGAACAGATCACGCGGGACAACTTCACGCATATCTTTTCGCGCATCCTGTCGGAATACAAAGAGGACGGTTTCGACCGAGTGAATCCCTCTATCCTCAAATCTGCCGTGCAGGCGGAGTATCCGGATTTTACCGAGCGGCAGATCGGTCTGCGGCGCTTTTCGGATGTCCTGCGCGCGCTGGAACGCGAAAAGCTGCTCAAGCTGGAAACGGACGAGGGCGGCAACATGCTGGTGCATATCCTTTGACCCTGCGGAGAAAACAGATGAAACGCATTTTGATCGGATTCATTTCCCTGCTGATGCTGCTGCCTGCGGCGGCGCTGGGGCAGGTCGTTACGATGGACGAAGGGCATGCCGCCTTTGATTATCCGGACAGCTGGCTGGTCGTATCGCCCCAGCTCTGCGGAGTATATGCGCCGCTGCTGGAGAGCGCGGGGCTGGACGCGGATGCGCTTGCCGCCGATATGGAGCAGACGCGGACGCTCAGCCGAGCATACAGCGCAGATTTTGCGCAGAATATCTCCGTCATCATCAAAGAGGACGATACGTCCGCGGATATCTACGAGATCGACGCCATCACGGACGCCCAGCGCGCGACCCTGCGCCGCCGCGCGGAAAGCAACAGCCTTTGGGAGACGACGGGACTGCGCGCGCAGGATGTGGAATGGCAGAAAGAGGGCGGCGCATACTGGCTCTATATCCACTACACCATCACGCGGTCGGATGAGATCGTCGGGCGCGGTCTGCGCTACATCACCATTCATAATGGAATGTATATCATGCTGGATTGGCGGATACAGGGGCGGCGGTTTACCGCGAGAGACCTCTCTGCGTTCCGCGCGCGGCTTGCCGACCTGACCATCACGGAGAGCATCGAAGAGCCGACGCGCACGGTCAGCTTGGACGCGGTGATTCCGGCGGAAACGACGACGGCGAATGTCGAAATCACCGGCACGGCGACGGCGGACGCGACCATCATCGCCGAAACGACAGACGGATTCGGCGCGTCCAACACGCTTGCCGTGGCACAAGCCGGTTCAAACGGCAGATTTACGCTGACGGTCGAGCTGGAAAAAGAGGGAGAATGCGCCGTGACGCTGACGGCGAGCAAGGACGGCATGGACAGCGTGACCGCCGAAGGAACCATCGCTTACAGCGCCAAGACGCTTCCGCTTTCCGGCATACCGGAAAGCCAGAGCGTGACGACGGACACGGTCACGATATCGGGAACGACGCTTGCGGGCGTACAGATGCAGCTGGTCACGCCGTTCGGCGTCACGAAAAAGAGATCCGGCAACGATGGCTCGTTTTCCTTTGAACTGACGACCAAAGACGCGGGCGATTACAACTACACGCTCATTCTGGACAAGTCGGGTTACAATCAGCGGCGCGTGCCGTTCACGATCACCCGCGAGGTCACGGACGACCAGGAGAGGGATAAGATCCGCCAGACTGCGGTCAAGATATCCTACCAGAATCTGCAAAAGGAACGCGCGGCGGATCAGGGACAGGTCATGCGGCTGTACGGCCCGGTGACGGAACTGAGCAGCAGCGGGAACAATTACTATATCCGCATGAGCTACAACAAGGACGCGAACGGCAAATGGTACAACGACGTCATTATCATCGCGACGGAGGACACGGGCGTCAAGGAAGGCGACATGCTGACCGCCGTCGTGACGGTGGACGGCGTTTATCAGGAGCAGGACGCGGGAGGGAACGAGGTCATCATTCCGCGGTTTGAGCTGCTGTTCGTCGATAAGATCGAGTAAGAAGAGGATTCCTCAGCTCCCTCAAAAAAGAGGGAGCCTTCGTTTTTTGCGACGAATCGAAGAGTGTGGAGGGGAACGGAGTGGAGAAAGGAACATCGCGCATTCAGCGGTTCTGCACGGCGGCGGTGGCGGGCGTCGTGTCCATACTGCTGGCGGTATTGAGCTTTACGGCGCTGGGCGTGACCGCGCATCTGGGAACATGGGGCGGCAGGAGCGAAGCCATCGAGTTTGTTCGCCTGCCGATTCTGCTGAGTGCGGTTTCGACACTGGCGGCGCTGGCAGCAGCGGCAGGGATGAACGCGTTCCTCCGACGCTTTGCGAAAATCCGCTTGAGCGGGGTATTGACGGCGTTCTGGGCGGTCGGCGCGCTGGCGCTGACCGTCGGCATGGGGACGCGGCAGATCTATGACTCGGCGACTGCGGTAGAGGCGGGCAGGCTGTTTGCACAGGGCAACTATAAGATGATGTCGGGTGAATATATCAACGCCTGTTCGTATCAGCTGGGGCTGTACCTGCCGCTGGAAATTCTCGCACGCATCCTGCCGCAGGCAGACCTCAATCTGCTGATGCAGGGGGTCAACGTGATGCTCAGCGTTGGAACAGCGGGCGCGCTGGCGGCGTTTGCGCAGGCCGCCTTTGAGCGGGAAAGAGAAAAAACAGCGTGCTGTGCGCTGTTTTTGCTGCTGCTGCCCGCGCCGCTGGTCTGTCAGCAGGTCTACGGTACGCTGCCGATGCTGTTTTTGCTTTCGCTGTCGCTGCTGTGCTTTGCGAAATACGTTCGGACGGGAGAAAAAAGGTTTGGCGCGGGCTATGCGCTGCTGCTGGCTTTGGCATACATGGTCAAACCCAACACGGCAATCGTGCTGGCAGCGCTGGTCATCTGCGCGGCGCTGGATGCGCTGGTCAGAAGAAAGGCAGAGCCGCTTGCTTTTGCGCTGCTTGCCGCGGCGCTTTCCGTCGGGCTGGCAAAAGGCGTTGTTTGGCAGTATGAATGGCGCAGCGGCGTGACGCTTCGCGGCGACGTCAGCATGCTGGCGCGGTTTGAGATGGGATTGCAGGAGGGCGGCGGCGCGGCAGGCTGGTTCAACTGCTACATCGAGCAGTTTTTCCCCTTTGACGTGTCGGCGGAACAGCAGAAGGCGGTCGTCATGGCGGATCTGCAAAACAGTTTGGCGCAGATGAAGAGCGACCCGTCAGGGACGCTGGCGTTTGCCGGCGAAAAATTTTTCAGCCAGTGGCTGGAACCGACATACGGCACGCTGTGGAACGGCGCGCTCAGCGAACATGGCGGCGCATGGAGCGGATTATGCGAAGCGCTGTTCTCTCCGAAGAGCGGCATACGCGCAGCGCTGGAAGGCTGTATGGGCGCAATGCAGCGGGCGCTGTATCTGCTGGCGCTCATCGGCACGGCGGACGGCATACGGAAGCGGAGGGACGTTCTGCAAACCGTCCTGCCGCTCATCGTGCTGGGCGGGATGATGTATCACATGCTGTTTGAGGCGAAATCACAGTATGCCTATGTATATGCGGTGCTGCTCGTGCCGATGGCGGCGCGGGGATTGTGTCTGCTGGAGGACGGCATACGGGGAAGGATAAAGGAGCAAAGACATGGATAAACCAGGCGATGCGGGGAGAAAGACTGCCCGATTCTGCACGGCGGCGGCGTGGATTCTCTTTCTGGCGCTGATCGGGCTGATGGCGGTCTGCGCGTTTCGGATGACGGCGCTGAACGAAGCTTATCCCAATCGGATGAGCCAGAGGGTGACGCTCATCGGGCAGGCGGTTCTGCCGAACATGGCGCTGACGGTCTGCGCGCTGGCGGCGTATATGCTGCTTCACAAACTGATGGAGAAGCTGGGCGGCATCCGCATGAGCGCGTCGGTCATGGGGCTTTGGGCTGCCGCAGCGCTCGTCTGGATATTCGGCATACGGATGGCGCAGCGGGCGGACGCGGAGATCGTTCTCAAGGCGGCGTTGAAATTTGCCGAAAACGATAGTTCGCCGCTCACGAATGCGGATTACTTTCATGCGTACAGCTATCAGCTGGCGCTCTGCCTGCCGCTGGAGCTGCTGGCAAGGCTGTTTCCCCATGCGGATGTCAACTTTATCGCGCAATGTCTGAACGTGGCGCTGGGCGCTGCAGGAGCGGGCGTGCTGGCGGCGCTGGCACAGACGCTCGCGGGCGAAAGGCGCGCGGCGGCAGCGTGTATCCTGCTGTATGCGCTGTTTTTGCCGACGCTGATGTTCAACACCTATGTATACAATGTCAATTTGATGATCCTGCTCTGCGCGGGCGCGTTTTTATGCTTTGCAAAGTATACGGAAACGAGCCGCATCGGTTTCGGCGCGGGCTATGCGCTGCTGATGGGCGCGGCGATTGCCGCCAAGCCGAACTCGGTAATCGCCGCTATGGCGCTGGCAATCTGCGCCGTCCTTCACGCGATAAACAAGAAGGATTGGAAGATCTTATTCTGCGGAGCGATGTCCTTTGCAGTCGGAATCGCGCTGTCGCATTTCATCGAGGGGAGTTATGCGGCGCGGGCTGGAATCACTCTGCGGCAGGATGTCAGCCTGCTGGCGCGGCTGGCGATGGGTACGCAGGATTCGCCCATTGCGGCGGGCTGGTATAACAGCTATACGGAACAGTTTTTTTCCGCGTCGGTGACGGCGGAAAGCGAAAAAGCGCAGGCGCTCGCAGATCTTTCCGAAAGGTTGAGCTGGATGCGCCAAAATCCGAGCGAAGCCTTTGCGTTTTATCGGGAAAAGCTGCTGACACAGTGGCTTGAACCGGGATGCGATATCCTCTGGATGGGCGCAATCAGCGAAAAGACGGGGCGGATGAACGGCATTGCCAATATGCTCTATCGCGACGAAACGGCGCTCAAAGCGGCGCTTTATCTCTACCTCAACGTGTCGCAGGCTGCGCTGTATGTCCTGACGCTGCTGGGCGGTTTAGGGGCGGCGAAGGAGCGGAAGGGCACGGCAGGGCTGATGATTCCGGTAACAGTCATCGGCGGGCTCCTGTACCATGCCCTCTTTGAAGCGAAAGCGCAGTATGCGTATCCCTACAAGGTCTACATGCTGCCGCTGGCGGCGCAGGGGCTTTGCCGATTGGAAGATTACCTGACGAAGGGAATCAGCGCGAGGGTCAGCATCAGGCACAACAGGCAGATACAGAAGCAGCAGAGAAAAGCTGCCTGAGAGATATCGCCGGAAACGGGCGCGTGCGTGGCGTGGTCATCGTCTGTGATGCCGAGAATATTCATCAGGCGGTTTTGCGCGCCGTGTCCGCCGGTGCGGAAGGGATTGCGGCCGGCGACGCCGCTGCACAGGACGAGAAGCGCGCTGAACACCTTATCGCTGACGCGGACGATATACCCAAGCAGCTTATCCGCCTTGGGGATATCCGGACAGGAGGAACAGAGCGCCAGATACGCCCAGCCGAGCGCGCCGCCCAGATGCAGCGGCATGCCCAGCGCCATCAGCAGGAGGGGCGCACAGAGATGCGCGACGAATTCCGGAGTGAGCGCGGCGCAGGCAGCTCGAACCTTGGCTTCGTATGCCGGAATGTCTTTTTCAAAAGCGCCGGAATCCAGCTCGCGCTTGACCGCGCCGCAGGCGGGGATCGGCGCAAGACCGATGAGCGGAAACGCCATCACGACGGCGGAAACGGCGGGATGGATCAGCCCGAACAGAAATCCGGCAAGAAAAAAGAGCAGCAGATAAACGGGATAGGAGACCTGATAGGGCGGGCGGCTGAGCTTGGAATCCAGCTTCGTCAGCGGCGGAAGGAGTTTTTTGGGCAGCGGCAAGACGAGCGCCGCGAGCTTTGGAAAGGACAGATAGAGGACAAAGGCGAGGACGAGCGCGGCGGGATAGGCGAGCAGACGCATGGGAAAGACCTCCTGTCTGAGTTATGGGAGTACGACGGGGCTGGTTGTGAAATCGCGTCCGGAGACGCGCAGAGACGGAGAGGAAACGCCGAGCGACCAAAGATTCTGCGCGCGGACGTCGAGGGAGAAGAGCGGGTCGGACCGGTCAAAAGCCGCGGCTTTGGCGACAAGCGGGATGGACGAACGCGTTTTGACGGCATGCAGGAGCGGCGCGGCACTCTTTCGGAAGCCGAGAACGCGGGCATAGGTGGGCAGGCGGTTTTCAGCGGCGAAATCGCGCGTAACGCCCAGCAGGATATGCGCGCAGAGACGGGAAAGACGTGCGTAAGTATAGCGCTTGCTCTTGACAGCGGCAATCAGCTCTTCGCGGGAAGAAGCGGTCTGCGCGGCGCTCAGAAAGCGATATTCCAGCCCTTCGTCCATTCCGGCGATATCGCGCAGGGAGGACGTGTCCATCGTGCGCAGGCGGTAGAAGAGCGCCTGTGTGAGCGCGTCTTCGGGGTGGAACCCGCCGCGCCGCTCGGCGTCAAGCAGCATATCCGGGAAAGGGACGGCGTCGCCTGCGGCTTGAAAATCGCCCTGCGTGAGCGCGGCGCGGACGCCGGTTGCGCTGGCAAGCGGAGAGGGCGCGCTGTCATGATAGCCGCATCCCTCGCGGAGGATGGGGACGGCGGCGATATTATCCGGCAGGGCTTGCAGATATTCCAGCGCAAGCGCGGCGTTCGGGCGGGCGGTCTGTTCGGCTAAGCCGGATAGACCGCTCGCTTTTTCCGCCGCCAGTGCGCGGGCGCGGGGATAGGGAAGCCCATGGGCGAGCGCGTCTTTCAGCGCGGACTGGAACGCGGGGGATTCGTCCTTCAACGCGTCGCGGGCGGCAGAAAGGATATCCAGCGATTCCGCTTCACAGCCGAAGGAGAGATGCGTCACGACGCCCAGAGCGGACAGCAGCGCGACGCCGCCGGAAGCGAAATCCGGCGCGGGTGCGCAGGCAAAGCGGCAGGGCAGCTCCAGCACGACATCCGCGCCGCCCTGAAGCGCCATGCGCGCGCGGAGCCATTTGTCATGGCGGGCGAACGCGCCGCGCTGGGTGAGCGCCCCGCTCATCAGGCAGAGCAGGAAGTCCGCGCCGCTCTTCTCCCGCGCGAGAGCGAGATGGCGCGCGTGACCGTTATGGAAGGGATTATATTCGCAGATGACGGCGCAGACGCGCATGGAGAAACGCTCCTTTCCGAAAAAAGACGCAGACCTTGGGGAAACGGGGTGAAATCCTGCCGAAAAGCGGGATAAAATTGCCGTCCGTCCTTTTCAAAAACGATAAATTGCGCTATAATAAAGCTGTATCCATTTGTATACAGTGGGTTTGCCTTTCGGGTAAGCCTATTATATCACGTCAAGGAGGATTTACAAATGTCTGTCATTGACAAAATCAGAGCGAAGGCTGCCGCCGACGTGAAGCACGTCGTGCTGGCTGAAGGCACCGAGCCGCGCACCGTTCAGGCGGCGGAGAAGATCGTCAAGCTGGGGCTGGCGAAGATCACGCTGGTCGGCGCGAAGGCTGATATCGAGGCGAAGGCCGCCGAGCTGGGCGTGGATCTGACCGGTGTTTCCATCGCCGATCCGGCGACGAGCGAAAAGACCGCCGCGTATGCCGAGCAGCTTTTCCATATCCGCGAGAAGAAGGGCATGACCCTTGAAAAGGCGACCGAGCTGTGCCTGAAGAACACGCTGTTCTACGGCACGATGATGCTCAAGATGGGCGACGCCGACGCGATGGTCGCCGGCGCGATCAACACCACCGGCGACGTGCTGCGTCCGGCGCTGCAGATCATCAAGGGCGCCCCGGGCATCAAGACCGT
>CAKTXP010000046.1 GCA_934631055.1 uncultured Clostridia bacterium | reverse complement strand
TTGTAGGGTACAAAATATCTGCACAAAAGAGAGAGCCTTTTAATCAGTTCCATATCTTACCAGATAGTTTTCGCTGTTTCAATGGACAATTTTAGACATTTGTCTAATTTAGACGGTAGACAACTGCCCAGCGACTGACCGGAAACGTTAATTTTGTAACGCTGGACAAAATCGCAGAATTGACCATTTTCTTGGAACGCATCGTCGAGTATACTGTGGAAGCAATTTCGGAAGGAGGAGTTTGACATGCCGGACGGAAACGCAGCGGCGCTGCGGACCTACGCCGTGGAGCTGTCCACGCTGCTGGGCAAGCGCATGGGCAATTTGACGCTGAACTTTTTCGGTGACCGGTTCGACGGCGTTTTAAGCCTGATGAAGGCGGAGAACCCCGTTTACGGTCATATGCTGGATGCAAACCGATGTCAATTGACCGGGAGCATACGCACTCGGATGAACAGTTATCCCTTTGAAGCGGAAGGTACGCTGATGCCTGAAAAGCTGGATCTGACGCTGCACTGCGCGGCGTTCAATCTGCCGCTTCACGGAAATCGAAAGGAGGAATGAGATCATGCACGGTTTTTATCGCGCGACGACGCGCTATCCCAAGCTGATGGTCACGGCGTTCGTCATCGTTGCCGTGATTTGTGCGCTGATGCAGCAGTTCGTCGGCGTGGATTATGATATCAACGACTATCTGCCGCCGGAGACGCAGTCCACCATCGCGCTGGACGTGATGGAAGAGGAATACGAGGGCGGCGTACCGAATGTGCGCGTCATGATACGCAACGTCGATATCCCGACGGCACTGGCTTACAAGGAGAAGCTTGAAGCGGTGGACGGCGTTATCTCCGTCAACTGGCTGGACGACGTGGCGAACGTCGATCAGCCGCTGGAGACGCTGGACACCGATACGGTCGAGACGTATTACAAGGACGGCTCGGCGCTGTTCTCCATCACGGTCGAGGAAGCCAAGATCATTCAGGCAACCGCCGACCTGCGCGCGCTGATCGGCGACGAAAACGCCATCAGCGGTTCCGCGGTATCGACCGCGGACGCGACGACCAGCACGGTGGCACAGGTGCGCATCATCTCCATCGCGGCGGTCATCTTCGTTTTCTTCGTGCTGACGATCACGACGACCTCTTGGCTGGAGCCGCTGGTTGTGCTGGCAAGCCTGGGCGTCGCCATCCTCATCAACGGCGGCACGAACCTGATATTCGGCACAATCTCCTTCGTTTCCAATGCCGCGGGCAGCATCCTTCAGCTGGCTGTCTCGCTGGATTACTCCATCTTCCTGCTGCATCGCTTTGAGGAATGCAAGAAGGATACGCCGGATTCTCACGAGGCGATGGTTCAGGCGCTGTGCAAATCGACGATGTCCATCGCGTCCAGCGGTCTGACGACGGTCATCGGCTTCCTGGCGCTGTGCCTGATGCAGTTCCAGATCGGTCCGGACATGGGTCTTGTGCTGGGCAAGGGCGTTGCCATCAGCCTGGTGACGGTCTTCCTGTTCTCCCCGTCGCTCATCCTGCTGACCTATGGTCTGCTGGAAAAGACGCGCCATCGTTCCTTCATGCCGTCCTTCCACAAGCTGGGCGAATGCGTGACGCACATGATGATTCCGGTGCTGCTGGTTCTCATCATTGTGGTTGTTCCGTCCTATCTCGGCGCGCAGCAGAACAGCTACTACTACGGCGCGTCCCATATCTTTGGACCGAATACGCCGCTGGGCGCGGACGTAGAGGATATCGAAGCGGTCTTTGGCAAGAGCGACACCTATGTGGTGATGGTGCCGCGCGGCAACTCTGCGAGGGAGAAGGAGCTTTCCACCGCGCTTCAGGAACAGCCGGAAGTGACGGGCATCCTCTCCTATGTGGATAACGCGGGCACGGTCATTCCGACGGAATATGTCGATAAGGATACGCTTTCCCAGCTCATCTCCGACCATTACAGCCGCATGGTGCTTTCCGTCAAGGTGGATTACGAAGGCGACAAGACGTTTGACCTGGTCTCGCGCATCCGCGATATCGCTGAGCAGTATTATCCGGGCGAATGGCTTCTGGCGGGTCAGGGCGTGAGTACCTCCGATATCATGACGACGGTCACGGCGGATATGGCGAAGGTCAACTTCATCGCGATCGCGGCGGTGTTCGTCGTGCTGCTGTTCTCCTTCAAGTCGATCTCCCTGCCGGTCATCCTGGTGCTTGCCATTGAGTCCGGCATCTGGATCAACACGGCGATCCCGTACTTCACCAACCAGACCATCTTCTACATCGCTTACCTGATTATTTCCTCGATCCAGCTGGGCGCGACGGTCGATTACGCCATCCTGTTCACGGATCACTATCTGGATTACAGAAAGACCATGACCAAAAAGGAAGCCATCGCGCAGACGGTCTCTTCCGTTACGGTGTCCATCCTGACCTCTGGCTCGGCGCTGACGGTCGTCGGCTTCCTGATGGGCTGGGTCTCGACCCACGGGCTGCTCAGCCAGCTGGGCTATTTCCTCGGACGCGGCGCGCTGCTGTCCATCGTCATCGTCCTGTTTGCGCTGCCGGCGATGCTCTATCTGCTGGACGGCTTCATTGAGCGCACGACTAAGGGCGTCAAGTTTTTGAAGTAAGGAGAAGAAAGACCATGAATTGCAAAAAGAGTGTTTCGATGATTCTTGCGCTGACCATGATGAGCAGTTCTGTGCTGGCGGCTGCAGAGTCCGGCAAGGAAGAAGTCATTTATGCCGTTTTGAACGATAAGGGCGAAGTCGAAGGGCTGTACGCCGTCAACGTGTTTGAAGGCGGCGATATCGTGGACTACGGCGATTACTCCACCGTTCATCCCCTGAATACCGAGGACGCCATCGAATATAAGGACGGCGAGGTCACCTTCCACAGCGACGCGCAGCGCGTCTATTATCAGGGCAACCTGAAGAGCCGCGACCTGCCGTGGCTCTTCGCAATGACCTATACGCTCGACGGCAGGGACATTGACGCCGACGAGCTGGCGGGAAAAGACGGACATGTGGAAATCAGGCTCTCCGTCCGCAAGAATCCGAAATATACGGGCAACCTGTTCAGCAGCCATGCGCTGCAGATCACCGCGGCGCTGGATACCGCGAAATGCACGAACATCGTCGCCGACGGCGCGACGGAAGCGAACGTCGGCACGACGCGCCAGATGAGCTATATCGTCCTGCCGAATACGGAGAAGGATATCGTCATCTCTGCCGACGCGAAGGAGTTTGAGATGGACGCGATCTCCATCAACGGCGTGCGTCTCTCGCTGGATATCGACGTGGATCAGTCTGAGATCACGGACAAGACGGATGAGATCGTCGATGCGGGCGTCGATCTGGACGACGGCGCGCAGGATCTTCTGGATGGCGCGCAGGAATTGAACGACGGCGCACAAGAAGCCTATGACGGCAGCGTCGATCTTTTGGACGGCGCGCAGGAACTCATGGACGGCGCACAGGACGCTTACGACGGCAGCGTGGAGCTGCTCGACGGCGCGCAGGAGATGTACGACGGCGCGCAGGAGCTTGTCGAACACAACGACGAGCTGATGGACGGCGCGAAGAAGATCCTCGACGCCATCTTTGACACAGCCAACGATACCCTCCGCGAATCCGAGGGCTCTTTCAGCGAGCTGGGCATCGAGCTGCATGACCTGACGCTGGAAAACTACGAGGAAGAAGTTGACCGTCTGCAAACGGAACTGCTCGACAATCTGGATGGCTACGTTCGCGAACAGGCGGATAAGGAGCTGGCGCGGCTGGTCTCTTCCGCGGCGCGCGGGCAGGTCAGAGCCGCCGTTGAAGAGGGCGCACAGAAGCAGGTCGAGGAGCTTGTCCGTCAGGCGGCGCTCCAGCAGGTGACCGAGAAGGTTGAAGAGGGCGGCGAGCAGCAGGTGCGCAGCGCGGTCGAAGCGGCGGCGCGCCAGCAGGTGACGGCGCAGGTCGAAGCGGGCGCGGAGCAGCAGGTGCGCAGCGCGGTCGAAGCGGCGGCGCGTCAGCAGGTCGAAGCCGCTGTCCGCAATCCGAGCGACGAGCAGATCGCCGCGCAGGTCGAAAAGCAGATGCAGACTGCTGAGGTGCAGGCGGAGATCGAAGCGAACGTCAATGCGCAGATGGCTTCCAGCACGGTTCAGAACATGATTACCGCTCAGATGACGGCGGCCGCCCGTCCTCAGGTGGAAGCGGCGGTGGAAGCGGAAGTTCGTTCTCAGGTGGAAGCGGCGACGCGCGCTCAGGTTCGCAGCGCCGTGAGCCAGCAGGTGGAAGCGCAGATCCGTCAGCAGATCATCGACAGCCTTGTTCAGCCGACGGCAACGCCGGAAGCCACGGCAACGCCCGAACCGGTGGCGACGCCGATTCCGGAACCGACGGAGGCACCGCAGCCGACGGCAACGCCCGAACCGACGGAAACGCCGATTCCGGAACCGACGGAGGTGCCGCAGCCGACGGCAACGCCTGAACCGGCGGAAACGCCGATTCCGGAACCGACAGAGGTGCCGCAGCCGACAGCAACTCCGGGTATTTCTACGCAGGGTGAAGCGGAAAGAGCGGAGCCGGTTGCCATGCAGGGCGCGGGCTTCCAGCTGTTCCGCCTGACTTCCGCCGCGTTTGCGGAGGAGCCGGCTTCCGAAGAGCAGATCAACGCGATGGTCAGCGCGAAGATGAATTCTGCCGAAGTGCAGGCGCAGATCGACAGTCTGACCAATGCGCAGATGGCGTCCAGCGATATTCAAACGAAAATGAACAGCGCCGTAAGCCAGCAGATGGCATCCGCCGACGTTCAGGCAAAAATCGACAGCCTGACCGCCGACAAGGCGAACGACCCGACCCTGCGCGCGCATGCGGAGGAGCAGGCGCGCCCGCAAGTCCGCGAGCAGGTGGAGAATGCCGCGCGTCAGAAGATCCGCAATGCGATCGCCAACCTGTCCGATGACGACGTGAACGCGCTGGTCGATGAGCAGATGAAGTCCGCGGCAATCACATCGCAGATCGATTCGACGGTCAAGAGCCAGATGGAGACGGAAGCGGTTAAGACGACCATCGCCAATGAGATCGAAAAGCAGTATGCCAGCGACCTGGTGCGCCAGAAGATCGAGGACGAGACGAAGGCTCAGCTCGCTTCCGAAACGACGCAGGCGATGATCCAGGACATGATTAACCAGCAGATGAGTTCGGAAGAAATCGTGAAGCTGATCTCGCAGAACATCTCCGAGCAGATGCACTCGGAAGAGGTCGCCCAGCTCATCGAGGATACTATCGACGACGAGATGGAATCCGATCAGGTTCGCGCGCTGATTGCGGAAGAGATGGAAAAGCAGAAGAAGAGCAAGGAGTATCTGGACAGCGTTAACGAAGCGCTGGAGGAAAACGGCGTGAACGGCGAAGCCTACCGCGCGCTCTCCGATCTGCGCGATACGCTGGACGATATCAAGAAGTTCTACGACGGTCTGTCGGATTACACGCAGGGCGTTTCCGACCTCGCGGAGGGCAGCTCTGACCTGCTGGACGGCGCGCAGGAGCTTGCGGGCGCATATGATGCGGACGACGAGGACGCCTGCTCCGGCTTGGGCAAGCTGCTCAACGGCACACAGCAGCTCCTTGACGGCGCTCAGGAACTGGCGGGCGTATATGCTGCCGACGATGAGGACGCCTGCTCCGGCTTGGGCAAGCTGCTCAACGGCACGCAGCAGCTCCTTGACGGCGCTCAGGAGATGAAGGACGGCACGCAGGAGTTCCGCGACAAGACGGCGGACATCAACGACGAGATCAGCGACAAGATCGACGACATGATCGCCGATAAGACCGGCTCGAATGTTGAAGTCACGTCCTTCATCGACGCGCGCAACACGACGGTCTCCAATGTGCAGTTCGTCATCACCACGCCTTCCATCCATGTCGTCACCGCGACGGAGGAAGAGCCTGTCGAAGAAGCGCATACCAGCCTGAAAGAGAAGATCCGCGACCTGTTCCACAAGTAATTTCAAAGATATAGGGGCTGCTGCATGCCCTCTCCGGTCGGAGCGACTGAGAGGGCGGGGCGACAGCTCCTTTCTATTATTTCTAGAAAGATTTCGGTATTACGCCCGTACTTTAAAGAACGGGAAGGAAAACCCCTCGCGAGGGCGAATTTGTAAAAGCAAACAAAAAACAGCGTAAAGTGCGATGTGCGCAGGCGCGTTCATCACGCTCAGCGCAAAGGCGGGCGGTACTGCGGCTATGAAGTTTACCAAGATGCAGGGACTCGGCAACGACTACATCTATATCAATGCGTTTGAAGAACGCGTCGAAGATCCGGCGGCGCTGGCAAAGAAGATCAGCGACAGACATTTCGGCGTCGGAAGCGACGGACTGGTGTTGATCGCGCCGAGCCAAACGGCGGATTTCCGCATGGTGATGTACAATGCGGACGGGTCGCGCGGGGCGATGTGCGGAAATGCGGCGCGATGCGTCGCCAAATACGTCTATGATCGGAAGATGACGCCAAAGACCGTCATCGCGCTGGAGACCGATTCCGGAATCAAGACGCTGCACCTGACGATACGGGACGGTAAGACGCAAAGCGTCTGCGTGGATATGGGCGCGCCGATTCTGGAATGCGAAAAAGTTCCTTGCCTGCTGGGAAAAGGCATGGTCAAAAAAGCGCCGATCACGGCGCTGGGACGGACATTTGAGGTCACGCCCGTGTCGATGGGCAATCCCCACGGGGTCATCTTTATCGACGAGCCGGTCGAGCAATTCGAGCTTGACAAGTACGGACCGGCGCTGGAACATCATCCGGCATTTCCTGAAAAAGTGAATATCGAGTTTGTCAATGTGCTTTCCCCGACGCGGCTGAGGATGCGCGTCTGGGAGCGCGGGAGCGGCATCACGCTGGCATGCGGCACGGGTTCGTGCGCCGTGCTGGCGGCGGCAAGCCTGTGCGGGCTGGCGGACAGGCGGGCGGATATCGTTCTGGACGGCGGCGTGCTTCGGGACGAATGGGACGAAAAAACGGGTCATGTCCTGATGACGGGTCCGGCTGCCTTTGTGTTCGATGGGGAATACGACGGATAACGCGGAAAGCGAGGAAAGCCCATGACGTTGGTGACGGAAGCGGTCATTTTCGCGGCGCAGGCGCACGACGGCGCGGCGCGCAAGGGGTCGGCGATCCCCTATATCGTTCACCCGATGGAGGTCGTGGCGATCTGCGCCACGATGACGGACGACCCGCAGGTGCTGGCGGCTGCCGCGCTGCACGACGTGATGGAGGATTGCGGCGTCAGCTTTGACGAGCTGGGCAGCCGCTTTGGCGTCCGCGTCGCCGGACTGGTCTGCCAGGAGAGCCAGCAGTATTGCGGCGACCCCTGCCAGACATGGAACAGGCGCAAGCTCGGCGCGGTTCGGCGCATCTGCGGCGGCTGCCGCGCGACGAAGATTATCGCGCTGGGGGATAAGCTGAGCAACATGCGCGCCATCAGCCGCGATTTCGCGCAGGACGGCGAAGCCATGTTTCAAAAATTCCATCAGCATGACAAGCGCCGCCACGCGTGGTATTACAGGAGCTGCACGGCAGGGCTTCAGAACGAATTGGGCGATACGCAGGCATGGCAGGAGCTCAGCCGTCTGGTGGACGAGGTATTTTGCGGGATCGAAAGCCTCGCGCCGGATGAGCCGAGCGAAAGCGGGCAGGAAGGCGCTTACGCCGTGTAAGCTCTACAGATTGCGGATACAAAGCTGTTCTCCCCGAAGGGGAGGATAGCCTTTTGCGAAAAGGAAAGAATGGCTGGATTTCTTAATTTTGCAATTCCGCTGAAATCGGCTTATGCAGGCAGGCGGAGACGTTTACGCCGTATAAACGCCAATTCGCGCAAAAAGCGCGAAACCGCTTGACAAAATCCGCGCTTTCCTGTATCATAAACGACTGGTTAAACGAGAATCACCTTGCGGCTTTTGCCGCTTTTGCTTTGTGAAAGGGGTTGAACCTTCCGTGGTACGCGCGATTGTCGGTGCGAACTGGGGCGACGAGGGCAAGGGTAAGATTACCGATATGCTCGCGTCTGAATCCGATATTGTGGTTCGTTTTCAGGGCGGTGCGAACGCCGGTCATACCATTATCAATGACTATGGCCGCTTTGCGCTCCATCTCCTGCCCAGCGGTGTATGCACGCCGAACGTGGTCAACGTGCTTGGCCCGGGCGTTGCGCTGGATATCGAGTTTTTCCTCAAGGAACTGGCTTCCGTTGAAGAGCAGGGTCTGCCCGCGCCGAAGATTTTGGTCTCCGAACGCGCGCAGGTTCTCATGCCGTACCATGTGGCGCTGGACTGCTACGAGGAAGAGCGCCTGGGCAAGAACTCCTTCGGCTCGACCAAGTCCGGCATCGCGCCGTTCTATGGCGACAAGTTCCAGAAGATCGGCTTGCAGCTCTGTCAGCTGTATTATCCGGACGTGCTGCGTGAAAAGCTCGCGCATGCGCTGGATATCAAGAACGCCATGATCGTCAATCTCTATCACAAGGAACCGGTCGATCTGGAGCAGATGATCGCCAAGCTGACCGACCTTGCCGAGCGCATCCGTCCGTATGTTGCGGATACCGACGCGTACATGATGCAGGCTGTCCGCGAGGGCAAGAAGATCCTGCTGGAAGGTCAGCTGGGAACGCTGCGCGATCCGGATCACGGCATCTACCCGATGGTCACCTCTTCCTCTCCGCTGGCGGGCTACGGCCCGGTCGGCGCGGGCGTTCCGGTATGGAGCATTAAGGAAGTCATCGCGGTGACCAAGGCGTATTCTTCCTGCGTCGGCGCGGGCCCGTTCACGACGGAGCTGTTCGGCGAGGAAGCGGAGGAGCTGCGCAAGCGCGGCGGCGACCGCGGCGAATATGGCGCGACAACCGGTCGTCCGCGCCGCGTCGGCTGGTTTGACTGCGTTGCGACCCGTTACGGCTGCGAGATGCAGGGCGCGACGGAGGTCGCGATGACGAACCTCGACGTGCTGGGCTATCTGGACGAGATTCCGGTCTGCGTGGCGTATGAGTTCAACGGCGAGCGTGTGGACAACTTCCCTGTGACGCCGAAGCTTGAGCAGTGCAAGCCGATTTACGTCAAGCTGCCGGGCTGGAAGTGCGATACCCGCGGCATCAAGAAGTTTGAGGATCTGCCGGAGAACGCGCGCCACTACATCGAATTCCTTGAGAAGGAAGTCGGCTGCCCGTTCAAGCTCATCTCCAACGGCCCGCGCCGCGACGAGATCATCTATCGGTAAGGGATGATGGGGGAACGTTAGGGTGCGCCGCTCCCTAACCCCCCTGCCAAGAACCTGAGATTCTTGGATTTCCCGCTTCTTTATCACTTCGTGATAAAGGGCTGAAAGCAAAAGTGTTGGATAGCATTCATTGATTGCTTCGCAATCAATGGAGTGGAAGGTGCAGGGAACTCAGTTCCCTGCCGGGGTTTGGGGCAGAGCCCCAAACGTATCCCCTAAAGAAGGAGGAAACGGCATGAAGCGTATCGGTTCTGTGAATTCGGGCATGATGGGCGCGCTGTTTCCTTTTTTCCTGTCTTTCTGTCATTTTTGAGAAAGCCGCCGTTTTGGCGGCTTTCTTTTTGCAAGCCCTCTCAGTCAGTTTCGCTGACAGCGCTCCCAAGGGGAGAGCCGAGAAGAGAGGAAAGGATTGACGAAAAGCATGGACTTGCGTATAATATACGATAATATGCAGTAAATATTCAACTTGTATTCATGGATAAAGGGAGAGTGCGCCGATGGCAACATTGATTCTAGAGGATGGCACCCGCTATGAGGGAACGTTGTTCGGTCATAAAGCGCCGGTAACGGGCGAAGTTGTCTTTACGACCGGCATGACCGGCTATCAGGAAACGCTGACCGACCCGTCTTACTGCGGTCAGATCGTCTGCATGACCTATCCGCTCATGGGCAACGTGGGCATTAACGATATTGATAACGAAAGCGCAGGCGTTAAAATGCGCGGCTTCATCGTCTCCGAGCTGTGCGATGTGCCGAGCAACTGGCAGATGAAAAAGACGCTCGATCAGTACCTGGATGAACAGGGCGTGACCGGACTGTGCGGCGTGGATACCCGCGCGCTGACCAAGCATGTCCGCGTGTTCGGCACGCTTCGCGGGCGCATTGTCGAAGGTGAGCCGACCGAGGAAGACATCGCGCTGGCGAAAGCCTATGAGATGCACGATCAGGTTGCGCAGTGTACCTGCAAGGAAGCCTATGATGTGGCGGGCGAGGGCAAATATAACATCGCCGTCATGGATTTCGGTCTCAAGCGCGGTATCCTCCGCTCGCTGCATGACCGCGGCTGCACGCTGCGCGTCTTTCCGGCGGATACCGACGCCCAAACCATTCTGGATTCCGGCTGCGACGGCGTGATGCTGACCAACGGACCGGGAGATCCGCAGGATAACCCGAAAGCCATCGCCGCTATCCGCGAGCTGATGGGCAAAAAGCCGATGTTCGGCATCTGTCTGGGGCATCAGCTGATGGCGCTGGCGATGGGCGGGCGCACGGTGCAGATGAAATACGGCCACCATGGCGCAAACCATCCGGTCAAGGATCTGGCGCGCGGCACCTGCTCCGTTACGGCGCAGAACCACTGCTTCATGGTCGATCCTGAGCATCTGCCGGAAGGCGCTGTCGTCAGCCATGTGAACTGGAACGACCAGACAGTCGAAGGCGTCCGCTATACGGATAAGAACGCATTCTCCGTGCAGTTCCATCCGGAAGCCTGCGGCGGACCGCGCGAAACGGCGTATCTGTTTGACGACTTCCTTGCCATGGTCAAGGCGAACAAAGAGCAGTAAGAGGGGGACAAGCGCATGCCTAAGAATCCGAATATCCGCAAGGTATTGGTCATCGGCTCCGGCCCGATCGTCATCGGTCAGGCGGCTGAGTTTGACTACGCCGGCACGCAGGCGTGCCGCGTCCTCAAGGAAGAGGGCGTGGAGGTCGTGCTGGTCAACAGCAATCCGGCGACCATCATGACCGATACCGATATTGCCGATAAGGTGTATCTTGAGCCGCTGACGGCGGGCTCTTTGGAAAAGATCATCGCAAGGGAGCGCCCGGACAGCCTGCTCGCCTCGCTGGGCGGACAGACCGGTTTGAATCTGGCGATGGAGCTTGACGAAAAAGGCATCCTGCAAAAGTACAACGTGCAGCTGCTGGGGACGAAGATCGACTCCATCCGCCGCGCCGAGGATCGCGAGGATTTCAAAAACATGATGCTCGCCATCGGCGAACCCTGCATCGACTCGGTCATCGTTCACGACGTACAGGCGTCCGTGGATTTCGCCAATGAATACGGCTATCCGGTCATCGTCCGTCCGGCGTATACGCTGGGCGGCACGGGCGGCGGCATCGCCGAGGACGAGAAGCAGCTCCGCGAGATCTGCGCGGACGGTCTGCGCTCCTCCCGCGTGCATGAAAACCTGATCGAGCGCAGCGTGGCGGGCTGGAAAGAGATCGAGTACGAGGTCATCCGCGACGGCGCGGGCAACTGCATCACCGTCTGCAACATGGAGAACTTCGATCCGGTCGGCGTGCATACCGGCGACTCCATCGTCGTCGCGCCGAGCCAGACCCTGCGCGATCCGGAGCATCAGATGCTGCGCAGCGCGTCGCTGAACATCATCAGCGCGCTGGGCATCGAGGGCGGCTGCAACGTACAGTATGCGCTCAGCCCGGACAGCATGCAGTATTACGTCATCGAGGTCAACCCGCGCGTGTCCCGCTCTTCCGCGCTGGCGTCCAAGGCGACCGGCTACCCGATCGCCAAGGTCACGACGCGCATCGCGCTGGGCTATACGCTCGACGAGATCGTCAACGGCGTGACGGGGCAGACGTATGCCTGCGCCGAGCCGACGCTTGACTACGTTGTGCTGAAATTCCCGCGCTGGCCCTTTGACAAGTTTGTCTATGCCGACAAGCACATCGGCACCAAGATGAAGGCGACCGGCGAGATCATGGCAATCGGCACGAATTTTGAAAACGCGCTGCTCAAGGCGGTTCGTTCGCTGGAGATGGGCAAGGACAGCCTGGTCACTCCGGCGCTGGAAGAACTCAGCGACGAAGAGCTGGAAACCAAGCTGCACAGCATCGACACTGAGCGCTCGTTCGTCGTCGCCGAAGCGCTGCGCCGCGGCGTGACGATGGAGCATATCCACGAGATCACGAAGATCGACATCTGGTTCCTCAAGAAAGTACAGAACATCGTCCGCATGGAGCAGAAGATCCGCGCGCTGGGCAGCATCGGCGCGCTGGATCGCGATACGCTGATGGACGCCAAAAAGATGGGCATGGCGGACAGCGCCATCGCGCGGTTCGTCGGCTGCAAGACGGCGGATATCCGCCTGCTGCGCGAGCGGCTCAAGGTCGTTCCGTCCTTCCGGATGGTCGATACCTGCGGCGGCGAGTTTGAAGCCGTCAGCCCGTATTTCTACAGCACCTATGGCACGGCGACGGAAGCGAAGAACAGCGGGCGCAAGACGGTCGTCGTCCTCGGCTCCGGACCGATCCGCATCGGACAGGGCATCGAGTTCGATTACTGCTCGGTTCACTGCGTCTGGGCGCTCAAGCGCGCGGGCTTTGATACCGTTATCATCAACAACAATCCGGAAACGGTTTCTACGGACTTCGATACCTCTGACCGCCTGTATTTCGAGCCGCTGACGCCGGAGGACGTCATGAACGTACTCGAGATCGAGCAGCCGGTCGGTGTCGTCTGTCAGTTCGGCGGACAGACCGCCATCAAGCTCGCCAAAGCCGTCCGCGAAGCGGGATACAGCATCCTCGGCACGGATCTGGGTGACATCGACGCGGCGGAGGATCGCGAACTGTTCAACGAGCTGCTGACCCGTCTGGGCATTCCGCAGCCGAAGGGCACGACCGTTTTCACCGCGGATGAAGCGGCGAAAGCGGCGGCGGAGCTGGGCTACCCGGTGCTGGTTCGTCCGAGCTATGTCCTCGGCGGTCAGGGCATGGAGATCGCCTATGACGAGAAGCATATCCGCGAATACATGTCCATCATCAACATGAACGTGCAGGAGCATCCGATCCTGGTCGATAAGTACCTGCTCGGTCGTGAGATTGAAGTGGACGCCATCTGCGACGGCGAGAACGTCCTTATCCCGGGCATCATGGAGCATATCGAGCGCGCAGGCATTCACTCCGGCGACTCGATCTCCGTCTATCCGCCGCAGCACCTTGCGCCGCGCATCCAGCGCATGGTGACGGATTACACCATCAATATTGCGCGCAGCCTGCATGTGCGCGGTCTGGTCAATATCCAGTTCATCGAGTACGCCGGCGATTTGTATATCATCGAGGTCAATCCTCGTTCTTCCCGAACGGTGCCGTATATTTCCAAGGTCACGGGCATTCCGATCGTCGAGCTGGGCGTGCGCGCGTCGCTGGGCGAGAAGGTGCCGGAGATGGGCTTCGGCACGGGTCTGTATCCGCCGGCGCCGACGGTTGCGGTCAAGATGCCGGTATTCAGCTTTGAAAAGCTGCCGGAGGTTGAGGTCAGCCTTGGACCGGAAATGAAGTCCACGGGCGAAGCACTGGGTCTGGCGGAAACGGCGGAGGAAGCGTATCTCAAGGGCTTTGCGTCCACGAAGATGGCGATCCCGAAGCCGGAGGAGGGCGGCGTGCTGTTCTCCATCGCCGACCACGACAAGCGCGAGGGCTTGGAGCTGGCGGAAACGTTTGCGTCGCTGGGCTTTGAAATCTATGCGACGACCGGCACGGCGCACATGCTGAACCACAACTACGTCGGCGCGCAACCTGTTCCGCGCCCGGGCGAGGACACGGACGCGCTGGCGAAGCTGTTCGATTCCGGCAAGATTCGCCTGATTATCGCCACGCCGACGCACGGACGCGATCCGCAGCGCGCGGGCTTCCGTCTGCGCCGCATGGCGGTCGAGTACGGCATTGCCTGCGTGACGAGCATCGACACGGCGAAGCTGCTGATGAAGTGCGTGAAGCTGGGCAAGAAGGCGGAGGACGTTCCGCCGCTGGGCTTACATGATCTGATCCTGTAAGAGGGAGAGGGACGATAGGGGCGCTGCCCCTAAGACCCCGGCAGGAACCTGAGGTTCCTGCACTTCCCG
>CAKTXP010000045.1 GCA_934631055.1 uncultured Clostridia bacterium | reverse complement strand
CCCTTGACGGATGAGGTCAAAGAGCGGCTGGAGAACGATGGGGCTGCCGCCCCAATCCCCGCCTGAGGGACATTGTCCCTCAGACTCCCTTCTTCGCTTCGCGGCAGCTTGAATTTGCTTACATCTTTTCCCCATCCTTTTCATATCGTTCCAGCATTCGTTCGATATGTGCCTTAGCCGCCATCTGAGCATCCTGCACGCCACTCAGCTGCGGCGTCTGATCGCCCATCAGCGCAACGAACTGGCTGACCTTCAATCCCAGCGCATCCTGCATATCCCGATCCGACCCCTGCGGTGCGACGAGATAATAGCACAGAATGGAATCCTTTTGTCCCATTCTATGCGCCCGATCCTCCGCCTGGCTATGCACGGCGGGCGACCAATCCAGTTCTCCAAAGACCACGCAGCTGGCTCTCTGCAAATTCAGTCCGGAAGCGGCACGCAGGGAAATCACGCACAGGTTCGTTTTCCCTTCCATGAACCGCGCAACCGCATCTTCCTTTTGCCCCATACTTTCCCGTCCTGTGATGAAAACCGGGTGATATGCGGCGAGTTCCTTTCTATAAATATCCATCACTGCGTGATGGTGCGCAAATAGCAGCACCTTTTCGCCGCTATCTTCCAGCGCACGCACAAACGCCGCGACAAACGGCGCTTTCGCCATGCCGGTTGCCTGCCGCTCACCGCGTCCGACCTGTTCCTCCAGCATCGCGCGCTCTTTCGCATCAGGATGCAGCGCCCGCAGACTGCCGAGCATATCCATCACCGGACGCATCAATTCACGGTACACCTTATCATCCGAATCAATTTCCTGCACAAGTCTGCGTTTAGGCGGAAGTTCCGCCAGCACTTCGCTCTTTGTCCGGCGGAGGATCAATCCCTCTCTGCGAAGATGCTCGCCTAACAGCGCCGGATTGCGCACAAGATGGTTGCCATAACCGTCGCACCACGCGCGCGTGAAGCTCTCCCAATCGCCCAGACAGTGAAAATCCAGAATATTAACGACATTCCATATCTCCGAGCCTTTATTATAGATCGGCGTTCCGGATAGTCCGATAACCCGCTCGCATCCTTCCGCCAGCAGGCTTGCCGCCGAGTACTTTTCCGTCCCGCCGTGACGCAGCTCCTGAATCTCGTCAAAGACGACCGCTCGAAATCCCATTTGGGGCAGCGCCTGTTTCCATCCTCTCAGCAGCAGATAGTGAATAATATAGACATCGGCTTCCGGCGGCTGATAGGGTTTCAATCCCATCAGTACGCAGACGCGTGCCGGTTTTCCGTCTATGCGCAAAAAGCGCGCAATCTCCTTCTGCCAATTGCGCAGAAGATGCGGCGGCACGACGACCAGCGCCGGAAACTCCCTCGTCGCCGCCAGACAGGCGAGCGCCTGAACCGTTTTGCCCAAGCCCATCTCATCGGCAAGCAGGGTCCGCGGATTAGCAAGCAGAAAAGACAATCCTTCCTTTTGAAATTCCCGAAGTTCGCCTTCAAACGTACCCTCCGGCGGCATGCTTCTGCGCGGAAGCTTCTCTGCCTGCGCGCGCAGGAGCGCATGTTCCCGCGCCTGCGCCAGCGCGTTTTCCCATAATCCGCGGTCGCGCGGCGCAATTTCCAGCGGATAGCGCAGCATCAGCCAGTTGACATCGCCGATGATGCGTCGATTCGCTGTGAATCGCGCTTCTCCCCGCCGTCTCTCGCTGCCCGGAAAAAGCCGCGTCGCCATTTCCGTCACACAGGGTTCGCCCTTGATGGTCCAGCATTTACTTCTGCGGTTATAGGAAAGTGTTCCATATATATGCCCATTCTGCGGCGCATCCTGCAAATAGCCGGGCAGTTTTCCTTCGTCTGTCATCATGGAAGCGATATCCCCCAAAGTTTTTCAAGGCTCATCATCGTCACCGGTTTCCCGCCGATTTTTTCCGGCAGATCGACGCCCCGCGGCGCAAGCACAAGCAGCACCTCCACCCGCTCGCACGCCGCATAGCGGGCAAGCTGGGCGAGCAGCTCCGTTCTCTGCGGGCGTTTTTTCTTGATTTCAATGCCCGTCGTGCCGATCATGAAATCAATGCGGCATCGCGGCGCAAGCCGCACCTCATGCTCAGCCGCAAGCCCAGCGTTTTCAAACGCTCTTGCCGCCTGCGCATGGATCGCCTCTTCGGTATCCGCCGCGCCGATGCGCATGGTTTTGATTGCCGCCATTGTCCGCTCAAATTCCGTCTGCATGCGCCCGTTTCACCCGTCTTTCGTAATTGTTTCATCCGTCCGGAATCAACCGATGATGTTTTGCCTGTCGGCGATGTATTCCGCATCATGCCGGTTCTTCATTGTATCACGCGTTTCAAAACGGGGCAAGGCTCAAATCCGTCGTTCTTTTCTCTTGCATCATCGCGTGTTTTGCGGTATGATGATACAAAGATTATCCTGTTTGGTTTGTGCCTTCGGCGCGGAGCTTTCCCCGTCCGGCATTTGAAAGGAGCTTTATCTCATGAAGTCCATTCGTCCTCTTTCGGCGCTGCTCGTCTGCGCTGCTCTGTCCGGGCAGGCTGTCGGCGCGCTGGCGGCGGCTGATCTCACGCTGACTGCGCCGACGGACGCCGTTCCCGGCGGTTCCCGCAGCTATTTTACGGTCACCTCTTCGACCCCCGGTTTTCTGACTCTTTCCCTCAGCGACGCTTCCGGTTCGGAGATCGCCCTGCTGTTTGAAATGGCAGAGATCCATACCAACGAGAATCAGCTTGTTTTTTCCGCTGTCGATGAGGACGGCTCTCCCCTGCCCGCCGGAACCTATACGGTAAACGGCGAACTGCTTGACCAGTTCGGTTCATCTGTCGGCGATGTCAGCAGCACGCTGACCGTCTCCCTGCCGATTTCCGAACAGATTACCGCGGCGGAGGACGATACGGAAGATATTTCGGAAGACCCCGCTGTTCCCGATGAAAGTTCGGATGACGTTTCGGATAAGCCTTCCGGCGAAGTTCCCGCCGCTCAGGACAGCGTTGTCGAGACGCCTCCTGCCGAGCAGCCCGCCGCTCAGCCTGCCGTCCAGCCGAGCGCGTCTTCCGTGAGCGACATTGAATATACCACATCTTCCGATATCACCATTGGTGAGGAAGGTTATCAGATCGGCGTAGGCGTCACCGATACAGCGTCTCAGGATGACGCGGGCTATTGGGCTTTGGATGCTTCCGCCAGCGATGCGGAGATCTGGGCGGCGCTGACCCGCACGATGAAAGCAGTCGATGTCAAGGAAAGCGAATCCGCCTATATCTATGATTCTCCGCTCAAGGGGCGCAAGAGTCTCGGCTCTGTCTCCGGTCTGAGCCAGGGGTTGAACGTCATCCTTGAGCGCGACGACGGCTGGTCTCTTGTAGAAGCCTATCGCAACGAAGACGGCGCTTTCGTCCGCGGCTATATCAGCACGAAGAAACTGCGCACAGTCGAGCCGAACACCTCTTACGGCATTGTCGTCGATAAGTCGTCTCAGACCCTGACCGTTTATAAGGACGGCGAGCGCGTTGGTTCCTGCGTCGTTTCCACCGGCAGACCTACCAGTCAGGCGCTTTCCCGCGAAACGCCCGCCGGCGAATTCATCACCGTGACGCGCCGCGGCGTTACGCCTTTCTCCAACACCGGATACTGCAATTACTCCATCCGCATCAACGGCAATTACTGCCTTGCCGAAATCCCCGCAACCAAAAAGAAAGGCACGGATTTCTCCCTGCTGGAAGATAAACTCGGCGGAAAGGCGACGCGCGGCAATATCTGCATCGCGCATGACGCATCCGCCGACGGCGGCATCAACGCCCAGTGGATCTGGGATATGACGGATCAGAATAAGAAAGTCAAAGTCCTGATCTTCGACGATAAGGACCGCGGCGCTGTCCCTGTCGAAAGCAAGTAAAGAACAGGCGGATGCTTTTATGCGTCCGTCTTTCTTTTTACCCTCTAATCCGTCGTTAAATGCAAAAAGCCGGACGCTCTCGCGTCCGGCTCGTCGTTTATATTATTGGATATCGATCAGATGGCTCTCCTCGACCTTCGGAGTCTCGACCTTCTTCGGCACATTCAGCTTCAAAACGCCGTCCTCATAAGCCGCCGCCACATCTTCCTTCTTCACATGGTCGCCAACATAGAAGGTACGCTGGCAGGTACCCATGAAGCGCTCGCTGCGGATCACGCGTCCCTTCTTATCCGTCTCTTCGTCATTGCTCTTGCGCTCCGCCTTGATGGTCAGGTAGCCATCCTTCAGCTCAGCCTTGATGTCGCCCTTCTTGAAGCCCGCCATGTCCATATCCAGCTCATAGTGATCGTCATATTCCTTGACGTCGCAATTCATCAGACCCTTGGCGCTCTGGCTCGCGGTCGGCATATCGAACATATCATCAAACATATCAGAGAAAACATTGCTAAGCAGCATAACAATCCCTCCATTGAAATCATTCTTAATTTTGAATACGGCAGGAGGCCTTTTCCTCAGGCGCTTTTGGACTTTCATCCGCGCCCCTGTGGGCTTCCTTCCGTTGACATGATGTATTGTAGCACCGTTTGTTAGCACTGTCAATATGTGAGTGCTAACTTTTTCTGAAAAAATAAAATTCAATTTATGAGTTCGTCTGTTTTTACTTGATATTACTGGATTTTTAGCCTATAAAGAATTTTGACTTTTTTTGATTTTCTCTCGGATTTTTCGGTTTCTGGGCATATTATGCCCTAAATTACGCCCATTTTTCAAAATCACGCCGCCGGAACCTCTCCTGAAAATGATTTCATTTTTTTGGAAAACACAAAAGCACAAGCCCCATCCAATCGCATAGAGCTTGTGCCTGTTTTTTATTCCGCCGCGCGATTCCTCAGTGCGACGCATTTCTCCATCGCGTCCTCGCCCGCGCGGAGCGGAGAGAGAACGAACGTATAGCGATAGATCTCCGCATCCGGCAGATATTGCTCATGCGGCACGATGCGCGACCACGAGTTATCCCCGCCCACGCCGATCTGAATGGCGTTGATGCGCAGAATGGTATCCTCCAGCTTTTCCAGCTCATACGGATGCGTATGCCTGTCCAGCTCCTCGACGGTATAATGCAGCGCGCTCGCCTCAAAGCTCTTTCCGACTGCGGATACCAGCAGACCGAATCCGCTCTCGTCCGTCAGCGACAACCAACGCACCTGCGTCCGGTTTCCAGTCTCAGAGGATTTGACGTAGGGAAAGAAGTTCTCCGTAACCGTCGTCGCATATCTGCCGACCTTCGTCCCCTTACACCGGTCGATATAGTTCTCTTCCGGACCGTAGCCGAACCATGTCATCTGTTCGTATCCGGCGGGAAGGGTCATCTGTACGCCCGCGACCGGCACATAGACCAGTTCCTTGTTATAGTTCGGAACGATCGTCACCTGCACGGCAATCGAGCCGTCGCCGTATACCGTATAATGCGTGTCCAGCGTCGTTCCGTTCAGCGCGTCGTAATGCCCGCGGATAATGATATCCGCGCTCTGCTCATCGCGAAGGACGCGAAAGCTGTCCACGGTATATTCGCTCGCATCCTTCCATGCGCCGTTGAATACAGTCAGCCCATAGCCAAAGCCTGTATCGTTATCCGTCGCCGCGCGGTAGAAATTTCCCTCGATTCCGCCCGCGAGCAGCGCCTTTCCATCCGCCTCGTAGGCGCTCAACGTTCCGGCGGCTTCGTCAAACGTCGCGGCAAAATCCCTGCCGGTCACGATAACGCCGCCCTCCGTCCGCACGACCTCGATGTCCGGCAGCTCTTCTTTTTCCTTTTCCGTCTTGCAGAAAAACAGTTCAAACTGCTCCATCGCAACAACATGACCGGCTTTCAACAGCCCGTCATCCGCTTTCAGCGTCACGGTCAGGTTTAGGAAAAATTCGCTGCCCGGCGTGCGCCAGCTGTCCTCGATGGAAAAGGGGATAACGATCTGCGCACTTCCCGGCTGATTGGTCTGTGCATCCACGCACGGGATGTGGAGCTGGGCGTCGTCGAGAATCCCCTCTTCCAGAATAGTATCATCCCGAAGGAGCGCCCAGTGGAATTCGTATTTCTCGGCGGGGTCGGTAAAGAGAGCATAATTGAGGATCTCAACCTTCCCGTCTTTCGCGCCTGCGTCGACAAATTTAAGGGTCTGGTAGTGGTACTTGACCTCCGCCATTTCCGGCTGCACTGTCCTGTCCGGCAGAAGAAGCCCGTTCGCGCAGAAATTACCGTCGTGGATGCGCTCGCCGTAGTCTCCGCCATAGCCGAAATAGCGCTCGCCGTTTTCGCTCGTCAGCGCGATGGATTGATCGACGAGATCCCAGATGAAGCCGCCCTGCAAATTGCGGTATGTGTCAAACGCCGCCCAGTATTCGTCGAAGTTGCCCTCCGAATTGCCCATCGCATGTTCATATTCGCATTCGATCATCGGCAGCGCGCCGTCCGCCTGTCCATGCGCCTCCAGCTCAGACGGCAGCGCATACATTCCGCTGCGCACATCGATGCCGGTCTCCACGCTGTCGCCCGCCTGCTCGTAGTGCCAGGGGCGGTCTTTCGCGTAGTCATGCAGCACGCGCGGCTGTCCCTCCGGATCCGGATAGGCTCGAACCAAGATCGTCCGCAGGATCTCCGGATTCTTGTTCTCGTTTCCAAGGCTCCACATCACGACGCTGGCGTGGTTCCTGTCTCGGCGAACCATACTGTATTCGCGGTCGATGATGGCGGCAGAGAGGTATTCCGTCAGCCGCTCGTTGTCGGTCGTCATGTTGCTGTGGCATTCCACATTCGCCTCATCGACGACATAGATGCCGTATTTGTCGCAGAGATAATACCAATATGGATGATTGGGATAATGGGATGTGCGCACCGCGTTGATGTTGTTTTCCAGCATGATGCGGATATCCTCCTCCATCACCTCGCGGGTCAGCGCATAGCCCAGCTCGGGGTGCGTTTCGTGGCGGTTGACGCCGCGGAAGCTGATGGGCTGACCGTTGATGCAGATGAGGTCCTGCTCGTCCGTTCCGCCTTCGTACCAGCCGCTTTCCGTGGTCTTGTAGGTAATCTTTCTGAATCCGATCGAATAGCTCTCGTAGACCGTTCCCTGCGCAGTCGTTTCCTCCAGCACGAGCGTATACAGATATGGATCCTCCGCGCTCCATTTTCTCGGAGCGGATACCGGCAGGGCAAACGTTATCTGCGTTTCTTCGTCCGGCGCGACGGTTGCTTCCGTCTGTGCGCCTTCAAGCTCCACCGCGTTCCCCTGCGCGTCATAGAGCCTGACGCCGAGCTGAATGCGCTCTTCCTCCTCCGCGCCGCTGTCGATGAACGCCTCGAGTTGAAGCACCGCGTCGGTATACGTTTCGTCAAAATCCGTTACGACGGCAAAATCCCGAACGCAGACCTGCGGCGCAGCGTAAAGGTACACATCCCGAAAGATGCCGGACAGGTCGAACATATCCTGATCCTCTATCCAGCTTCCGTCGCACCAGCGGTAGACCTTGACGGCGATGCTGTTGCTGCCGCCATAGTTCAGGTAATCGGTCAGTTCAAATTCATGCGTCGTAAAGCTGTCCTCGGCATAGCCGACCTGCACGCCGTTGACCCAGAGATACATCGCGGAATCCACGCCCTCAAAATCGACATAGACCCGTCTGCCCGCCCAATCGTCCGGCACATCGAACGTCCTGCGGTACAGCCCGACCGGATTATAGATCGTCGGCGCGGCTGGCAGATCATGCGGATAGCCGATGCGGCTGTTGCCAAACTGCCGCGCGAATTTCTGCGTGGTATTGGTATAGATGGGATGGTCGTATCCCTGTGTCTGCCATACGGACGGCACGAAGAGGCTGTCCCAGCCCGCCGCGTCATAATCCGCCTGCCAAAACGCCGCTTTCTCGCTCTCCTCCGCCGCCGAAGGCGACTCGAACCACGCAAAATCCCACTCCGTCTGGCTGAGCAGCATATAGTAAGGCGAAAGCGCCTTATCGTAATCCCGCGCGCCGCTGACCGCGCTCTGTTCGCTGTCATAAGGGATAGAATCCACGCGCGCAGGCTCTCTTCCGATGGATACGATATCGCAGCTGCGGCTCTCCCCCTCCGTCGAGCCGTTCCATTCCAGCCCCGTCCATAAAACGCCGCGCGTTTCTTCCGCGCAGGCGCCGCACCACGCCATCAGGCTCAGCACAAGCGCCGCAACCAGTCCCGCTCTTTTCATGCCGTCTTTCTTCCCTCCCGATCTTTATCCGTATTGTATAAAGGATTTCGTTATCTTCCGGCGATTCCCTGTTCAGTGCCGTTTTTTTATAGGCATATGCCCCAAATTTATTGCCCGTTCATGTCCAAAACGCGCATTTCGTTCCGCCGTTCATGTCCAAAAAACGACCGTTCGTTTCCTTCGTACGCTGTTTGAGCGGCATAAACGCCGCTTGGGGCGAAACGATTGAAAAGCCGTGGGGCTTCCTCTATACTTATCGCCAGCAAAAGACCTTTGCTCTTCCGCCATCCGCAAAGCCCGGCGGGGCAGGGAGAAAGGGCTGGAAAGACAGGAGGAATTACCATCATGAAGCTCGGCAAAAAGATCCTGAGTTCGGCTTGTGCGATGGCGCTGCTTGCGACCAGCGTCGCCGCCCCTGCCAGCGCTGCTTTTGACGCGAACGACTGCTATGCTGAAGGTTACGACGTCAGCGTGCAGATCGCGGCGGAAGGCTCCGTACTGCTCAAGAACAAGGACAAGACGCTTCCTCTCGCTGAGGGAACGAAGGTCACCCTGCTCGGCGCAATGAGCTACAACTACGTCGAGGGCGGCACCGGTTCCGCCGGCGGCAAGGACGACCTGAATACCGTTATGATGTCCGACGCGTTCGTTGAAGCGGGTCTTGACGTCAACGAGAACGCCTGGTACTGGCTGGAAGACCAGTGCGGCGGCGAGCGCGGCGTAGGCGACGCGGACCCGTCCGGTCTGGGCGACTGGACGAGCTACCAGAAGATCCACGAATTCGACAAGTCCGTTTATGAGGCGGGTTCTTCCGATATCCTCGCCGACGGCTATACCGATTACGCGATCGTCACCTTCTCTCGCTCCGGTGCTGAAGGCGCTTCCCCTCTGATGGATTATGACGGCGACGGCTCCACCCTCACCGGCACAACCTATCTGGAGCTGGATCAGAACGAGAAGGATCTGCTGGAATACTGCAAGCAGAACTTCGCGCACACCATCGTCCTCATCAACTCCGCCACCCCGATGGAGCTGGGCTTCATCGACGACGAAGCTTATAACGTTGACGCCTGTCTGTGGATCGGTCATCCGGGCGAGGCTGGCATCACCGGCGTCGGCACCATCCTGACCGGCCGCAGCAATCCGTCCGGCCGTCTGGTCGATACCTACGCGTATGATATGACCACCAACCCGACCTACTACAACACAGACGACAACCGTTACGCGAACGCCGACAACCAGACCTTCTATCAGTACGAGGAAGGCATCTACGTCGGCTACCGCTACTACGAGACCGCCGATTCCGTCGGCTACTTCGACAGCGACGAGTTCGCGGCGATCAACTTCAAAAACGGCACGGTCAAGGGCTATGATCAGGTCGTTCAGTTCCCGTTCGGCTATGGTCTGAGCTACACCGACTTCACCGAGGAGATCACCAACTCCGACATCACCCTGGCTGCGCACGGCGCCAACAGCGTAACCGTCAAGGTGACCAACACCGGCGACGTCGCGGGCAAGGACGTCGTCGAGCTGTACATGGACGCGCCGTATCAGAGCGATACCGAAAACTTCGGCATCAAGGGCCGCGGTCTTGAAAAGGCGAAGGTCGTACTGATCGGCTTTGCCAAGACCAGCACGCTTGAGCCGGGCGCTTCCGAAGAAGTGACCATCAGCTTCGACACCGACAACCTCGCTTCCTTTGATAACTTTGGTCAGGGCTGCTACGTTCTGGAGAACGGCGAATACAGCTTCAACGTTCAGAAGGACGCGCATCATTGGGGCGACCGTGCGGCGGCAACCGTCAAGGCGACGCTGGACACCGCGCTCATCTACAACGAGAATGGCGTTGGCGCCCGCGCTTCCGATAAGGTCGTTGCGGTCAACGCGATGGACGATGTGACCGCCGGCGACGGCAACATGGTCGATGGCTATCTCTCCCGCAGCGACATCGCGGGCGGCATGAAGCAGATCATGGCGCATCAGTCTAACGAGACCCCGAACGAGAAGACCACCGATGCGATCGAAGCTGTGCTTGCCACGAGCGACGACGAGAGCATCGAGTATACCTTTGAGACCTACAAGAACGGCGTCAAGACCGAGGTCACCGAGACCCTGTACGCTCACGGCAACAACATGATGCCCTACGGCGAGCAGACTCCGGACGGCATCGCGACCGATTCCATCGTCGATCCGACCTGGGACGCTGTCTACTACGTCGTTGAAGGCGAGACCACCGAAGCCGGCAATCCGGTCGTCGTGGACGCCGAACCCGCTTCCGGCAGCTACCATAAGCTGACCGCCGCTGACCTCGCGGGCGTGGATATCTACACCGACGAGGGACTCGAACTCTTTGATAAGCTCGCCAGCATGACCTCCATCGACGAAGCCGTCGAAGTGCAGGGCAACGCGGGCTGGGCTGTGTCCGCTGTCAACTCCGTTGAAAAGGCGAAGCAGAAGGTCGTTGACGGTCCTGGCGAACCGGGCAACGGTCAGTACAACGGCGGCACCTGGTTCCCCTGCGCGATCACCATCGCGGCGACCTGGAACACCGACCTTGCGCACGCCGAGGGCGTTGCCTATGGTCATCAGGCTCGTCTGTTCGGCATCCACGCCTACGCTCCGGCGATGAACATCCATCGCAGCCCGTTCGGCGGCCGTAACTTCGAGTATTACTCTGAGGACGGTTTCATCTCCGGTCAGATCGGCGGCAACGCTGCTGCGGGCATCCAGTCTACCGGCACGAACGTCTTTATCAAGCACGCCGCGCTGAACGATGGCGACACCAACCGCGGCGGCAACACCACCTGGGCGGACGAGCAGGCGATCCGCGAGATCTACATGGTTCCGTACGAAATCTCCTGCAAGGAGTACAACGCCAACGGCATCATGGGCTCCCTGAACCGCATCGGTATGAGCTGGTTCCATTATGGCATGTATGTGACCATGATGCGCAACGAGTGGGGCTGGCAGGGCATGCTCATCACCGACGGTGACGGCGGATCCGGCGACTGCTACAACCCGCCGATCGCGATGATGTCTGTTCAGGGCGGCATGCTGACCATGTCCAATTATGTGACCTCTCGCCAGAATATTGCGGCGTACGGCGATCCGACCGAGACGGTCTACGGCCGCTACATGCTCCACAACATCATGCGCAACGCGCTGTATCAGTACTGCTCCACGCTCAACCTCGCGGAGTAAGGCAAACCCAAGGGCAGCCCTCTCTGCCCGCCTTCCCCTCGGCTCTCCCGCTGGGAGAGCTGTCCCGAATGGACTGAGAGGGTTTTCCCCCCTTTCCTAAAAACAACATGAGGAGAATAGGCATATGAAAAAGCTCATTACCCTGGTTCTGTGCCTGATGGTGATCCTGACGTGCGGATGCCTCGCCTCTGCTGAGGGTCAGACGCTCAAGGCGCCGACGGATTTTAAGTTCGATCCGATGACGGGCGAATATTCCTTCACGGCGAACGACGAAAACATGGGCTATTACTTCATCCGTTTCTACGAGATGGAGGATGGCAAGATCTCCGGTGAGTACATTTCCTCTTCCAAGCGCATCCGCGGCGGCAAGACCGGCGAAATCTCCGGCGCGCTCGATATGAGCAGCGTCGCCTGGGGCGAATTCGCCGTCTCCCTCTGCTCCTTCGCGCCGGCGGGAACCGATTACAAGACCCCCGACCCGATCAACATCATGTGCCAGTTCGGCGTGGATCTCCCGCTCGAACGTCCGGAGATGCTGGCGCTGTACAGCGGCAGCAAGGTTCAGCTTGTCATTGACTGGTGGACGCTGTGCGACTACCGCTACAACGAGTATCTCCCGCTGATGAAGTTCAGCTTCTATTCTGACGCGGACTGCACCAACGAAGTCATGAGCGAAACCGTCGATCTCAAGGATCTGGCGGCGACCATGAGCAAGAACCCTCCGGGTCTTGTCGTCATCTGGGGCTATCATTCCGAGGCGGCGAAGGACGCCAACGACCTGTTCCTCTACAAGACCACCGAAGAGTTTGTCGGCGATCCGAACGGCGGCTTCTTCGCGCCGCACGCGCTTGAGCCGATGTACTTCATCTACGACAAATATGAGTACACGCTTCCGGCTGGCACCTACTATGTGACCTGTCAGGCTCTCTCCCGCGACGCATACGTCAAGGATTCTCAGGTCTCCACCGTGCTTGAGATCACCCTGACCGACGACGAGCCGACCAGTGAATACACCGAGGCAAAGACCGAACTGTGGACCGATCCGCAGCAGCTGGATATGCCGGGCGCCAACGCGGGCCAGCAGCCTGACCGCGTGGATTGCTGCCTGAATCAGCCGGCTTCCGGCATGCTGGTCGAGTAATCCCCTTTATCCCCTGAATTTTCTTCTCCATAGCAAATCCCCCTTTTTAACTCCTCTTCTTCAGGGGCAGCCGCGTTCAGGCGGCTGTCCCTTCTTTAAACAAAAGGCTTATCAGCCAGACCATGGGAGGGTAAAACCATGACCGAAGCGAAGGCGGCAAAGAACGCCGCAAAAATCGAAAAACAGCGTGCCAAGCTGGAGCGCGCGGCAAAGCGTCCGCTGAACCGCTTTTTCCACCATATTGACCGCGGCAGCACAACCGGACGCGAGATCGGCGCGGGCATTCTGATGTGCATTCTCGCCGTCTGCGGTATCTTCATGAATATGCAGCTGGTGGCAAAGCTGCTTGTCGCCGGTTCCGCGTCGGAAGCGGCTGTGGGCGATATCGCCGCCAACGGCGAGATTATCGCGCAGTATTACTTCCTGTCGATGATCGTCTCCTTTATCGGCACGCTCGTAATGGGTGTCGTCGCGCGCCTGCCACTGGCGCAGGCGCCTTCGCTCGGGCTGTCCACCGTGCTGATCTCCACGCTGGGCATTGGCGCAGGGCTGACCTATCAGAACCTGCTGGCGGTCTGCTTCGTCTCTTCGCTCATCTATACGGCGCTGATGGTCGTGCCTGCCGTGCGCAGGGCAATCTTCAACGCCCTTCCCCAGAGCGTGCGCCGCGCCGCGCCTGCGGCAGTCGGTCTGCTGCTGGTCTTTGCCATGATGCAGCTGACCGGCATCGTCCAGCTCGGCACGACAGGCATGGGCATCGAGGGCGTCAACTCCACCGCCATCAACATGAAGCGCTGGACGGGCGCGCTCAACGACAGCGTTTCCTCCTTCGGTCTGTTCGATTTCAAGCTCTATAACGAGCTGGGTTACAAGGGCGATTCCTTCTATCCGTGGGTTCAGTGCGCGATGATCGGCGCGGCGGCGGCGTTCGCGGCGTTCCTGCTCCTGCGCAAAACCAGGCGTCCGGTCTGGTATGCTTTAATCGTCGGTACGCTCGCTTTCTTCGCCGGTTATCTCACCCACGTTGTCTTTTACGTTGCCAAGAACGGCTCCATTCAGTATGAGCTGGATTCTCTCTGGGGTCGTCTGTGGATGGTCGGCAGCGAAGATGCGCAGCAGCTGCATCTGTCCTATATTCTGCAAAACATCTCGCTGGGCAAGGTTCTGCAAGAGGGCTTTGACTTCACCGCGTTCACGGAAGCGGGCGGCAGTGTGGCGGCTCTGTTCGTCACCGGCATTGCGACCTTCCTGCTGACCGGCATCACGCAGGCGGACGCCGTCCTCAGCTATGAAGCTCCGGCAAACGAGAAAGAGCTGGGCTTGGCGCTGGTCTGCAACGCGGGCATGAACATCGTCGCGCCGCTGGCAGGCGTCTCTCCGGTCGCGGTCAGCGTCTCCGGCGCGGCGGCTAAGCGCGACGGCGCGCGTTCGGGTCTGAGCGCGGTCATCGCGTCTCTGGGCATGCTCATTTCCGCGTTCGTGTGGATCATCCCGTTCATCTTCGCGACGACGACCAGCTATGACATCTCCTTCAACCTCTACGGTCACTACGGCGTCGTGCTTCAGATGCTGACGGACTGCTCCTTCATCGTTGTGGATGCGGTGATGGCGCTGGTCGGTCTGGCGATGGCGATGAGCGCCGTCAAGGACGGCTTTGAGCGCACGGACGATATGGCGGTCTTTGGCGTGACCGTCGTCAGCGCAGTGATGACCAGCAATCTGGCGATGGGCGTCGCGCTGGGCATGGCGGCGCACCTGCTCGCCAATCTTCTGGACAGCGAGCGCAAGCTGACCGTCGGCAACGCCATTGCGGGCGTCG
>CAKTXP010000044.1 GCA_934631055.1 uncultured Clostridia bacterium | reverse complement strand
GATATCGCCAATCCGCTGGGCACGATTCTCTCCGGCGCCCTGCTCCTGCGTCACAGCCTGGGGCTTGAAAAGGAAGCTGCCGCGATCGAGAAAGCGGTCTCTCAGGTGCTGGACGAAGGATACCGCACGGGCGATATCTTCTCCGAAGGCTGCAAGAAAGTCGGCTGCACGGAGATGGGCGACCTCGTCGCCGCGAGGGTATAAAGTAAAAGCCGGACGTTTGGGGCAGCGCCCCAAACGCCCGGTTTATTTCCTTATAGGAAATTGCGTAAAGCTTGCTCGCGTGCGTAGAGCTTTGAATCTTTACGGACTGTGGCGGAAATGCAGGCGGGCTCAGCCCGCTTTATTTCTTTTCTATAACTTCTTTAATAGTCTGCATCAGCTTCGGAATGTCGATAGGCTTGGAGATATAGCCGTCCATGCCGGCGCAAATTGCCGCGCGCCTGTCCTCGTCAAAGGCGTTCGCCGTCATCGCAATGATTGGAATGCCGGCTTTCTTCGGGTCGCTCAGCATGCGGATGCGCTGTGTCGCCTCATAACCGTTCATCACCGGCATCTGCACATCCATCAGCACCAGATCGTATCGACCAGCCGCGGCGCCGCGGACTTTCTCAACGGCAGTCGCGCCGTTCATGGCGGTATCGACGATAAAGCCGTCCTCTTCCAGAATTGCCGCTGCGATCTCCTGATTCAGTTCGTTGTCCTCGACCAGCAGGATGTTCTTTCCGGCAAGCTCCGCTTTTGCAAGCGGATCTTTCTTTTTTTCTTCCGTGTTTACCGCGCGTTGCGCGACAGCAAAGCGCAGGTGGACGGTGAACTCCGTTCCCCTGCCCTCCTGACTGTCTATGTCGATGCTGCCCTGCATCATGTCTACGATGTTCTTGGCGATGGACATCCCCAGACCGGTACCCTGTATGCCGCGGACGGCGTCGGTTTCCTCGCGCGAAAACGCTTCAAAGATATGTTTCTGAAACGACCTGCTCATGCCGATGCCGGTATCTTTGATATGGAATTCGTAATCGGCATATCCGGCGGGCGCTCCGGGTTTTTCAATGATTTTGAAATCAATTTTTCCGTCCGGCGGAGTGAATTTGACGGCGTTGCTCAGCATATTGAGCAGCACCTGATCGAGCCGAAGCTTATCCGCCATGACGTCCGGATGATTCAGCCCGACGACATCCGCCGAGAAGGTCAGATTCTTTTCCGCGACGTTTGCCTGTATGATCGTTTCCATCTGGTCAATGAGTTTGGGCAGATGCAGCGGCTTTTCTTCCAGCTGCACCTTGCCGCTCTCGATGTGGCTCATATCCAGCACGTCGTTGATGAGCGACAGCAGATGCTGACTGGATACCGATATTTTCTGTAAATAGTTTTCGACCTGCTCTCGGTTGTCGATATGCTTCTGCGCCAGCGCGGTGAAGCCGATAATGGCGTTCATCGGCGTGCGGATATCGTGGCTCATGTTGTTGAGAAAGATGGTCTTGGAGCGGTTCGCCTGTTCGGCGGAGAACAGCGCTTCCTGAAGATCCTCCCGGCTTTGGTGCAGCTCCCTGTTCAGCCGCTCGATCTCGCCCATGCGGGAATTCATATGCGCGTTGTAAACGCCCCATATCTTCCTATTGGACATGTAAATGCCCAGCAGAAGCCCCATGATGGAGAAGTAAAAGGAATTGCTGCAATTCGCCGCATAGACCGGATACATGGATTGATACCGGGTAATCATGAACAGATACAGCAGTTCTGCCGGAACGATGATTGCCGTCAGCTCGACCGCGTTGAGCGCGAAGAGCATCGGCGCGGCGGAGACATAGACCAGATAAAGCGTCGTTCTCTCTTGAATGCTTCCCTCGCCGACAGCCGAAAGAATGCCTATGCCCAGATAACCGGCGAGAAACACATAAGCGGAAAGATGGATAAACCGGCGCTTTCCCTTTGTCAGGCAGCTGACCAGCGCTATCACGCTGAAAAAGGAGATTGCCGAGATGAAGAGGATGCGGCTGGTATACGGAATGGTATCATAATTGACGAGCAGACGAGTCAGATAGATCATCACGTAGGCAAAAGAGATCACGACAAGGCTGCTGCGGTTCGATTCGTCGATATCCGCGGCAATCGCGCGATATTTCTCCCTTTCCAGACCTCCATAAAACAAAAGCTGTTTCAGATGAGCGAACCGTCTTTTCATATGCAGTATCGGCTGACAGGCAGCCGCTCCCTCTTTATGAGTAAATGGGATACGTTGGGCTGCCGCCCAAACCTGCCTGAGGGACTTCATCCCTCAGACTCCCTTCTTCGCTTTGCGCCGGTTTTAATCGTCTTGAGCATACGACGCGCATGCGCGTCGTCCGTTAATATGATTTTAGCCGCCGCGAAGCGAATCGGGAAGTCCAGGAACCTCAGATTCCTGATAGGGTTCGGGACAGCGCCCCAATCGTTTCCCCTTTGATGCAGAACTCGATATGGATTAATGGCCGTATATAATTATATTCATCCAATTTCATTATAATGAGAAATAATTTCTTCTGCAAGCTCTATCATGATTTGTCAAAATATTTCAGACGCTTTTCAAATTGCTGAAAATGTAAGAAAAAACGCATGCGTCGCGCTTCCGTGCATGCGTTTTTTCTGTCAACATTCTGTTTTTCTTAACGGCTTCTTTATGGTTTTCTTCGTGGGAAAAAGGCATTACATCGCCATCAGCGCGGCAATGACGCTTTCCGTCCAGCTGTCAAAACTTTCGGGATTCCTGTCATAGAGCAATCCGGCGCAGTCCGACGCGGAGGTGGTCATCTGCGCGATGCTCTGTCCCAGCTTGACCGCAGGCGCGGGAGATGCAAGGACCGCCGCGCCGTCGCCGGTCAGCAGCCGCGCGACCAGTGAAAGGGCGGCTTCGCGGCGCGCGCTGTCCTGCCAGCAGGCGCGGGTGATCGCCAGACCATAGCTCGGCGTGCCGACCAGCTTGGCGCGCGCCTGTCCGTCCATGCCGCTCAGGGACACGACGGCTACATGCTCCTGCCGCGCTTCGCCGATGAGTTCTGACAGGTCGCTTCCGTCAAAGCGCATTGCCGCGACGCCTTCAAGGAAAGCGTTTTCCGCGTCCTCATCGGTCAGGTTCCATGGATCGACGCCGAACGCGCCGACCTTCGTGAGCGCCGTCAGCACGCTCTTTGCGCCGTCCAGCGAGGGCTGCTGACCATACTGATTCTCCGGCGCGCCGATCATCGCGGCACAGTCCAGTGTGATCTCGGACCATTCGCAGAGCGCGTTGGCGATGGGCGTTACGCCCTTCTGCGCGAGAGACGCGCAGACCGCGACCAGCTCTTCATAACTGGTCGGCACGGACAATCCGTTCTGTTCCAGCACGTCCGTATTGACGTACAGCGCTTCCCAGTTCAGGCGCACGGGCGTCAGCAGGATACTGCCGTCGCTCTCCGCCATGGCGTCCATCCTGCGCGCGCCGCAGTCCGGCGCGGCGGCAATCAGCTCGTCCACGCTGACCAGCTGATTGCTCGTCAAGCCGCTGCCGACGGGAACGACCACGATATCGGCTTTTCCGCTCGTAACCATGTCCGTCATCTGCCGAAGGAACAGGTCGTCCTGCAAGCCGGAATAATCCTCGACGATGTTGCCGGTCTCTTCTTCCCACGCGGTAATGAGATCCATATAGCCCTGCGCGGCAAAATCCATATCGGCAAACGGGGTGAACGTGGTTACGGTCGTGCCTGCCGCCAGCACCGGGCAGGAGAAAACCAACAGGCACAGCAGCGCCATCAGCATGCAAAGTTCTTTACGCATTGGAAAAACCCTCCTTGCTATTACAGTCCCAGATTAATCGCTTTTTGCAGCGTCTTTCGTGCCAGCGGCGCGGCAACAGAGCCGCCGCTTCCGCCGTTTTCGACCAATACGCAGATTGCGTATGGCGCGTTGTCATTGACGATATAGCCGACGAACCAGGCGTGCGCGTCAATGGTCTTATCGTTGCTTGCTTCCGCCGAACCGGTCTTGCCCGCGACGACATAGCCGTTATCCAGCGCGGCGCGTCTGCCCGTGCCGGACTTGACGACCCGAATCATCTCGCTTTCCAGCCGGTCGGCGACGGCTTCATCCATAACGCGTTTGCCGCCCGCATGGCTGAGCAGCGCCCGGCTTCCGCCCTGCGCCGTCGTTACGGACTTGACCAGCCGCGGCTCGTTCATTACGCCGCCGTTGGCGACTGCCGCGGCGATGAGCGCCATATGCAGCGGCGTTGCCAGAACGCGTCCCTGACCGATCGCCGACCACGCCAGATCCTCCGCGCTCAGGTCGTCGATGGGATAGCTGGAATTGTAGACGATGAGGTCGCTGAACATGAAATTCTCATTGAAGCCCATCTCTTCCGCCGTCTTGCCGAGCATTTCATAGCCCAGATCCTGCGACAACGCTGCAAACGCCGTGTTGCACGAATGCGCGAACGCGTCGGACAGGCTCTGTACGCCGTGCGCGCTGCCATCCGTTACGGAATAATGGCCGACGGGATAATAGCCCGTGCAGTCAAAGGCAAAGTCGTTCAGATCCGGCAGGTTTTCCAGCGCCGACGCCATCGTCACGATCTTGAACGTCGAACCGGGCGGATAAAGCCCCTGCGTCGCGCGGTTGACCAGCGCGCCCGCGGATTCATCCGCCAGCGCCGAATCCATATCCATCGGATCAAACTGCGGCATGGACACGAGCGCCAGAATCTCGTTGGTCTTATAATTGAGTACGACGACAGCGCCGCGCTTGCCGCTGGGAAACTGCTCGCTGATATAGCGCGACAGCCGTTCGGAGATGGTCAGCTGCACGTCGTCGCCGCGCTGGGTCGTGCCGGTAAAGGCGTCGGCGAGCCGCTCAAAGATGCTTGACCGGAAGCCGAGCAGGTATTGCGCGTGGAACGTATCCGCGCCGGTGGATACCTTGCCGCCGCTGTCGCCGACGACCTGACTGACCGCTTTACGCGTCGCGGCGTTTGCGTTATAGCGCCGCGTGCCGGTATCGTCGGTATAGGCGAGGACGGTTCCGTCCCGGTCGGTCAGCGTACCCATGACGACATTCTGCTTCTGGCTGCTGATGCGGGGATTATAGGGATTGGCGATCCACCGTCCGCCGTAGAAATAAACCGAGTAACAGAAATACGCCGCGACCAGCGCGAACATCAAAACAAGCAGCAGCGTCAGCAGGTGCATCCGCCGCTTAATGACCTTAATAAGCCCGCCCCCTTTCAAGGGATGACGTTGGGGCTTCTCGCCCCAAACCCTCGGCAGGAACCTGAGGTTCCTGCACTTCCCACTTGCGCAGGACTGCATGCAGTCCTGCGAGCTGACGATTAAACAGAACGCGCGAAGCGAACCAGAAGGTCAAGAGAACTTAGTTCCCTTGCGGGGGGTTGGGGCGAGGAGCCCCAACGTCCTTTTCCCAGCCTTCCCCTTTGGGGAAGGTGCCTCCGCAGAGGCGGATGAGGTTACGCTTTCACGCAGAGAATGTCCTCTTCCAGATTTTCCTGCGCCCGCGCGCTTGCTCCGTGTAAAACGCCGATCATCGCCATGCACGAGAGCAGCGACGAGCCGCCGTAGCTGAGGAACGGCATCGTAACGCCCGTCAGCGGGATCATCTTGATGACGCCCGCGACGATCATGAACGTCTGAATGCTCAGCATCGTCAGCACGCCGTACCCCAGCAGTATCTCGAAGGAACGCCGTGCGCGGGAAACCACCGTCACCCCGCGCAGAATCAGCAGGACATACACCGCAAGCAGCAGCATGCCAAACACCTGACCCAGCTGTTCGCAGACGACGGCAAAGATAAAGTCGTTGTAATACGCGGGAATCTTTTCCGGTGTGCCCTGTCCAAGACCGACGCCGAATAATCCGCCTGAACCGATGGCAAACAGCGCCTGAATGATCTGATAGCCCTTATCGGTCGGGTCGCTCCACGGATTGCGCCACATCGCTACGCGCACCTTGACATGCGCGAACATCTGGTAGCCCAGCACAGCCGCGCCTACGCCGCCGCCCATGCCGACGATCGTCAGCGGCACATTGCCGCAGGCGACGTAGAACAGCACCAGCGTCGTCAGGTAATAGATGAGCGCCGTTCCGAGGTCGCGCTGGAGCATCAGCAGCACCAGACACGCCGCCGCAAAGACCAGCGCGGGCATCATCTGCCATACCGTTCTATGCGCGCTGAAGAAATACGCCAGCGCCAGCACGACGGAGAGCTTGACGATCTCGCTGGGCTGAAACGAACCGATCAGCGGGATCTCCACCCAGTTCTTTGCGCCGTTGTTCCATTCGCCGAACGCCAGCGGCAGGATCAGCGCGAGGATGCCCAGCGCCATGCCCAGCATCGTCAGCCCGCGGAAATGCCGCATGTGAAAGACCAGTTCGCTCATCACGAGCATGACCGCCAGCCCGGCTGCATAAAAAACAGCTTGCCGCGCGCCCCTGTCCGGCGACACGGTGTACAGCACGACGATGCCCACGCCGCAGAGAAAGTTGGTCAGCGCCATGACCAGCGCATCGATCGGCAGCAGCCGCGGCAGGGCAAGCGTCGTCAGCAGCCCCAGCGGCACGACCAGAAGGGCGATCTTCATCGCCTGCATGGCCACCGTTCCTTCCGTTTTGAACGAGCAGAGCAGCAGACCCAGGAGCTCAAATACCGCCGTCAGCAGCGCGATAAGGGTCACACCGGCGTCGCCTGCGCGGCTGATCGCGCGCCGCCTGTCCTTGGCGACCGCTGCGATATGCTCTTTTTCGCGCTTCTGACGCCGCTGCTGAGGCGTATCCTCTTTGGGAAGAGGATCATATTTCCGCGGCGCTTTGCGCTGTGCGGGCTTGTCCGAGGGATTTTTCTCTTTTGGAGCGGCTTTTTTGGTTTTTGCGCCGCTTTCGCTTTTTTCCGACTCCGTGCGGACAGGCTTTTTTGCGCTCCGCGCGGGTTTATAAACTGCGTCGTCCGCGCCGTCGCGCGTCCGCTTCGCCTTTTCTTCCGTTGTCCGCGCCATGCCTTCACCTCCGCGTCTTTTTCATGTCTTCTTTCGTATCGCTCTGCTGTTTGGCAAGGCGCTTCTTTTCCCGACGGATCTCGCCGCGTCCGGGCGCGCCTAAGCCGTCGCCCCTGCCCTGTCCGGCTTTGCTGCGGCGGGCGCGGGTGACGTAAGGCTCGTCCACGGTGAGCGCGCCGCTTCGGTCATACAGCCGCAGGACGAGCTTCAGCTCGCCGACCTTGAGGATCGCGCCGTCGCTCATCACGGCTTCGTCGCCCGGCTCTACCGGCGTGTCATCCACCTGAAAGCCGTCCCGATGCAGCGGAACCATGTGCAGCTCCTCGCCCTCCAGCCAGAAGAAGGCGGAACGCATATGCACCTTTTTATATGGAATGCAGACGTCGCAGCTCATCGACGCGCCGAGCGTGCCTTCAAACGGGATCCGGATCTCTTCCCCCGCGGGAAGCCGTCTGGAACCCGCTGTCAGCACGCGGAACGTGCCGGCTGCGCCCGCCTGCGGCAGATTTTTTTTGACGCGCCGCCACAACGCGCGGTCATACATATATTTTCGCAGCGCCAGCAGCACGATCAGCGCGATGATCACCGCGCTGAGATAGCCAAAACCCATCGACGCCACCTGATACCAAGCCTGGGTCACCCGGAACAGCCTCCTCGCCATCCGCCGGGCGGAAACCTCGGCGGGAAAGTCGCTTTCCCTCCGATTATACCATAGAAACGCACCAGACTTCCATTTTTATCCCGTGACCGTGCGTTTTTTTGAAATTTCAGCGCCCTTGCCAAAGCGTCTCCATGCGTGTATAATATAGTGGTTAAAGCATATGAACTCCGGGCGACCGGCATCATCAAGGAGGAACAGCATGGCAGAAGAGAGAATGCTCATCACCGGTGGGCAGCGATTGGAGGGTACCGTCCGCGTCAGCGGCGGAAAGAATACCTCGGTCGCGGTGATTTCCGCCTCCATCCTCAGCCAGACGCCCTGTGTGATCGAGAACCTGCCCAATATTGAGGATGTCACGGTTTCCGTCGAAACGCTGCGTCATCTGGGAGCAAAGGTCGATTGGGACCCGGATACCGGCGTGATGGAGGTCGATTCCAGCACCATCAACCGGACGGACGTTCCGCTCGATCTCTGCCGCCGCATGCGCGCGTCCTCTTACTATATCGGCGCGCTGCTCGCGCGTTTCGGGCGCGCACAGGTTCCGCTCCCCGGCGGATGCGATATCGGACGCCGCCCCATTGACCAGCATATCAAGGGCATGCGCGCGCTCGGCGCAAAGGTTGAGACGACGCGCGGCATGGTCTTTGCGGAAGCCGAAAGGCTCGTCGGCGCAGATGTGTTCATGGACATGGTTACCGTCGGCGGAACCATCAACGTCATGCTTGCCGCATCCCTTGCGGAGGGAACGACCACGATTTACAACGCCGCCAAAGAGCCGCATATCGTCGATTTGGCGAACTTCCTGAACTCGATGGGCTGCCGCGTCAAAGGCGCAGGCACGGATGTCATCCGCATCCGCGGCGTAGAGAAGCTGCAAAGCCGCCGACCTTATGCCGTCATTCCGGATCAGATCGAGACGGGTACGCTGATGATCGCCGCCGCCGCGACGCATGGCGATGTGACCATCTGCGGCTGCATTCCGACGCATATGGAAGCGCTGACCGCCAAGCTGTTGGAGATGGGCGCGCGCGTCGAAGAGCGCGACGATGCCATCCGCGTCCGCTCGCTGGGCGCACATCGAGCGGTCACATTCAAAACGCAGGTCTATCCGGGCTTCCCGACCGACTTGCAGCAGCCCATGAGCGCCCTGCTCTGCACGGCGACCGGCACGTCCACCGTCGTGGAAAATATCTTTGAAACGCGTTTCCGCCATCTTGCCGAGATGGAGCGTATGGGCGCGCGTGTGCGCATCTATGAGCAGACGGCAGTCATCGAAGGCGTCCCTCAGCTGCACGGCGCGGCGGTCGAAGCGACCGACTTGCGCGCAGGCGCGGCGCTGGTCATTGCCGGTCTGATGGCTCAAGGCACGACGGAAATCTATAATACGCACTTTATCGACCGAGGATATGAGCATCTGGAAGAAAAGCTCAACAGCCTCGGCGCAAAAATCACCCGAACAAGAGAATAAGATGGAAATAAAAACGTTCTTTCGCATGGAGGCGGGAGAACGTTTTTTTGAACTCACAGGTCATTACAGAAAGATTGCCCGCGTGCGTAAAGCTTTGAAACTTTACAGACTGTGGCAGAAATGCAGGCGGGCGCAGCCCGCTTCAGACTGTAGACAAAAAGCTATTCTCCCCCGAAGGGGGGGAGAATAGCCCTTTCCGCAAACGAAAGAATAGCTGAATTTCTTAATATTGCTATTCAAGCCAAGTTTGCTTATGTCAACAAGCTGAGGCGGGCGCAGCCCGCTTATTTTTGTACGTTCCAAAAACCAGTTGACAATTTCGCTTTTTCTCTATATAATTACTAACGCTAATTACTCAAGGTAATTAATCGGAGGATATATTATGACAACGGAAAAAGTAAAGGCCTTGCTTGACGCCTGCTATCAGGCAAAACGCGTCCGAGAGTTGCTTCCGACTCTGCCTAAGGGCGTCATGCCCTCGTATATTCATTATTTGGATACAATCGAGAGTCTGGAAAAGCGCGGCATCCGCGTGAAAATATCCGACATCAGCGACGCGTTGAATATTCCCCGCCCCGGCGTCACCCGCACGGTCAAAGAGATGGAGGATGGCGGCTATCTCCGAAAGACCGCTTCGGAGGAAGACGGGCGCGTGACTTATCTTTTGATTACGGACAGCGGGAAAAAGCTCTCGCAGACCTATAACGACTTGTTTTTTTCACAGCTTACACCTTTGCTGAGCGATGTTTCCGACGAGGACGCCGCCTGCACGATCCGCACGATGGAAAAGCTCTATGCCATCATGTCTGAAAGGAGATTTTCTCTTGAACTCGAATGAAGCAGATTTTACGCAGGGAAGCATCCTCAAAAAGCTTTCCCTTTTCATGCTCCCGATACTCGGCGCTTTAATTTTACAGGCAGCCTACGGCGCGGTCGATCTTCTGGTCGTCGGGCGTTTTGGCTCGACCGAAGGGCTTTCGGCGGTTTCGACCGGCAGTCAGGTTCTCAATCTGGTCACGTTTGTCGTGACGCAACTCGCTATGGGCGTGACCGTTTTAATCGCGCGCTATCTCGGCGAAAAGAAACCGGAGCAGATCGGCGCGGTTCTTGGCGGCGCAGCCGTCGTATTCACGATTCTCTCTGCGGGAATGTTCATCCTTCTGGTCGGCTTCGCCCAGCCGATTTCCGCGCTGATGCAGGCGCCGCAGGAAGCCATCGGTCTGACCATGCGCTATGTCAAGATATGCGGCGGCGGTATTTTCTTCATCGTTGCCTATAACCTGCTGTCCGCTATTTTCAGAGGGCTTGGCGACAGCCGTTCACCGCTTCTGTTCGTTCTGGTTGCCTGTATCATCAACATTGCGGGCGACCTGCTGCTGGTTGCCGGATTCCATATGGACGCCGCCGGCGCGGCGATCGCGACCGTTTTGGCGCAGGCTGTCAGCGTCGTGCTTGCCGTTGCGATGCTGGTTAAGAAGAAGCTTCCATTCACCATCCGCAAAGCGGATTTCCGGCTCAACGCACAATGCCGGAAATTTCTCGGGATCGGTCTGCCGCTGGCGCTTCAGGAATTCCTGACGCAGCTTTCTTTTCTGGCGCTCTGCGCGTTCGTCAATCGTCTGGGACTTACAGCGTCCTCCGGTTACGGCGTCGCCAGCAAGATCGTCAATTTTGCCATGCTGATTCCCAGTGCGCTGATGCAGTCCATGGCTTCCTTCGTCGCGCAGAATATCGGCGCTGGGAACCCAAAGCGCGCCAAGCAGTCCATGATGACCGGCATCGGTATCGGGCTGGCATTCGGCTGCGCGGTATTTGCGCTCGTCATGCTCAAGGGCGATGCGCTCGCGGGCATCTTCTCCACGGATGCCGAGGTCGTTCAAAAGGGGTTTGAATACCTGAAAGGCTTTGCTCCGGAAACAATCGTGACCGCAGTTTTATTCAGCATGGTCGGCTACTTCAACGGCAGCAACAAAACGCTTTGGGTCATGATTCAGGGACTGATTCAAACGCTTTTTGTGCGCCTGCCGCTTGCGTATTTCATGAGCATTCAGCCCAACGCCAGCCTGACGAAAATCGGTTTCGCTGCGCCCGCTTCCACGATGGTTGGCATTCTTCTGAACATCGGTTTCTATGCATATCTGGAGCGGAAGGCAAAAGCGACAGCGTAAAGCAGGTTAGACGGCTGTTCTGTCTCTAAAAAACTGGAATTGAAACTCAAAACTGGGCATGCGCTCCTTCCTTCGAGAGCGCATGCCCAGTTTCATCTCTATTCTATTACAGTTCTTCGTATTTCGTCACGCGTCTGCTCGTGTCGTATTCATCGTCGTCCAGCGCGCGGGTGAGCGACTCGATCTCGCCGCTCTGATTATCGTACGGATCATAGCGAACGAATCGTCTGGGCGGGTTGAATTCCTGCTGGAAATCGCTGCACATCGGCAGACGCCACGGCTCCAGATTGCCGAAATAGAAATTCCAGCGCTCCATATCGCCCGCGCGGAATGCCGAGCCGCCGAACGAACAATCCGCGTACAGCCAGCCATACGGCGCGATATAGAACCGCGCCCAGTCATGGTGACCCGCGTCATCCGGCTTGGTATACAGCCCCGCCTGCCACTTCGCAGGAATGCCGCACAGCCGGCAAAGCGTGATGAACGTGATCGCCTGCACGCCGCAGTCGCCGCGCAGACCGCTCATGAAGTATTCCGGCAGATTCGTCACCGTCAGATAAGGCGGCATATAGCGATAGACCGCCTGCGTGGTGATGAAATCGTAAATCTTCCGCGCCTTGAGCAGCGGATTCGTTTCTTCGCCGACGATTTCCTTCGCCAGCGCACGCAGATACGGCGTAAAGACCACATGCGGCGGCATTTCCTCCGTGTCAAGCGTCGGCTGCTCCGCAAGCACTTCGCGGGCATGCGGCTGGCAGTACGGCGCTTCAATTTCATACGCCAGCTCTGCGCTGACCGTCATGCCCGGCTCATACGGCAATTCAAAATAGACCGTGCGCTGGGGCTCGTCTGCGGGCGCGATGAACGCCGCCGGATGGGACGTAGAGAGCAGCGCTGCCGACTTGACCTGTGCGCCGACGACCGGAAGCGGAAGATGGATGCGCAGGGTTTCGCCCGGCGTCAGGCGGTCGCTCTTGACCGTCATCTCTTCATGCAGCTCAAAGCGGACGTGCATGCCGCCCTCTTCCTTCATCCGGGTGATCATCGCGTTCAGGCGCTGACCGCGTGCGTCCGCCGCCGCCTGAACTTCGGGATCTTTGGCACGCAGCGCATATTCCTTGCGCACCTTGAGCAGCGCATCCAGGCAGTTGTTTCGGAAATGCACCTCGCCGTTGATATAGCGCCAGTCAAGCGTGCCGTCGTCGCGCAGGGCTTCCAGCTCATCCTCAGTGAAATCGTTGATATTCTCCTGAAGGATGGCGAGCATATCCGCCTGCGTCAGGCGGTAATACTCCGGAATCTCTTTAGCGATAATCAGCTGAAAGCGCAGGCGTTCGTGCAGCGTCTTCGGCACACGCGGATCCTCCAGCCGCTGGCGGATCACACGCGCCATGCGGTCAAAGTCGCCCGCTTCAAACAGCCGCTGGATATCCGGCGGCAGCGGATAGCTCAGATAAGATAAATCCTTCGTCATAATCTGCCTCCATGCTCAACCGAGCAGCTCACGCACATAGGCGATGATGGCTTCATCCTTGGCATGCGCAAAGAACAGCTCGGCAAAATGCTCGCCGGCAACCGCGCCGCGCACAAGCTCCTGATCGATGCCCTTCAGGCAGGTGATGAGATCCTTGAGCGTATGCGCACGCACGGCGTCGAGAATCTTCTTGTTGCGCTGCTCCGGCACAACGCGGTCCGCCGGATAGCCGTTGCCGCTGCCGAAGCCGAAAAGCTTCTCAAACGTGTATTCGAGATTCAGCTCCGCGCCCCAGCCGAAGCCCTTGGCGAACGGCATGGAAACCGCGTTTCCGTCGTTGATCTGCGCAAACATATATCCGTCGGACGGATCGACCACATGACCGCAGAGAACGCCCGGGAAGCTGTTGAGCGCAAGCATCGCGCCCTCGCCCGTGCCGCAGCCGGTCACGACATAATCCGCCGCGCCGGAATTGAGCAGGATTGCCGCCAGAATGCCGTTCTGCACATAGGTCAGCTGGGCCTCGCCCGCCGTGCCGTACATGCCGTAGTTATCCACTTCATGTCCCATCGGGGTGACGACCTTCTTGAGCGCCGCCTCGATTTGTGCGTTTTTCGCCGCCTGGCTGTTTTCATTGATAAGTGCAATACGCATAAAAAAACCCTCCTGACCAATATCGTGTATCGCGGCTCAGCCGCGTATAGATACACAATACCGCCCCTTTAAGGGGTTGTCAAGAGGGGGAGCGAATTAGTTCAGCACGGACGCGGGCATGCGGCGCAGGACGCTGATCAGAATCGGTCCCACGATCAGGCAGGCGACGGCTTCGCCCGCGGCGACGGAGAGCATGCACAGCGGCAGCGCAATCGCCGGAGCATAGCAGAAATGAACGACAGCGCCGACGATCACGCCGTTGAACAGCACGGGCATCAGCGCGGAAAGCCAGAATTTATCGCGCAGCTTATAGGTGCAGATGGCGGCAAGCAGCGTCGCCAGCGAACCAAACACGATGTCAAAAATCGTGCAGCCGCCGATGATGTTGGCAAGCAGGCAGCCGACCAGCAGTGCGGGAACGGCTTCCGGCATCAGCATCGGCAGGAGGGTGAACGCTTCGGAGAAGCGGATCTGAACCTCGCCATAGCTCAGCGGCGCGAGAAGCACCGTCAAAGCGGTATAGAGCGCGGCGATGATTGCGCCGCGAGCCAGTGCGCGGGTGTTTTGCGGTTTCAAAGCACTCATGGGGAAAATTTCTCCTTTATCATTTTGCTAACCAGCAAAACGACAGGCAACAAAAAAACGGCGTTGAGCCGTTCGGAAGGCGCTCTGCGCCTTCAAGCCCATAGTTTTGTTTAAGGACTGGATGGTTTCGAACAGTCCGCAAGGTTGCTTAGCGATTATAGCAAAAGACGCAGAAAAAAGCAAGAGGCAGTCAAGCTTAAACCGAACATTTCAAGAAACAAATAGCTGAGCATTTTGGATATGGGGCTTTGCCCCATCGCCCCACCAAAGGGCTTTCCGGTCGCCCTTTGGAAACCTTCGGGCATAAATACTTAGTTTTTTCTTGAAATATCGGTCTTCTTAGCTTGACAGCCTCCTGCTTGAGAGGATTCGATTAGTCTTCCAGCTTGGTGAAGGTGTAGGTCTTGCCGTAGGTCTCGACATACACGGTGCGCATCACCTGTTCGGTGCGCGGCTT
>CAKTXP010000043.1 GCA_934631055.1 uncultured Clostridia bacterium | reverse complement strand
AGTTATTATATCGCGATTTCGTCCCTGTGTCAACCCCTTTTTTAATCTTTTTTTGACACTTTTTGAATCTTTTTCGTTAAAATCCGGTTTTCAGGGCTTTTAAAGCTGCATTTTTTCAAGCTATTATTTAAAATATGCGCTTATCCGCCTTTTCCTGAGTTTTCCTGAAAATACAAAAAGGCGGATTCCTTCCGAATCTCTCCGGAAAAAAATCCGCCCATTCATCCTTATTTTACAGTCCGAATTCCTGTTCCGCGATTTCATCGCCAACGATGTAGCCGAAGATGAGCGCAGAGTCAAAGCCCATGCCGTAGGACTTGCCGTCCTTTTCCTCCAGCGCGCCGAGGACATCGCCCGCGCCGTACAGACCCGGAATGACATCGCCGCTCTCCGTGAGGATATGTCCGTCCACATCCGCAGCCAGACCGCCGGTGGTCAGGTAATACGTCGGGTCAACGCGCAGCATGTAAATGCCCTGACGATCGTCGATCAGCGGCAGGTTGGTGCGTCCGGTCTCGTCCGCCTCGCCCAGCTTGGCATGCGTGTTGTTGCTCTCGATGGTCGCCACGAGATCCGGCAGGTTGAGCGCCTCCGCAGCCGCCTCAACGGATTCATACCAGACCGCCTCGCCCGTTTCAAACAGCGGCTCATAGCTGACGCCGAAGGTCAGACCGTTGCCAACGGAAACGCACTTCTTGGTGCGCATACGGGACGCTTCATCAAAGACATAGTAGAACGTATTGCCGTTGTCCGGATTCGCTTTCGCCGCACCGAGCATCGGATGGTTGTTCTTGGTAATGTTGCCAATGGTGTCGCCGTTGATATTGACGATCAGACCCGGCGTCGTATAATGGATGAACGCCAGCTCATACTTGCTCTGATAGGTAGACAGGAACGCGCCCAACGTGCGTCCCATGCACTCCACCGCGCCGCCGACCTTCTGACCGAGTACGATGCCGTCGCCGGTAGAACCCTTCGCGCAGTTGATGAACGCGCCAGCATACTGCGGATAGTATTCATCAAACATCTCGCGGTTCGCGCCAAAGCCGCCGGAAGCCAGCAGCACAGCCTTTGCGTTGACCGTCCACGTCGTGCCATCATTGCCCTGCGCGACCAGACCCGTCACGCGGCCATTATCGTCCTGGATCAGATCCGTGACCGGCGTGCTGTAAATGATGCGTCCGCCATTCTTGACGAAGTGATCCGCCATATATTCCATCGCGTAGCCTGCGCCGCCCTGATACGGTCCCGGCGCAAGGAACGGAGTCGTGCCGTAGCGGATGCCCATGGTCGCAAAGCCCACGCCGATATCCGCCAGCCAGTTGACCATGTTGCCGGATTCTTCCAATACGCGCGTCCAGTACGGCATATCCTCGCCGCGGACAGCGTTCTCCGGGTTGACCATGCTCTTCATCAGCGCAACATACTGCTCAACAGTCGGCGCTTTTTCGCCCGCATATGCGTTCTGCATGTCGCTTCCCGCAGCCATCAGACCGCTGTACGTCATCGGCATCGCGCCGCCGGGGATATCCATCTTCTCGAAGATCAGGACGTTAAGCCCTTTTTCCAGCGCACGGTTACCTGCGATCAGTCCAGACGTGCCTGCGCCCATGATGACCAGATCCACCGTTTCTTCAACGCTGCTCTCCGTCACCGTTTTTTCCGGCTTCGCGGAGAAATCCGCAACGTCGCCGCCAGCCTGCTTGATAGCTTCCTTTACAGCGCTGGTGATCGCATAGGAAGTCATCGTGCAGCCGGAAACCGTATCCACCGCGACGCTCTGGTTTTCAACGATGCGTCCCGGCATGACGTTGACCGCGTAATCGCCGATGCCGACCGTCTCATCATGGGTCAGCACCTCGACGTTCTGAATCTTCCCATCCTGGAACGTCGTCGCCACATGGACGATGCCCTCATGTCCGCGGCCGGTCGTGACGTATTTGCCGTCCTGCACGCCGCCGTCAGCCAGCGCCGTACCCGCGCACAGCGCAAGCGCCATGGCAAAGCAAAGAATCTTCTTCATTTCGTTTCCTCCTTCAGGTCTTTCGTCCTTCGATTGACATTTTCATCTCAGACATCTATAATCAGTTTAAGGTGTACCATGATGGTACTGTCAAGCGAATTGTGAAGAAAATGTGAAATTTCTTTTCGGGAGGGGTTTCATGTCCTATACCATCGGAGAAGTTGCCCGCGCTTTCGGCATGAGCAAGAATGCCTTGCGTTACTACGAAGAAAAAGGGATCCTCTCCCCTGCAGTAGATCCGGAAAGCGGCTATCGCTACTACGACGACGCCAGCATGCACCGTATGGGTTCTATCAAGAAATTGCGCAATCTCGGCTTTTCCATTGAAGAGATACAGGATTTCTTCGAGGACGCGTCCAGTCATCGGATCGTTCAAACCCTGACGAATTGCATCGCGCGTGAAGAACGCGAGATCTGCCTTCACGAATATCGAATAGAGGAACTGCGGCGGCTCCAATCGCTCATCGAGCATTCGGAATCCTACGGCGTCGTTCACAGGCGTCTCTCGCCCGCACATTATGAATTGAACTTATCCAGCATTCAAAACCTGGTGCAGAGCCGCCCGCTTCAAAAGATCGCGCCGGAATGGTTCGACAACGTTTTTCCCGTGTCCAACGTCCAATATCTGCCTGCCGACGCCTTTTCCCGCGCGGATATCCAGCCTCGCAATCTGCTGAGCGTCGATGAGACCGGCGCAAAGCTGCTGTCTCTCCCCTGTGAAAGCGATTTTGTACGCTTTGTTCCCGCTCAGGACGCGCTGTGTCTCTTCTCTCCCATCTCCTTTGAGCCAGGAAAGACCGAGGTCTCCCGCTTCAGAGCGCCCTGCATGCGTCTGCTTGAATACGCCCGCGCGAAAAACCTTTCCCCTGTCGACGGCTTTTACATCGCGGTCATCTTCGTCTGTTCCTCCGAAAACAAAAGCCACGTCCGCTACGTTGAAATCACCATGCCCGTCGCGGATTCATAAGAAGGCGCATCCGCTTTCATCCGCCTTCTTGCCCCGCGTTTCCAAATTTTTTCAATTTTTTGAAATTAGGGGGTTGACAAATCTGTTGCGTCCCCCTATAATGCAATCAAACAAAACACAAACCGCTTGAGGAAAGAGAAGTAAAGAGCGCTATCCTATCACAGAGAGCCGCCGTTGCTGGGAGTGCGGTATAGTGGAGCTTTTGAAATGGGCTTTCCGAGGGTTCTGTCAACGGGCATCCGCCTTATTAGACAGGAACGGGACGCAGATCCGTTATCAAGCTGCACCGTATGATGGTACGGGGTGAGCGGGTCGATTCGACCAAAATGAGTGGCACCACGGAAATAAGTTTTCCGCCTCATGTTCTTTCGGGAACATGGGGCGTTTTGTTTTTCCCCATATTCCCCCGCTTTCCCGCTACTAACCAATCGACAGGGCTGAACGCCCAGAAAGCAGGAGGTATTCCTATGATGAAGCGCATGATCGCTGTCGCCGCTACTCTCGCCCTTACCGTGTCCGCCGCCTTTGCCGCCGCGGAAAGCTATACCGTCGGTATCGGTCAGTTCGCCGAGCATGGTTCTCTGGATAACTGCCGCACCGGTTTCATCGAAGGTCTGGCGGAAGCCGGACTGGTCGAGGGTGACAATCTGACCATTATTTACCAGAACGCGCAGGCGGATATGGGCATCGCTCAGCAGATCGCGGCGCAGTTCGCCGCCAAGCCGGTCGATCTGATGGTCGGCATCGCGACGCCGATGGCGCAGGCGTGCTACAACGCCGCAGGCGAGATTCCGACGATCTACACCGCCGTTTCCGATCCGGTTTCCGCCGGTTTCGCCGATGCGGACGGCAAAGCCGCCGGTGAAGTCACCGGTACCTCCGACGCGCTGCCCGTTGCCGCTCAGCTTGCCATGATCCGCGCGATGCTCCCCGATGCAAAGGCGATTGGCATCCTCTACACGACCAGCGAAGTCAACTCCCTTTCCACCATCGAGACCTATAAGTCCCTGGCTCCGGATTACGGCTTTGAGATCATCGAATCCGGCATCAGCACCTCTTCCGATATTCCGCTTGCGCTCGACGCGCTGCTTCCGAAGGTTGACTGCCTGACCAACCTCACTGACAACACGGTCGTTTCCGCTCTGGCGCTCGTTCTGGACAAGGCGAACGCGGCGGGCAAGCCGGTCTTTGGTTCCGAGATCGAGCAGGTCAAGCTGGGCTGTGTCGCGGCGGAAGGTCTTGATTACATTGCGCTTGGACGCCAGACGGGTCTGATGGCTGCAAAGGTTCTGACCGGCGAAGCGAAGGCGAGCGACATGGCCTACGAAGTCATCTCCGATCCGAGCCTGTACATCAATTCTGAAGCGCTTGCCCGTTTCGGCATCGTCCTCTCCGACGATCTCGCCGCCCGCGCGATTGAAGCGGAGTAAGGGAAGGACGATGGGGCTGCTCGCCCCAAACCCTCGGCAGGAACCTGAGGTTCCTGCACTTCCCCCTTCATTTATCGCTTTGCGATAAATGGACGCTCACAATTTTTCTAACAGGCGCGAAGCGAAGAGGAAAGTCCAGAAAACTCAGTTTTCTGGTGGGACTTGGGGCAACGCCCCAAACGTCCCCCTCTCTTCCCCTAATACCACAATACTACGCAGCGCAGCGCACAAGGTCAGCCTTGTGCGTGCGCTTGCGTCTGACGGAGGTTCACCATGGCGCAGTTGCTTGGCGTGCTTGAACAGGGCTTGATTTACGCAGTCCTCGCTCTAGGCGTGTATATCACGTTTAAGATCCTCGATTTTCCGGATATGACGGTCGATTCGACGTTTCCCCTCGGCGCGGCGGTCACGGCGCTGATGATATCAAACGGCATTGACCCGCTCTGGACGCTTCCGGCTTCCCTCCTTGCCGGCGCGGCGGCGGGCGCGATCACCGGTATCATCCACGTCCGCTTTCATGTGCGCGACCTGCTTTCCGGTATCATCGTCATGACCGGCCTCTACTCGGTCAACCTGCATATCGCCGGACGCGCCAACGTGCAGCTCTTTTCCTTTAATACACTCTTCAAAAACGCGTTTATTTCCGGTCTGCCCGCAGGCGTTCAGCCTTACGCGCCAGTCATCCTGATGGCGCTGCTGACGATCCTCGTCAAGCTCCTGATGGACGCTTACCTCTCCACGCGTTCCGGATTCCTCCTTCGCGCGACCGGCGATAATCCGACGCTCGTTGCCAGCCTCGCCAAGGACAGCGGCAAGGTCAAAATTCTCGGTCTGTCGATTGCCAACGCGCTTGTCGCGCTCTCCGGCTGTATCATGTGTCAGTATCAGCGCTATTTCGATATCTCTATGGGTACAGGCACGCTCGTTCTCGCCGTCGCTTCCGTCATCGTCGGCACGCAGCTCCTGCGTGGTCTGCGCTTCCTGCGCGCGACGACAGCGGTCGTCCTCGGCTCCATCCTCTATAAGGGGTGCGTCGCTCTTGCGCTGAGCTTCGGTCTGTCCCCGTTCGATCTGAAACTCGTCACCGCGGCGCTGCTGTTCGTCATCATCGTCGCCGGCGGTCATCGAAAGAAGGTGAAGCATCATGCTTGAGCTTCGCAATATCGTTAAATTCTATCAGAGCGGAACAGTCAACGAAACCTGCCTGTTCAACGATTTCTCGCTTTCCATTCCGGATAAGCAGTTCGTCTGCGTCGTTGGCTCCAACGGTTCGGGCAAAACCTCCCTGCTTAACATCATCTGCGGCTCGATTCCCATCGACGAAGGGCGCATCCTTATCGGCAATGAGGATATCACGCATATGCCCGAGCATAAGCGCCACCGCCGCATCGGACGCGTCTATCAGGATCCGTCGCGCGGCACCTGCCCGTCGATGACCATCCTTGAAAACATGTCCATGGCGGATAATAAGGGGAAGCCGTTTAACCTCCTTCCCTGCGTCAACCGCAAAAAGACCGATGAATACCGCGCCATGCTCGCCCAGCTCGGTCTAGGGCTTGAGGATAAGATGGGCGTTCGCGTCGGCAATCTTTCAGGTGGACAGCGCCAGGCGATGGCGCTTCTGATGAGTACGATGACGCCTATCGAATTCCTGATCCTCGATGAACACACCGCCGCGCTCGATCCCAAGACCGCAGAGATTATCATGCAGCTGACCGGCAGGATTGTCCGCGAAAAGCATCTGACGACGATCATGGTCACACACAATCTCCGCTATGCCGTTGAGTATGGCGACCGTCTTCTGATGATGCACCAGGGTCACGCCGAGCTGGACGTTTCCGGCGAAGCGCGCAAAAATCTCAAGGTCGAGGATCTGCTCGATAAGTTCAACGCCATCAGCATTGAGTGCGGAAACTAAAGAGAAACGTTGGGGCTACCGCCCCAAGCCCTGTCTGGGAACCAGTCCCCAGACCCCATCTTCGCTTCGCGCTGGTTTAAATCAGCTTGAACATACGACGCGCATACGCGTCGTTCGAAAAAGCTCTTTAAGCCGCAGCAAAGCGCCCAATACTTAAAACAGACCGGATAAAGCCGATTCAAAGCGCTTTATCCGGTCTGTTCTTTATTTTCCTAAATCAGTCATCAAGTCCATGCTCTTCCATCGCCCACGCCGCGGCACTCTTGCCTGCCAGCGCGCCCGTGGAAAACGCGATCTGCAAATTAAATCCGCCCGTATGCGCGTCCACGTCCAGCACTTCGCCCGCAAAGAACAGCCCCGGCACTTTTTTGCTCATCATCGTTCCCGGCGTAATTTCCAGTACATCGACGCCGCCGCGGGTGACGATGGCTTCCTCAATAGGGCGCGTTCCGACAACATGGAGCGGCAGAGCCTTGAGCGCATGCCCGACCGCCATCCTCTGCTCGCGCGTCACCTGGCTGATGGGCGTATCCGCTTCCACGCCGCAGAGGTTCGCGAACACCGGCGCCATGCGCGCAGGCATCAGCCCCGTCAGCACGGAAGAGAGCTGCTTCCTGTTGTTCTCCGCAAAGTCTCGCTGAAGCCGCAGATCGACCTGCTCGTCCGTCAGCGCCGGTTTCATATCCAGCGTCACGTTGACCTGCGCATAATCTTCCGGCATATGGCTGCTCAGCTCGATAATGAGCGGACCGCTCACGCCGAAATGCGTGAAGAGCATCTCGCCCAGCTCACTGTAAATCGTCTTTTTACCGACTTTCGCCGTCACGCGGACATTCTTGAGCGACAGCCCTTGCAGCAGCATGCACCATCGTTCGTTCACCGTCATGCCGACCAGCGACGCGCCGAGCTTGGTCACGTTCAGCCCGTTTTCTTTTGCGAATCTGTATCCGTCGCCCGTGCTTCCCGTGGAGGGATAGCTCAAGCCGCCCGTCGCGACGATGACGCTTCCCGCGTGCAGCACGCCGCCCTGCGCCAGCGCGACGTCAAATCCACGTTCTGCGGGTTTAACGTGCGCGACCTCCGTATTCAGCGAAATGACGACGCCCGCATCGCGCATGCCCCTGTCGAGCGCACGGGTCACGTCGCTCGCCTTGTCGCTCTCCGGAAAGACGCGCCCGCCGCGCTCGACCTTTGTCGGCGTGCCGAGCATTTCAAGCAGCCCCGTCACATCCTCGTGGGTAAACTGGCGCGCCGCCGCATTCAAAAAGCGCGGATTGCGCGGAATCTGCTTGAAGAAATCCTCGATATCCGCAACATTGGTCACGTTGCAGCGTCCCTTGCCCGTAATATAGATCTTCTTGCCCAGTTTCTCGTTCTTTTCCAGCAGCGCGACACGCGCGCCCGCCCATGCGGCTTGCAGCGCCGCCATCATGCCCGCCGCGCCGCCGCCGATAACGGCAACGTCACACGCGGTCTTTTCCGACATAGACCCTGTATTCATCCCAAATTCCTTCCATCAAGCGGAAATGTTCGCTGAGTTCTTCCTTCCTCCGCAGTCCAAGCGCGACGATGAGCGCGTTGATGACGGACAGCGGCGCCGCCATCGAGTCAACGAACGACGCCATATCCGTCCGCGCGGTCAGGCAGACGGTACTCGTCGCATAAACCGGCGACATGGGGCCGTCCGTCAGACCGACGACCTGCGCGCCGCGCGCCTTGGCAAAGTTCATCGCTTCGAGCGTGCGTGTGGAGTAGCGCGGGAAACTGATGCCAAAGAGCAGGTCGCTCTCGTTGATGCGGCTGATCTGTTCAAACACGTCGCCGCTGGCTTCGGAGACCACACGCACATTATCGAAAATAAAGTTGAGGTAATACGCCAGGAACTGCGCGATAGGCGCGGCGGAGCGCAGACCCATGACATAGATATTGCGCGCGCCGATGATCTTATCGACGACCTCGTCAAACGCGGCGGTGTCGATTTCCTCCGTCGTCGTGCGGATATTCTGCATATCGGCATGCAGAACCGTGCGCAAGACCTCGCTCTGGTCGATATCGGTCGCCATTTCAAAGCGCTGAACGGCGGTCAGCCAATGGCGCACAAGTTCCTGAAGCGCTCTTTGCAGCTGCGGATAGCCCTCATAGCCCATTGCGGACGCAAAACGGACGACGGTCGATTCGCTGACGCCGACCTTTTCGCCGAGCTTGCTCGCCGTCATGAACACGGCTTTATCGTAGTGTTCGACAATATATTCCGCGATCTTGCGGTGACCTTTACTCAGTCTTTTGCCGGACTGATTGAGTCTGCGCATCATGTCCTGCATATCCTGCATAATTCTTGACCTCCCAGGCAAAACGCCTACTTTTTCTTTGGTCTTATTCTACCAAAGCAGCGAAAAAAATGCAAGAAGATTTACGCTTCCTGCATGATTTTCTGTGGTTGACTGGGGAACGTTGGGGCTCCTCGCCCCAAACCCTCGGCAAAGAGCTTCGCTCTCTGCACTCTTTCTTCGCTTCGCGCCGGTTTTAATTCTCTTAGATGTACGACGCGCATGCGCGTCGTTCGCTAAAAACGATTCAAGCCGCCGCGAAGCGAATCGGGAAATCCAAGAACCTCAGGTTCTTGGTGGGATTGGAATCACGCGCCCGCTGTGCGGGATTCAGCGTGATGAAAATCGGAAATCGCAAGAAACACTTGTGTTTCTATGCGAGTTTCCCGGATGTTTGGGGCAGAGCCCCAACGTCCCCCCTTACAGCATAGCCTCCAGCGCTTTCGTCGCCGCGTCGTGCGTCAGGTCGAAGGTCAAAACCGTCATTGTCGCATAGCCGCGGCGCAGCCATGTGTAGTCGTCCTCGCCATCCGCCATAGTTCTATCCATGCCGCCGGTCAACACATAGCGGGTAACGCCGTCCTCGCCAACTTCCGGCTCATAGGTGTCCAGATAGCGCAGCGCGCGCAGAGAAGTGGCCTTCAGCCCCAGTGCTTCGTCGTTCTCCGGATAGTTCAGATTCAGCACCGAATACGGCGGCAGCGGATGCGCCTGTACCTTGTCAAAGACCTCGACCGCCAGCGCCGCCGCTTTATCGTAGGTGTCCTCGCGCTTGTGTCCCAGAGAGACTGCCATCGCAGGCTTGCCGTTCAGCGCGCCCTCCATAGCCGCGCCGACCGTCCCCGAATACAGAACGTCCGAACCGGAGTTGTAGCCGTGGTTGACGCCGGAGATGACAAAATCCACATTCGGGCAAAGCGTTTTGACCGCCAGCTTCACGCAGTCGACCGGCGTACCGTCGATCGCCCACGCTTTTTCCGCGCCTTCAAGTGCCGTTTCCTTCGCTGTCAGCGGTTTGAAGAGCGTCATGCTGTGGCTTGCCGCACTGCGCTGGCTGTCCGGCGCAACGGCATAGACCTCATGCCCAGCTTTCGCAAACGCCGAAACGAGCGCCGCAATGCCCGGCGCAAAAATGCCGTCGTCGTTGGAGATTAAGATCTTCATATCCGTTTCCTTTTCCTTTACTCGTCGTAGTCCCGAAACATGAACGCCGTCATCACGCCGTCTTTGCTTTCAAATTCGAGCCGGATGTCATACGGCAGGATGTTGCGGAAAACCATGTCCTTCGTATTGCTGACCGTCGCGTCATAGCCTGCCGGCAGATACTTCGTGCCGCCTTGAGAATGCCAGTTCATGTCCTCGATGACCGTTGGCACGCGCAGAACGATGTTGTACAGCGTGCTGCACACCTGGCAAACTCCGCCGCCATAGCCCATCGAGCTTTCGCCCGAAAGGATAGGCGCTTCGTGGTAGCCGTTTTCCTTGGTATAGGGTCCGCAGACCGCGTTGAATGAAAAGCTTTCGCCGGACTTCACGCGGATGCCGCTGAGCCGCTCGCTTGCCAGCTTGATGTTGTATACGCGTCCGGCGTTGCCCTCTTTACTGGTGCTGGTGGAATAAAACGTCGTGAACGCATAGAGCAGGTCGCCCGGCTGTGCGTCGCTCCATCTGACGAAATCGTAGATCTTGAGCTTGTCCACGCCGAGGCTGACGTTCTCTTCTTCCCTTCGGTACGGGAAATATACGCGCCCATCTTTGATCTGCTCGATGGACAGCCAGCTTCCCGCACTGACCTTGATGGGATAGCGATAGCCCGTCGGCGTGAAGAGCGTATCCGTCAGCACATAGCCTACGGCGACGTGTTCGCTCGTGCCGGGCATGGGGCCCTGAAACGGATCCTTGCGCTGGATCATCTCGACGTATTTCGTCTTGACATATCCCTTCTGCCCTTCAAAGGCAACGGTCGTCCATGTCCGCCCCTTTTGGTAAACGTCTACGATCGTGCCTTCCTCGATTTTGCCCAGCGCCGTCGCGTCGTCCGAGCCCCATTTGTAAACCGTCATCGTCTTGCCGATAACGCCGTAAAAGAGCGCTTCTTCCCGACTCTCTTCCCCGCTGCTCTCCGCCTGCGTCGCTTCGCCCGCCTGCTCTTGGGCAAGGACGCCGCCCATCGAGAGCGCCATCGCCAGACAGAGCGCTGCCGTCATCGCGGCATATCGTCTCTTCTTCATCAGCTTGCCCGATAGACGCGCACCGTCAGCACGCCGCCGACCGCCTGAAGCGCAAACCGCACGTCATACGGCAGGACGTTTTGCAGTCTCAGGTCAATGTTGCCCTTGCCGACTGCCGCGTCCATATCCAGCGGCACATAGCTGATGCCGTAAGAAGAATGAACCTGCGTCTTGATGACGCTGATGGGAATCTGTAAAATCGCGTTGTACAGCGTCGTAGAGACCTGGCAGATGCCGCCGCCATAGCCCAGCTTCTGGCTGGAAACATAGTTGACGATCGGCCCCAGCTCGTATCCGTTGGATTTCGTATACGGCGCGCAGTAGTCGTTGAAATAGAATTTCTCTCCGGACGGCACGATGACGTTGTTCAGCCGCTCGACGCCCTGCATGATGTTGTGCAGGCGTCCGACCTGCGTCTGCGTGCTTTGCTCCGGATCGTAATACGTCGAGAATACCGCGATCAGGTCGCCAACCTGCGCTTCGTCCCACTGATGGACGACCTCCAGATCCAGACTGCCCGTCGCGCTGATCTTTCCCGTGATGCGGTCATACGGAAGCGTAACGGACATGTCCTCCTGCAACGCGCTGACCGCCATGACCGCGCCCCGCGGAACCGTTCTGAGCAATTCGCCGGTTTCGTTGTCCAAGAGCTCCGTTTCGTTCACCGCGACCGCCGCATAGGGATAAAAGACTACGCCCGGAACATATGCCCCATAAGGGTCATAGCGACGGAAATAGCGCAGATGGCTGCGAAGCACATAGCCTTCCGCGTTGTCCTTTTTGACATGCGCCCATTTGTCGTCGATATCCATCACGTCAACGGATTCGTTTTCGTAGACCGTGCCGAGCAGTTTGGCGTTCTCGTCCTTGTCCTTGCGGATGGAGAGGTTCACGTCCGCCGTCGCGCTGTATACCGCGACGAATTCCGGCTTCGGCTGGTATTCCTCCGGCAGCTCGATGCCCTCGTGCGCCGGAGTAAGCTGATCAATGTAGCTGCTGAGGACATAGCCGCGCACACCCTGCTTGACCACGCCAAACCACGTGTCCCCCAGCTCGGTCACATAGACCGTTTCGCCCTCGGCAAGCATATGCAGCTTGAGCGAGGACTTGCTCTTTTCCGCGCGGACGGTCAGCTCACGCGTTGCGACACCGATGTACTGCGCATCCGCTTCGTCGTTATAGCCTTCCGCAGCCGCCAGATCCTCAACGTTTTTGCTGAGAATATAGCCGACTACGCCGTTTTGATCGACCTTTGTCCATGTATCGTCAAATTCTATGATGTTGATGAGTTCGCCTGTTTCCACGCTGCCCAGCTTCTGCGCCGACGTGGATCTTTTCGCTCGTATTGTCATGTTCTTGGAAACCGTTCCCGTGTAAAGGATATCCTCCGCCCATGCCTGTGAAGCCATGAGCATCAGCGTAAGGAATATCCATGCGATGCGTTTTTTCATGCGTCCAACCTCAATATCATGATTTTGGCACCCGATGTGAAAAAAAGGGCTGCGCGAGAAACCCTGCCCCGCATCAGCCCTTTTGTACTGCCTTATGTGTCGCGCTTATTCCTCGCCGTCGTCGCCGCCGTCTTCGTCCTCTTCAAAGACCTTGCGGTGGCAGTTCGGGCAAAGATGCTCTTCTTCCATATCAAAGGCGTCCTCATCAAAGAAGATGACCGTGCCGCAGTGCGGACACTCGTACTCGATCAGTCCGTCTCCGTCCTCATCGTCGTCTTCGTCATCCTCTTCTTCGTCCTCATCCTCGTCGTCCTCGTCCTCAGAGAAGAGCGCCTCCTCCAGGTCGCTGACGTCGCTGTCGATCTCCTCGACATATTCGGACAGCTCGCCCACACGCTCGTCGGTCTCCTCGCATTTTGCCGCAAGGGCTTCCATCGTGTCGATCATCGCGAGCATCAGTCTGCCCTGCTCGGTCTCAGCGCTGACGCCAAGCCCTTCAGCCAGACCCTTGAGATAAGCAACCTTTTCGCCGATCCTGCTCATGGTTACGCCGCCTTTCTCTCGCTTTTTAAAAGCTTACGCGCGGGACATGTAGGAGCCGTCGCGGGTATCGACGCGGATCTTGTCGCCGATGTTGATGAACAGCGGCACAGCGATCTGATAACCGGTCTCCAGCGTAGCCGGCTTGGTGGTGTTGCTGGTGGTGTCGCCCTTGAAGCCCGGCTCGGTGTCGGTGACTTCCAGCACGACGAAGTTCGGCGCTTCAACGGAGAACGCCTTGCCCTTGAAGAAGCGGACGGTCGCCATCGTCTCTTCCTTCATGAAGCGGATGGCATCCTCAACCTGATCCAGCGTCAGCGGGATCTGCTCGAAGGTCTCCTGATCCATGAAGTAGTAGAATTCGCCGTCGTTGTAGACGTACTGCATCTCCTTGGTCTCGATGGTCGCGCGCGGCTGCTTATCGGTCGGGTTGAAGGAGCGCTCGACCACGGCGCCGGTCATCACGTTCTTGAGCTTGGTGCGGACGAACGCAGCGCCCTTGCCCGGCTTAACGTGCTGGAAATCAACGATCGTCCAGACGCCGCCTTCCCACTCAATGGTAACGCCCTTACGGAAATCGCCTGCAGTAATCATGTGGAATCCCTCCATATATGCTTATCTGAAATTCTGATGCATGCCAAACGCCGCCGCATCAAGGGCGACGTCGTAATCAGCAATTTGCACTCGTGCTTTGATTTTATCACGTCTTTTTCGATAAATCAAGTATTTTCATCAAGAACCGACTCTTGTTGACGTTTTTTGTTTGTATATCGGGAATATTCCCGTTTTTTCCTGCCGAAGGAAAGCGTGTATATTGTTCCCTGCGCCGCTTTTTTCCATGCGCGCCAGATATCAGTTTCCCGTTTCAAACGCGCGTTTCAGCCTTTCCAGCGCCTTCTTCTCGATTCGGGAGACATAAGAACGGGAGATGCCCAGCTTGTCGGCGACCTCCTGCTGGGCGTATATCTTCCCGTCCGCCAGCCCATAGCGCATGCGGATGACGGTCGCCTCCCGCCCGCGCAGGCATTTTTCCGCCAGCGCGCGGACGCTTTGCAGGCTCATGCGCCGTTCGACCTCGCCGTGCACCTCGCCGCCGTCCGTGCCAAGCACGTCGATGAGCGTAATCTCATTGCCCTCGCGGTCCACGCCGATGGGTTCCTGTAAGGACACGTCGCCCTTACGCTTCTGGCTCGCGCGCAGGCACATCAGGATCTCATTTTCAATGCACCTTGCGCAGTATGTGCTGAGCTGTGTCCCCGAACCGGACTTATAGGTATTGACGCCCTTGATCAGTCCGACCGTGCCGATGGAGATGAGGTCGTCCGCGTCATAGCCCGGCACGGTATATTTTCGGGCAATATGCGCGGCAAGCCGGAGATTGTGTTCGATAAGCGAGGCGCGCGCCTCGCTGTCTCCCGCCTGCATGCGCTCGATCATGCGCGCTTCCTCTTCCCTACCCAGCGGTTTGGGGAATGCCGTTCCCCTTGCGAGATATCCCAGCAAAAACAACGCGTCCTGCAAAAACAGAAGCGCCAGCCCTGCGAACATGCACATCACCTCTTGCGAGCTTATGCGCAGGCATGGGCGGGGATGCAGGGAAACGGGCAGGGCTTTGCCCCGCACCCCAGCAGGAACCTGAGGTTCCTGCACCTCCCGGTTCGCTTCGCGCCGGTTTTAATCCACTTTTCCTTCGCTATCGCGTTGCGATAGCGACAGATAAGCATATTCAAGCCGCCGCGAAGCGGAGAAGGGAGTCTGAGGGGATTGGAATCACGCGCCCGCAGTGCGGGATTCAGCGTGATGGAAATCGGAAATCGTAAGA
>CAKTXP010000042.1 GCA_934631055.1 uncultured Clostridia bacterium | reverse complement strand
GCGGGATTCAGTACGGTGGAAATTGGAAATCGTAGGGAGCATTTATGCGTTCGCATAGCGGGCGCGTCTGCCGCAGGCAGAGGACAGCGCCTCCATACGAGTTTCCCGGACTTGGGGCGAAGCCCCAATCGTTCTTCTATTACTCTTCGTCATCCTCGTACAGCGATTCTAAGAACTTCTGTACCGCTGTCCGCGCGCGGTAGACGTCGTTGCGCTTTTCGCCCTGCGCCATCAGAGCGTCGCCCGCTTCCCGCATGTCCTTGCCGGAAAGCATCAGCTCAAAAATACGCGCTTCAAGACTGGCGTCAATGGCAGAACGCTGTTCGGGAAGACGAACGTCGTGCAGGTCAAGCACCAGACAGTATTCGCCCTTCTCCGCTTTTTCGTTGGCGAGCAGCATGGAAAGCACTTCGTCCGCCGTGCCGCGGATGGTCTTTTCGTAGAGCTTGGTCAGGTCGCAGCTCGCGCTGATGCGGCATCCCGGCAGGGTCGCGGCGATGACGCGCACGAGGTCGATGACGCGGTGCGGCGATTCATGCGCGACGGCGATGGGAACGCCGCTTCGCGCGATGGAAAGCAGCTTTTCCTCAAGGTCTTTCTTCTGGCGCGGCAGGAAACCGTAGAAAGCGAATTCCCGCGTGTCAAATCCGCTGACGGAAAGCGCGCTCGCCATCGCCGTTGCGCCCGGAACGGCAAGCACTTCAATGCCTGCCAGAGCCGCTTCGTGAACAAGCACGCTTCCGGGATCGCTGATGCAGGGCGTACCCGCGTCGGTGACGACGGCGACGTCGATCTCCTCGGCGAGCATGCGCTCGATGAGCGGCGCGGCGCGGTTCTCTTCGTTATGCTGATGGTTGGAAACGCAGGGCGTGTTGATGTCGAAGTGGTTGAGCAGGGCGCGGGTGACGCGCGTGTCCTCCGCGGCGATGAGCGCGCAGTTTTTCAGCGTTTCCAGCGCGCGGGGGCTGATATCGGAAAGGTTGCCGATCGGCGTGGCAACGACGTAAAGACGCGGCATGTTCGTTCCTCCTGTTATTCGGTGAAGCACTCGACCTTGACGCCCGCTTCTTTGAAGATGTTGAGAGCGAAGTCGTCCGGATAGCCGCTGTGATAGACGACGCGGACGATGCCCGCGTTGACGATCATCTTGGCGCAGAGGATGCAGGGCTGATGGGTGCAGTAAAGGGTCGAGCCGTCGATATTGACGCCGAGCTTTGCCGCTTGAATGATGGCGTTCTGTTCCGCGTGGACGGCGTAACACATTTCGTGGCGTGTGCCGGAAGGGATACCCAGCTTTTTGCGCAGACATTCGCCGCGCTCGACGCAGGTCTTGACGCCGGACGGCGCGCCGTTATAGCCGGTGGTCATCACGCGCTTATCCTTGACGATGACCGCGCCGATTTTCCGCTCCTGCTGATAGCAGCTCGCCCAAGTCGAAACGAGCTGCGCCATTTCCATAAAACGATGATCCCATTTATCGAACATGATAACTCCTTTTTAAGACGATGGGGGAGAGGGGACGATTTGGGGGGGACGATTGGGACTCTGTCCCAAATCCTGCCAGAAACCTGAGGTTTCTGGACTTCCCGTATCGCTTCGCTGCGGTTAAAATCATTATTCCTTAGTTGTCGCTTTGCGACAGCTGAGGATAAATATATTGAAACTGCCGCGAAGCGGAAGAAGGGAGTCTGAGGGGATTGGAATCACGCGCCCGCAGTGCGGGATTCAGCGTGATGGAAATCGGAAATCGTAAGAAACGCCTTGCGTTTCTATACGAGTTTCCCGGACTGAAATCCCTCAGGCGGGTTCGGGTGGCAACCCGACGTAACCCTCGCGTATCCCCCTCGTCCCCCGGTCTAACCCGTTCGCTGAGCGCATACCTTCCACGGGTGATGAAGGGATGCGCTCGCTGGTCAAAAAGACGGTTTTCCTCAGCTGCTCGCATTTTGTCGTGCGGACGCTGGGTTTTCTGCTGAGAATATGGCTTTCGCGCGAATTGGGCGCGCAGGCGATGGGGCTTTGCGAACTGGCGCAGAGCGCACAGATGCTGCTCATCACGCCGGTCGTCTCCGGTCTGCCGATGGCAGTCACGCGCATGAGCGCCAAAGAGGAAGAGGGGAAGCGCGTGCGCACACTGCGGTGCGCGGCGGCGCTCTCGCTTGCGGTCAGCCTGCTGCTTGCAGTCCTTGCGTTTTGGATGCGGGAAGCGCTCTGCGCGTGGCTCGGCGATATCCGGACGATGCCCGCGCTGCTGCTGTATCTGCCATGTATCCCGATCCTTGGCGTGTCCTGCGTGTTGAATGGCTATGCTTACGGCATTGGAAAACCGGTCGCGCCCGCCGTCAGCGAACTGCTTGAACAGATCGTCCGCGCGCTGTTGTGCGTCAGGCTGGTCTATGGTCTGCGCGGCATGCCGCTGACGCTGGTTGCCGCGATTCCTGCTGCGGCGGCGCTGGCTGGCGAAACGGCGGGCTTTCTGCTGATTTTGAGCCTTTGCCTGCGAACCTTGTTCAAGCGAGGAGACGGCGCGCGAAAACCCATCTTCAAAGAACTGCTCGCGCTTGCGCTTCCGCTGACGGGCATGCGGCTTGTTTCCGCGCTGATGCAGACGGTGAACGCGTCGCTCATTCCGGCGAGACTTCGGCTGTTTGGGTTTTCTGCGGAACAGGCGATGGCGAGCCTTGGCATATTCCACGGCATGCTCAAGCCCGTGCTGATGATGCCGTCATTCATCGTGTGCAGTCTGAGCATGGCGGCGTCGCCTGAATTGACGCGCATGCAGGCGGAAGGCAGACCGCTGGGCTGTCTTTCAAGGCGCATGCTGGCGGCGACGCTGCTGGTCGGATGCGGCGCGATGGCGGGCGTATTCCTTTTTGCTCCGCTGATTGCAGACGTGTTTTATAAACAGGCGGCGCTTCTGCCGCTGCTGCGCGCCGCCTGTCCGCTTGTGCCGGTAATGGCGATGAACCACGTCTGCGGCGGCATGATGAATGCGCTCGGATTGCAGAAAACGTCGCTCAAGATATCCCTTGCCGCCAGCCTGGCGGGCGTGACGGCGGTCTACTGCCTGATTCCGAAAATCGCGCTCTGGGGCGCGGTCATTTCGCTTGCGGCGGCGCAGGGGATGACGCTCTTTTTCAGCCTTCGCGCGCTCAGACGTTCAGGATGTACTTCTCAATGACTTCGGCAACGCCGTCTTCATCGTTGCTGAGAGTGACGGCGTCCGCGGCTTCCTTGACCTCCGGCTGAGCGTTTGCCATGGCGACACCCAGACCGGCATAGCGGATCATCGACAGGTCGTTCAGCCCGTCGCCGCAGGCGATGACGTCCTCGCGCTCCAAGCCGAGCCGCTCGATCAAGCCCGCGATAGCCGCGCCCTTGTCCACGCCGCGCGCCATGACTTCGATAAAGAACGGCTCGCTGCGATAGATGCTCAGCTTGCCGATAAAGCGGCGGGCAAGGCGCTTCTGATGCTCTTCCGCGCGCGTGGGCGGGGCGGTCAGCAGGACTTTGAACAGGTCGATATTGCGGTAGGCGTCGAAATTCTCGACCATGACTTCGTTGAAGTGGTTGAGCTGTGCTTCGCGTTCCAGATAGCGGTCCATCCGCGTACCGCAGAGGAAATCCAGTCCCTCATAGGTACACATGCCTAAATCATGCTCGCGGGCGTAATCGAGCATCCACGGCGCGACGTAGTCCGGCAGGAGATTCTTATAGACGACCTCGCCGGTCTGCGCATTGGAGACGCAGGCGCCGTTGTAGCTGATGGTATAGTTGCCGTATTTGGGAAAATCCAGCTCGTCCAGGAACATCCGCAGTCCGCCGGTCGGTCTGCCGGAAGCGAGAGCGACGTAATGCCCCAGTGCTTCGATCTTCAGGATGGCTTCGCGGGTCTTTGGCGTGATCTCCTTGCGGGTATTGGTCAGGGTGCCGTCGATATCCAGCACGAGCAGTTTCTTCTTCATTCGTTTATGCCTCCTGTGCCTTGCGCGCGCGGTCGCATGCGTCAACGTGCATCTTGGCGGTCTTTGCCGATGCGGCGATCTGGTCGATGACGGAGAAAACGGTATGCTCCATCTCGCTTCCGGCGCTGTAATCAGCGGGGGCGGTGAAGTCCACCCGGCCTTCAAGCAGCATTTCGCTGCTGATACGGCTGTCATCCTGCCAGACGGCGATGGAATGTCCGCCGTTGAGCTTGGTCAGCTTCATGCTCGGCACATCGGTCAGACCGTCGCCGATATAGATCATATTGGAGAACGGCACGCGCCGCTTTTCTTCGGGCATAAATTCATTGAGCGCACGGTGTTCGGTCACATCCAGCACACCTTTATTGATGCGGAAAAGGAACTGGGTCTTACTGGTGTAATTGACCGCCATCGCGGGCCAGCAGGCGACGCCATGCTCGTCATAGCAGAAGGATGCGGCGTAGATCTCCTTGAATTCGCCTGCGATGGGCGTGCCTTCAATGATTTCTTTCAGACCGGAAGAGATGATATAGTGTTCGGGCGTCAGACCGCGGCTTTCCGCGTAGGCGTTGACGCGGGCGAACCACGTCGAAACGCCGTCAAACAGCTGGACATCCTTTCCCAGATCGCGGAGCATCTGCCGGTTGACGATGAATTTTCCCTTGGCTTCCTCGATCATCATATACATATAGGCGAGGATCTGATCCATCTGGTTCTTTTTCATTGCGGCGACGCATTTGCTCCAGAAAATATCCGGTTCCATGCCTAAATCGGGGATGAAGCCGTATTCCTGCATATCCCGCGGGGAGAGCGTATGGTCAAAATCATACATGATCGCCAGAATCGGGCGTTTTTCCATAGGGTTTCCTCCTTGGCGCGGCAAGTAAAAGTGCATATAAAGTCATCTTCTATTATACGCATCGGGAAGGAATGTGTCAATTGGGGTACGCTTGGGGTTTCACCCCAAACATCCGGGAAACTCACATAGAAACGCAAGCGTTTCTTGTGATTTCCGATTTCCATCATGCTGAATCCCGCACAGCGGGCGCATGATTCCAATCCCACCAAGAACCTGAGGTTCTTGGATTTCCCACTTCTGATTGCTGCGCAATCAGTGAAAATAAAAGAAGAATGACCTGTTGAACGTCATGATTCAACAAGCCATTCTGGTGTAGGATATCGACTTTCAGCTATCGCAAAGCGATAGCGTAGCAAGGGTCAAGGGAACAAAGTTCCCTTGTAGGGAATTGGAACCGTACGCCCGCTGTGCGGGATTCAGTACGGTGGAAATTGGAAATCGTAGGGAGCATTTATGCGTTCGCATAGCGGGCGCGTCTGCCGCAGGCAGAGGACAGCGCCTCCATACGAGTTTCCCGGACTTGGGGCAAAGCCCCAATCGTCTTAGATGATCTTGCCGTTGTCTTCCATCGTCTTGCCGTTGTCGTAGTCGTTCTGGAAGCTGTAATCCTTGCCCGGCAGAATGGCGTTGACCACGATGCCGACGATGGCGGCGACAGCCAGACCGGAGAAGTTCAGCGTGAACTCACCGACATGGAAGGTGATCGCGCTGGCGCTGGAGAAGGTGATGCCCAGCGCGAGGGAGATGATGAGAGAGACAACGATGACGTTGCGGCTCTTGGAGAGATCGACCTGATTCTCGACCAGATTGCGCACGCCGATGGCGGAGATCATGCCGTAGAGAATCAGGGAAACGCCGCCGATGGTGCCGGTCGGCATTGCGGAAACGAGCGCCGCGAACTTCGGACAGAAGGAAGCGATGATGGCGTAAATCGCTGCCAGACGGATGACCAGCGGATCATAGACGCGGGTCAGAGCGAGAACGCCGGTGTTTTCGCCGTAGGTCGTGTTGGCAGGCGCGCCGAACAGGGAAGCGATCGACGTTGCAAGACCGTCGCCCAGCAGCGTGCGATGCAGACCCGGATCAGCGATGAAGTTTTCGCCGACCGTGGAGGAGATGGCGCAGATATCGCCGATATGCTCGATCATCGTTGCGAACGCGATCGGCATGATGGCGATGATGGCGGTCACCAGCAGGTTGACGTCGCAGTTGCCGATCAGGGAGAACACGGTGTTCTCATACTTGACCGGGAGACCGATCCATGCAGCCTGAGCGACGCCGGAGAAATCCACGCGGCCGGTCACCGCGGCATACGCATAAGAAACCAGCACGCCCAGCAGGATCGGAATGATGCGCAGCATGCCCTTGCCCCAGATGTTGAAAATGACAACCGTCAGGATGGCAACCAGCGCGATATCCCAGCTTCCGGTGCAGTTATTGATGGCGGAGTTCGCCAGCGTCATGCCGATGCAGATGATGATCGGACCGGTGACGACGGGCGGGAAGAAGCGCATGACGCGGTTCGCGCCGAAGCTGCGAACCAGCGCAGACAGAATCAGGTACAGCAGACCCGAGCAGGCTACGCCGACGCAGGCGTACGGAAGCAGCGCCGTTTCGCCGTTGGGCGCGATGGCGGCATAACCGGCGAGGTAGGCGAACGAGCTGCCCAGGAAGGCGGGAACTTTGCCCTTGGTCAGGAAATGGAAGAACAGCGTGCCCAAGCCGGCAAAGAGAAGCGTCGCGGAAACGGAAAGACCCGTCAGCGCGGGAACGAGTACCGTTGCGCCAAACATGGCGAACATGTGCTGAAGTCCGAGAATCAGCAGCTTCGGCACGCCCAGCTTGCGGGCATCGCGGATACCTTGGTTCTGCATGGCGAAAACTCCTTTGTGCTATGAAATTTCCGCGCGACTGACCGCCGCGCAAATCTTCTATATTATAGCGACCGGACGATGGAAAAGCAAGAAAATCACGAAAATGAAAGACATGATTATGAAGAATGTTCGGATATTCAGCCGGGACGCTCTTTCTCTTGCTTTTTTGCGCGAAAAACGATACAATAGAACTGAACACACAGGAAGCGGGCAAAACTGCTTTTGAAGCAGGGAGGTTTTTCTGAACATGGGTTATATTGCCGGGATCGGCGGCGCCAATATGGATATCCACGGCAGGAGCGACAGACAGCTCATCATGCGCGATTCCAACCCCGGTTCGCTGCATACGTCTCTGGGCGGCGTCTGCCGGAATATCTGCGAGAACCTTGCCCGTCTGGGCGAGGATGTTCGACTGATCACCGTTGTCGGCGACGACGTACAGGGGCGCGGCATCATCGAGGGCTGCACCAAGGCGGGCATTGATATGAGCGCCGCGCGCGTTCTGCCCGGCGAGCGTTCTTCCAGCTACATTTCCATCATGGATGGCGACGGCGACATGCTGCTGGCGATGAGCGATATGCACATTATCAAGCAGCTCAATCCGCAGATCATCGACGAATCGCGCGACCTGCTCTGCGGGGCGGATCTGGTCGTCTGCGACGGCAACCTTTCCGCTAAAACCATCGAGCGTCTGGCGCAGGTCTGTGACAGACCGCTGTATCTCGATCCGGTTTCTACGGCATGGGCGAGGGAGATTCGTCCGTATATCGGATGCTTCGATACGATCAAGCCCAACCGCATGGAGCTGGAGATCCTGAGCGACTGTCCGGTGGATACGCCGGAGAACGTCGAAATGGCATGCGACATTGTGCGCGGAAAAGGCGTGCGCCGCGTGTTCGTCTCCCTCGGCAAGGACGGCATGTTCTACAAAGGTCCGGAGGGCGCCATCTGGGGCGTTTGCCGCGCGTTTGACGGTATGGTGAACGCGACCGGCGCGGGCGACGCGTCGCTGGCGGGCATCATCTACGCGACCCGGCACGGTTACTCTGCGGAGGACACGCTTGCCTTTGGCATGGGCGCAGGCATGGTCGCCATTTCTTCAAGCGACACCATCAGCCGCGAGATGAGTCCCGCGGCAATTGAGAATATGGTAAAGGAGTATATCAAATGAGCAATTTTGATCTGAAAGCGTACATGGACATCACCCCCGAAATCGAGGAAGCCGTTCGTACCGGCAAGCCGGTCGTCGCGCTGGAAAGCACGATTCTCAGCCACGGCATGCCGTATCCGGAGAACCTGAGCTTTGCGCGCGAGGTGGAGAAGATCATCCGCGAGCAGGGCGCGATTCCGGCGACGATGGCGATTATCGACGGACGCCTCAAGTGCGGTCTGACCGAGGCGGAACTGGTTCGCATGTGCGAAGCGAAGGGCGTGCTGAAGGTCAGCCGCCGCGATCTGCCGATCGTCGTTGCGCAGAAGCTGACCGGCGCGACGACCGTTGCGACCACGATGATTCTGGCGAACATGGCGGGCATCCACATCTTTGCGACCGGCGGCATCGGCGGCGTGCATCGTCACGGCGAAGTGACCATGGACGTCAGCGCGGATCTGCAGGAGCTGGCGCATACGCCGGTTGCGGTCGTCTGCGCGGGCGCGAAGATGATCCTGGATATCGGGCGCACGCTTGAATATCTGGAGACGATGGGCGTTCCGGTGCTGGGCTTGAATACGGATGATTTCCCGGCATTCTACTGCCGCAAGAGCGGTTTCGGCGTTGACTGCAACGCCAAGACTCCGGCGGACGTCGCGGCGATTGCCAAGGCGAAGTGGGGCATGGGCTTGCAGGGCGGCATGCTCATCGGTAATCCGGTTCCGGAAGAGTACGCGATGGACTTTGACGAGATGAGCGCGGTCATCGACAAGGCGATGGCGATGGCGGATGAAGCCGGCGTCAAGGGCAAGAACATCACGCCGTTCCTGCTGGCGCATATCGTTGAGCTGACCGGCGGCGACAGCCTTAAGACCAACATCCAGCTGGCGTACAACAACGCGCGCGCTGCGGCGCAGATCGCGGTTGAGCTGGCGAAGGCGTAAGGGGAACGGGGGGACGGTTGGGGCTTTGCCCCAAACATCCGGGAAACTCACATAGAAACGCAAGCGTTTCTTGTGATTTCCGATTTCCATCATGCTGAATCCCGCACAGCGGGCGCATGATTCCAATCCCACCAAGAACCTGAGGTTCTTGGATTTCCCGCTACGCTATCACTGCGTGATAGCTGGAGAATATAGCAGCTTGCAAATAAAATGACTTGCCGAGTTTCAAAGCTCAGCAAGTCATTTTTTGATATATAATCATCCCTCAGCTATCGCACAGTGATAGCGTAGCGGGGGTGCAGGGGAATTATTCCCCTGCCGGGGTTTGGGGCAGAGCCCCAACGTTTTCCCCTAACGCTTCCCGCTTCGTCAGCCAGACCATCAGCACCGTTACGTCTCCCGGAGAAACGCCCGAAATGCGGCTCGCTTCGCCGATGGAACGCGGCTGCTGGGCGGTCAGCTTCTGGCGCGCTTCAATGCGCAGACCGTCGAGCGTCATGTAGTCAAAATCCTGCGGCAGGAGGCGGTTCTCCGCTTGACGGAAGGATTCGACCTGACGGCGCTCCTTGTCGATATAGCCCGCATAGCGCAGCGAGATGTTCACCTGTTCGCTGACGGCAAGCGGGAGCTGCTCGTAATGCGGGTCGATATCCGCCAGATCTTCATAGTAGATGCCCGGACGGCGCAGAAGGTCGGCGGCGCAGACGCTTCCCGTTGCGCTCTGCTGTCCGTGCGCGGCGAGCCATGCGTCCAGCACGTCGGACTTGGGCAGCCAGGTCTTTTTCAGGCGCGCGATGACGTCCTCCGTCATCTGCCGCTTTTTCTGCATGCGCTCGAGCCGCTCACGGCTTGCCAAACCGACGTCATAGCCGATCTCCGTCAGCCGCAGGTCGGCGTTGTCCTGACGCAGGAGCAGGCGGTATTCGCATCGGCTGGTCATCATGCGGTAAGGCTCGTTCGTGCCTTTGGTCGTCAGGTCGTCCACCAGTACGCCGATATACGATGTGTCGCGTCCGAGGATGACGGACGGCTTGTCCTGAACAAAGCGCGCGGCGTTGATGCCCGCGAGGATGCCCTGTGCGGCGGCTTCTTCATAGCCGCTCGTTCCGTTGACCTGCCCGGCGAAGTACATGCCCGGTACGGCGCGAAGGGACAGGTCGGCGCGGAGCTGAAGCGGGTCGATGCACTCGTATTCAATGGCATACGCCAGACGAAGCACGCGCGCATGGCGCAGACCGGGTATCGTATGCAGCATGGCCAGCTGTACGTCCTCCGGCATGGAGGTGGAAAGCCCCTGCACATACCATTCGACGGTATCCAGCCCCTCCGGCTCAAGGAAGAGCTGGTGGCGATCCTTATCCGCGAAGCGCATGATCTTGTCCTCAATGGAAGGGCAGTAGCGCGCGCCCGTTCCGTGGATCGTGCCGGCGTACATCGGCGCACGGTGGATGTTCTCGCGGATGATGCGGTGCGTTTCCTCGTTGGTGTAGGTCAGGTAGCACTGGGCGCGGTTTTCCAGCACGCCGTCGGTCAGGAAGGAGAACGGCGTGATCACCTCGTCGCCGGGCTGAGGCTCCATCTCGTCGAAGTCGATGGAGGCTTCCTCTACGCGCGGCGGCGTTCCCGTCTTGAAGCGGCGCAGGGAGATATTCAGCTCGCGGAGCGCGTTCGCCAGATGGGAAGAGGAGAGAAGCCCCTGCGGACCGCCCATCCAGCTGCATTCGCCGATAATGATGCGGCTGTCCATATACACGCCGGAGCAGACGACGACCGCCTTGCAGGAGATCGCCGCGCCGGTCGTCGTTTCGATGCCGCAGATGGCGCCGTTTTCGGTCAGGAATCTGCCGCATTCACCCTGACGGATGGTCAGGCGCGGCTCGGCAAAGAGCGCGCGCTTCATGCGCTGCTGGTAGGCGCGTTTATCCGCCTGCGCGCGCAGGGAATGAACAGCGGGGCCCTTGCCCGTATTGAGCATGCGGGATTGGATGAACGTATCGTCGATAGCGCGCCCCATCTCGCCGCCGAGGGCGTCGATCTCGCGGACGAGATGCCCCTTGCCGGTGCCGCCGATGGCGGGATTGCAGGGCATGAGCGCGATGGAATCCAGATTGAGCGTCAGAAGCAGCGTATCAAGCCCCATGCGCGCGCAGGCAAGCGCGGCTTCGCAGCCGGCGTGTCCCGCGCCGATGACGGCAATATCGAAATGATCCATGATGACCTCCGAGAAAAACATGCGTGAAACTTACGCCATTATAGCACAATTGAGCTTTTGAGAAAACCCGAAATTACGGGAGCGCTTGATTTTTTCCCACAATATGTTGTACAATCGACGGAGCGCAGAAGAGGGGACGCAGGGGGTTACGCTGGTCTGCCACCCCGGGAAACTCACATAGGGGCGCTGTCCTCTGCCTGCGGCAGACGCGCCCGCTTCGCGAACGCGCAAGCGCTCCTTGTGATTTCCGATTTCCGTCACGCTGAACCCCGCACAGCGGGCGCGTGATTCCAATCCCCTCAGACTCCCTGCTTCGCTTCGCGGTGGTTTAAATCAACGTTATCATCAGCTGTCGCAAAGCGGCAGCGTAGTAGAAGGTCAAGGGAACTTAGTTCCCTTGTGGGGTTTGGGGCGAAGCCCCAATCGTTGCCCCTTATTAGGAGGTAAAGCCATGAATGAAAATATGCTGATGCAGTACGCCAGACTCGTCGCCGGCGTTGGAATCAATGTGCAGAAGGGGCAGACGGTCGTCGTGCGCTGTCCGGTGGATTGCGCGGCGTTCGGACGGATGCTGAATCAAGCCTGCTTTGAGCTTGGTGCAAGGGATGTCGTCATGGAATGGAGGGATGACTTTTGCAGCCGCGAACGCTATCTCTATGCGGATGACAGCGTGTTCGACTCGAACTATCCGTGGGATGTGCAGAAGAATGCCGAGCTGGGCAGGGCTGGCGCAGGATATATCACGATTGCGGCGAGCGATCCGGAGAATCTGCGCGGGGTGGATCCGGATCGGCTGAGCCGAAAGCGGGATGCGGACGGGCGCGATCAGAAGGAATTCTACCGCATGATGATGTCCAACGGTTTCCCATGGTGCGTGGTGAGCGTTCCGGTGGCGAGCTGGGCAAAGAAGGTCTTTCCGAATGACACGGACGATGCCGCGATGGAAAAGCTCTGGGACGCCATCTTTGCGACGGTGCGCGTGAAGGAGGGCGGCGATGCGGTGCAGGCTTGGCACAGTCATTGCGCGCATCTGGATGAATACGCGGCGAAGCTCAATGCGCTTAAGCTGACGAAGGTGCGCTACAAGAATGCGCTCGGCACGGACGTGACGGTCGGCATGCCGAAGGAGCATGTCTGGCTGGCTGGCGCGGACACGGCGAAATCCGGCGTGCGCTTTGTCGCGAACATGCCGACGGAAGAGGTCTTTTCCGCGCCGCAGAGGGACGCGGTGGACGGCGTGCTCTGCGCGTCCAAGCCGCTGGCGCTGGACGGAAATCTTGTCGAGGGCATCCGTCTGACGCTCGAACACGGGCGCATCGTCGGCATCCACGCCGACAAGGGCGAGGACGTTCTGCGCCAAGCCATCGAAACGGATGAGGGTTCGCATTATCTGGGCGAGATTGCGCTGGTGCCGGTCGATTCGCCGATTGCGCAGAGCGGTCTGCTCTATTACAACACGCTCTTTGACGAGAACGCGGCGTGCCATTTTGCGTTCGGTCAAGCGTATCCGGCATGCGTGCCGGGCGGCGACGACCTGAGCGACGAAGAGCTGCTTGTCCGCGGAATCAACGCGGTCAGCAGCGAGCATGTGGATTTCATGGTCGGCACGGACGATCTGTCCATCATAGGCACGACGAGCGACGGACGCGAGGTCGTCATCTTCAAGGACGGGCGTTTCGCGCTGTAAGAGGGGTAAACGGAAGGAACACGCATGATCTATCTGGATTATTCCGCCAATACGCCGGTCGATGAGCGGGTATTGGCGCGCTTTTGCGAGGTCGAGCGGCTCTGTATCGGCAACGCCAACAGCAAGCATGCGGCGGGGCGGCAGGCGGCGCGCATCCTGCACGAGAGCCTTGACGATATGGCGGCGCGGCTTGGCGCAAAGCCGACGGAGATCATTCAGACGTCCGGAGCGAGCGAGTCGAACAATACCGCCATCAAGGGCATTCTGCGCGCCAGCCGCCACATCGGGCGGCATGTCGTCACCACGCCGCTGGAACATGCGTCGGTCAGCGGATGCCTGACGGCGATGCAGGAGCAGGGCGCGCAGATCGACGTGGTAAGCCTTGACCGCGAGGGACGCGTCGATCTGGAAGAGCTGGCGTCGCTGATGAGGAAGGATACCGTTCTGGTCACGGTCTGCGCGGTGGACAGCGAGCTGGGCGTGATCCAGCCGATTCGGGAGATCGCGGAGAGCTTGAAAAACTACCCGAATTGCAGACTGCATGTGGACGCGACGCAGGCGGTTGGCAAGATCCCGACGCGGTTTGAATACGCCGATACGATGAGCGTCGCGGCGCATAAGTTCTACGGGCTGAACGGCTCCGGACTGCTGCTTCGTCGGGAAGAGGTCGGTATGGAGCCGCTCATCCACGGCGGCGTCAGCGCGTCGCTCTATCGCAGCGGGACGCCCGCGGTGGGGCTGACGGCGGCGATGGATACGGCGCTCATGCTGGCGGTGGACGAGCTGGAGGCGCGCCGCGCGCATGTTGCTCAGCTCAATCAGACGCTCAGAAAAGCGCTTTCGGCGTATCCCAAAGTGCAGCTCAACAGCCCGGCACACGCCGTTCCGCATATTCTGAATCTGAGCGTGCAGGGCGTCAAGGGCGCGGAGATCGCGCGCAGGCTGGATGAAGAAGGCGTGTGCGTTTCGGTCAAATCCGCCTGCTCGGTGGAGGGGACGCCGTCGCGCGCGGTCTTTGCCGTCAGCCGGAACCGCCAGCGGGCGATGAGTTCGTTCAGGATCAGCTTGAGCCACCTGACGACGGACGAAGAGCTTTCGCGCTTTATGGATATCTTTGACAAATGCTACGGAGAATGGACGAAATGAAGAGAGAATTTGAGTTTTATCAGCGGGTCGAGCGCAGTATCCTGACGACGTACCGCAAAGAGCTTTGGAAGCCGTTTATCCTCGCCGTCAAGCGGTATGAGCTGATCCAGGAAGGGGATAAGATCGCGGTCTGCATCTCCGGCGGCAAGGATTCCATGCTGATGGCGAAGCTGATGCAGGAGCTTCAGCGCCACAGCAAGGTGCATTTTGAGACGGTCTTTCTGGTGATGGATCCCGGCTATAACGAGATCAACCGACGGAAGATCGAGCAGAACGCCGCGCTGCTGAATGTTCCCATCACCATTTTTGAAACGGATGTGTTCGATGTCGCCAACAACAGCGACCATAATCCCTGCTACCTCTGCGCGCGCATGCGCCGCGGCTATCTGTACAGCAAGGCGAAGGAGCTGGGCTGCAATAAAATCGCGCTGGGACATCATTTCAACGACGTCATCGAGACGACCGTCATGGCGATGTTCTACGGCGCGCAGCTTCAGGCGATGCTCCCCAAGCTGCACAGCAGCAACTTTGAGGGCATGGAGCTGATCCGCCCGATGTACTGCATCCATGAGGAGGATATCATCCGCTGGAAGAATGCACACGAGCTGGAATTCATCCAGTGCGCCTGCCGGTTCACGGAAAACTGCACGATGTGCGACAATGGCGGAGGCGGTTCCAAGCGGCAGGAGGTCAAGCAGCTGCTCAAGCGGCTGAGACGCGACAACCCCGATATCGAAAAGAGCATTTTCAACAGCATCCACTCCGTCTGTCTGGATACCATGCCCGGCTGGAAAACGAAGGGGGAGGAACACTCCTTTTTGGAGAATTATGACAGGTAATGCACATGAATTCAAACGATAGGGTTTCCAGATGAGCCG
>CAKTXP010000041.1 GCA_934631055.1 uncultured Clostridia bacterium | reverse complement strand
TCGGTGGAGAAGCGCATATCGTTTCCCGGGCTGACGCCCATGACCAGCGAGAAGCGCAGCGCGTCCGCGCCGTACTGATCGATGATCTCCAGCGGATCGACGCCGTTGCCCAGCGATTTGCTCATCTTGCGTCCCTGCGCGTCGCGCACCAGACCGTGAATCAGCACGGTGTGGAACGGCGGCTTGCCCATCTGCTCGATGCCCGAGAAGATCATGCGGGCGACCCAGAAGAAGATGATGTCATAGCCCGTGACCAGCACGCTGGTCGGGTAGAAATACGCCAAATCCTCCGTCTTGTCCGGCCAGCCGAGCGTGGAGAAGGGCCACAGCGCGGAAGAGAACCATGTATCCAGAACGTCCTCGTCCTGCGCCAGATGCGTGCAGCCGCACTTGGGGCAGACGGCCGGCGTTTCGCGGGCAACGATGATCTCGCCGCAGTCGTCGCAGTACCACGCCGGAATGCGGTGACCCCACCAGAGCTGGCGGGAGATGCACCAGTCGCGGATATTCTCCATCCACGTCATATAGTTCTTCGCGAAGCGCTCCGGCACGAAGCGGACCTCGCCATTCCTGACGCACTCGACGGCGGGCTTTGCCAGCGGCTCCATCTTGACGAACCACTGCTTGGAGACCATCGGCTCGATGGTCGTGTGGCAGCGGTAGCAGGTGCCGACCTCATGCTTGAGCGGCTCAACACTCTTGAGGTAGCCGCCCTCTTCGAGATCCTTGACAATCGCCTTGCGGGCTTCCATCGTCGTCATGCCCGCGTACTTGCCGCAGTCGATGACGCGCGGCTCGCCGACTGTCGCCTTGCCGCTGGCAAACAGCGCGTCGTTCTCCGCCTTTTCCTTCGCGCCGGTCATATGTCCGTCATAGGTGAACACGCGGACGACGGGCAGGTCATGGCGCTGACCGACTTCAAAGTCGTTCGGGTCGTGCGCCGGCGTGATCTTCACGACGCCGGTGCCCTTTTCCATATCGGCATGCTCATCGCAGACGATCGGGATCTCGATGTTCATCAGCGGCAGGATGACATGGCAGCCGTGCAGATGCTTATAGCGCGGGTCGTCGCCGTTGATGGCGACGGCGGTATCGCCCAGCATCGTCTCCGGACGGGTGGTCGCCAGCTCGAGCTTCTCGCCGGTCTCCTTGACCGTATAGAGCAGGTGCCAGAAATGACCTTCCTGCTCCTGATACTCGACCTCCGCGTCGGAGATGGACGTATTGCAGCAGGGGCACCAGTTGACCATGCGGTTGCCGCGGTAGATCAAGCCCTTTTCATACAGGCGGTTAAAGACCTCGACGACCGCCTTGTTGCATCCCTCGTCCATCGTAAAGCGCTCGCGGCTCCAGTCGCAGCTGTTGCCCATGCGGCGGGTCTGACGGACGATGCGTCCGCCGTACTCGTTCTTCCAAGCCCATGCGCGGCGCAGGAACTCCTCGCGACCGACGTCGTGCTTATCCAGCCCTTCCTTGCGCATCGCCTCGACGATCTTGACCTCGGTCGCGATGGACGCATGGTCGGTGCCGGGCAGCCAGAGGGTCGGATCGCCCTTCATGCGGTGATAGCGGGTCAGGCTGTCCTGAAGCACGCCGTCCATCGCGTGGCCCATGTGCAGCTGACCGGTGATGTTCGGCGGCGGCATGACGATGGTGAAGGGCTTTTTGCCTTCCTCGCGATGCGCCACGAACGCGCCGTTCTCCTCCCACTCTTTGTACAGCTCTCCTTCGATGGTCTGCGGGTTATACACCTTGTCCATCTGAGCGGCTTTGTTCTGTTCCATAATCCTATTCCTTTCCGCTTATGCGAAATATTAGCTGATTCAATAACCTTACACCAAAAACACCGTCAATGCGCCGATAACGACAAGCCCCACGCCGATGAGCTTGACCTGCGGCACATCTTTTTCCTTCCGGCAGAGCCTGCCCGCGCCGAAGGTGAGCAGCGCGCCGACGATCATCGCGCAAATGCCCGGAATCATGTTCGTCTGAAAGTTCATGCGCTTTCTCCTTAAAAACACGAAAGGAAACGCTTGGGACTCCGTCCCAAACCCTGCCAAGAACCTGAGGTTCTTGGATTTCCCACTCCATTTACCGCTTCGCGGTAAATGAGATTAAACCTCTTCATTTTACCCTAAAGAATCTTCCAGTGATATAAAAAAACGCAGACCGCACGTCCCAAAGGACGCAGCAACCTGCGTGGTACCACCTTATTTCGCGCCGCAAAAGCGGACGCCTCTGTGCGCTGTATCGGGCGCGCCCGCGCAGGCTCAGGGAAAGCTCCTTTGACCCGCGCCCCTCCGAAGCGACCTTCCGCGCGCGTCCTTCCCGGGCGACCTTTCAGCCTGTGGGTCTGCCCTCTCTGGCGGCGACGTCCGCGTACTCCTCTTCCTCAACGGGAACGAAATATTCGACCCTTATTATATGCCCTGCGGGCGGCGTTGTCAACGATTTTACATCGCAAGCATGAAGCTGGATGCAAAATTCGCCGCCGCGACCAGCCCGCAGACGACATACGCCGCCGTGACAGGCTTCTTTCTGCCGCCCTCTTCCCGAACGTCGCGCAGGCACAGCAGCGCGCAGAGCATCATCGCGCCGTACAGCGGAAGCATCGTCCGCTCGCCGCTCTCCACGACGGTCGGGCTGAAGCTCATCGCCATCCGCGCGGCAAATCCCAGCGCAAAGACGAATACCGCGCAAGCCGCCAGCGGTCTTTCGCCAATGGACAGATAGAGCGAAACAGCCATCAGCCCCAGCGCAAAGGTCGTCAGCGCCATCATCACAAATCGGATATCCTCGCCGCATCCCGCCGCGCCCAGCAGCAGCGCATAGCTCTGCATCTCGTTAAAGGGCGCGTTGCCCGCCGCAAGCCATGCCGCCGACCGAGTTTTATCCGCCAGAAACGCGCGAAGGATGAACCCCGTCACAAGCAGCACCATCAGCTTTGCCCGAATGCCCCGCTTCCGCGCGAACACCGTCGCGCAGACGACCGCGCCGCAGCCGAGCAAAACGGGGTTGAACGTATAAATCAGCAGCGCCGCCGTACTCGTCAGACCGATATCCAGCTTGTCTATCAGTGTGAACTGACCATAATCCCGCAGGTTGACCATTGCGACGGATTCCTGCGCGCGCAGGGCGTTTCCGGGGCAGAGAAGGTGTGCCGCCAATTCCGCGCAGGCGATTGCAAACACCGCAATGATGACCGGCGACGCCTTTTTGTCCCGCATGATGAGCGCCGCGCCCAAAACCAGATGCGCGCCGAAGAGCAGCGCCGCCGTCTGCTCCTGATTCGAGCCCAGCACCGCGCAGAGAAGGGCGGCAGCCGCCATGCCGACCGGCGTCTTTCGCTTCCACAGCGCATCCGCCAAGGGAATGCAAGCCATCGCCGCACAGGCGAGCGGCACATCATAATTCAGGCTCGTCGCCTGCCAGCCCGTCGAGCGCAGGATGGCGAACGGGATGCCCGTCGCCAGCAGCGCGGCAAGCCCCAGCATCTCCGGCCGCTTCTCCGCGTTCGCCAGACGGCAGAGTGAAAACGCCAGCAGCACCTTTGCCAAACTATCCAGCATGCGCCAGAGCCATATGCTCTTCGTCGTCACGCAGAGCAAGCCCTCGATGAGCAGGCGGCTCGACCATGTATGCCAGCGCATCGCCAGAAAGGACGCAATGGATGCGCCGCCCTCCGTCGCGTCGCGAAAGACCCAGTCATCCAAAATCAGATTATCGCAATTCATGTGCATGACCAGCTGCACGGCAAAGAGCGCCAAAAGCGCCGCCGCGCAAAGCAGCCGCCTGTTTCCGCGCATCTCTTTAAGCTTATTCATCCGCGCCTACCTGCTTTCTGACCACCGTTAAGCCGTCGTCCAGCGTCAAACCGACGATATCCGTATCGACCAGACAACCCGTCGTATCGTCCGCCAGCACGACGCGGTACTGCCCCGCTTCGTCCTGATGCGGCAGACGTTCCGGATCGACCGCCGCATGAAAACCGCAGTGGTCGTCCACGCCCAGCGCCTGCGCGTCAGCTTCCTCCAGCCGCACCATCTGCGTGTTGAGCAGCGTCACGGCGTCCTCTTCTTCCCCGTCCTCCGGCGTCCAAACGAGTCCGACACGCAGGTTGACTGCGCCGACCTGCTGATCTCTGCGATACAGCGCGCCGCGGATATGCAGCACGCCGCCGCTCATGTAGACGCCGTCCTCCGGAATATTCGGCTCAAGCCCCAGCGCGTTGTCAGTTCCAACAGCTTCCAGCGGGATAGCGCGGTAATCCGCTGCGCTGACCGTGCCGCGCAAAGTCGTTGCGTTCAGCCAGAGCAGGCTATTCGTCAGCAAAGCCAGCGCGGCAAAAAACGCCATGCCTACCACAGCCACGCTCTTGCGCACCGGCGCGGATACCCTCTTGACCATCAGCCTTCCCACCTTTCCAGAAGCGTCTTTGCCAGCGCGCTGTTTCCCTCGATCTTGCGCGCAAAGCAGCAGCCGGACGCGTCGATGCGCGCCAGATCGCCGCCGTCCAACACGGCAGGAAGCCCGCGCTCCGGCTCGTCCCAGATGGAGAAATGGAGCTGTTGATTGACGATGCGCGCTTCAAACGGCGTTCCATTGAATACGTTTTGGAAATAGAATTCTTCAGGGATATACGTCGTGCGCAGCTTCCGCAGGAAGCGTCGGGCGTTCTTGTCTTGGAGCGCAAATTCCGCCGCGTCGCGCGGCAGGCTGACATAGAGCAGCCCCTTATACGGCACGGAGAGCTTTCGCTTCACATGCAGCATATCCTGCCAGCGGTCGATGCGTCCGACCCAGTTCTGCGCCCAGTCGGAGGGATCGCGGTAATTGAGCAGGTGCATGAAGTGATAATGCTCATAGCGGTGGGCAAGTTCAGGGTTATCCGCGGTCTTTGCGCGCTGGATGAACAGGCGCGTTTCCCCGTCAAAGCGCGCGTTCATCTGCGCGGCGGATATCGTCGGGTAATCCTGCGCGCTCATCAGATGCAGATACGTCGTCCGCTCGTCTTCAAGCGCCATGCGGCACAGATCGAGCATGGCATACAGATGCTCGACACTGCCCCAATTGACCTTGCGTTTGCAGACAGCCCGAACGTTCTCCATGCCGTTCAGCTCGTCGATCTGCTGTCCGGTAATCGTCCCGCGCTTATCCACATGGACGAAGCAAAGCCCATAGCGGCTGAGCGCCGCCGTCAACGCTTTCAGCGCGTCATAATCCTTATACGCGGTAATCACAAACGCCTGCATACTCCGATCCTTTCAGTCAAAGAACGATTGGGGCGCTGCCCCAAACCCCGCCAGAAAACTGAGTTTTCTGGACTTTCCTCTTCGCTTCGCGGCGGTTTAAATCAGCTTCATATCCATTTATCGCAACGCGATAAATGAAAGTGGGAAGTGCAGGAACCTCAGGTTCCTGCTGGGGGTTCGGGGGCAAAGCCCCTGAACGTTCTCTTTACGCAAAAAAGCCGCTGAAACCAGCGGCTTGTTGATTTCTATTCTATTTTACAGGATATACTGCCGCATGTCCATCTTTTTTGCGTCCGCGCCGAGATGTTCTGCCACATATTCCCCGTTGATCGTCACATCGACGTCCGGCATGTCGCCGCCTGCGTTGAAAGAGATGTCCTCCAGCATTTTTTCAAACAGCGTGTGCAGCCTGCGCGCGCCGATGTCCTCTTTCGTCTCGTTCTCCAACTGAGCCGCCTGCGCCAGCGCGTCCAGCGCCGACTCCTCAAAATGCAGATGCACATGATCGACAGCCAGCAGCGCTTCGTACTGACGGGTCAGCGCGTTGTCCGTCTGGCTCAAGATCGCCTTGAAATCCTCGCAGGTCAGCGGCTTGAGGTTCACGCGAACCGGAAAACGTCCCTGCAATTCCGGAATGAGATCCGTCACCTTGGCGACATGGAACGCGCCCGCGGCAATAAAGAGCATGTAATCCGTCTTGACCACGCCGTACTTGGTGTTGACCGTGCTGCCCTCGACGATCGGCAGGATATCGCGCTGCACACCCTCGCGGCTCACGTCCGGTCCGTTCGTCGAGCGTCCGGCAACCTTATCAATCTCATCGATAAAGACGATACCGTCCTGCTCGGCGCGGCGCAGGGCTTCCTCCGTCACAGCGTCCATGTCGATGAGCTTGCTCTCTTCCTCTGCGACCAGCAGGCGGCGCGCATCGGAGACCTTCATGCGGCGCATCTTGGTCTTTTTGGGCATCATGTCGCCCATCATCGAGCCGATGTTCACGCTCGCGCCGTTAATCTCCACATCCTTAGGCGCATCCTCGACCTCGACTTCAACCTCGAGATCCTCCAGCTCGCCGCGCATCAGCTGACCGCGCAGCTCGTCCGCTTTTTGGGCGATGCGCTGCTTTTCCTCGGCGGGCAGCTCCGGCTGCTTGGGCTTGTTGCCCAGCAGGACGTCGATGGGGTTGACCGGCTTGCGGTTGGGATGCAGGATGAGGTCGATAATGCGATCCTCAGCAAGCACGGTCGCGCGCGCCTTGACCTTCTGGCTCGCCTTGTCCTTGCAGATGCGGACGCTGGCTTCCACCAGATCGCGGATGATGCTCTCCACATCGCGCCCGACATAGCCGACCTCGGTGAATTTCGTCGCCTCGACCTTGACGAACGGCGCGTCCACCAGTTTTGCCAGCCGACGCGCGATTTCCGTCTTGCCTACGCCGGTCGGGCCGATCATCAGAATGTTCTTGGGGACGATCTCATCCCGAATCTCTTCAGGGAGCTGCGCGCGGCGGTAGCGGTTGCGCAGGGCGACGGCGACCGCGCGCTTGGCGTCGTCCTGACCGATGATATAGCGATCCAGTTCGCGAACGATCTGTTTAGGCGTAAGTTCCATATCAGGCATCCTCCACGATTACATTATGGTTGGTAAACACGCAGATATCCGCGGCGATATGCAGCGCCTTTTCGGCGATCTCGTGCGCGGAAAGATCGGTGTTCTCCTTGAGCGCGCGCGCGGCAGCCATCGCGTAGTTGCCGCCGGAACCGACCGCCGCAATGCCGTCATCCGGCTCGATGACCTCGCCCGTTCCGGATACGATCATCAGCGTTTCGCCGCTGGCGACGATGAGCATCGCTTCCAGCTTGCGCATCGCCTTGTCGCTGCGCCATTCCTGCGCCAGCTCGACGGCGGCGCGCTCCAGATTGCCGGAAAACTGCTCCAGCTTGGCTTCAAAGCGGTCGCAGAGCGCGAACGCGTCGGAAACCGTTCCCGCAAATCCGGTGACGACCTTGCCGCCGTAGATGCGGCGCACCTTGTGCGCGGTCGCCTTGAAGATGGTGCTTTCGCCCATCGTCACCTGTCCGTCGCCCGCGACGGCGATCCTGCCGTCCTTTTTAACGGCGCAGATGGTTGTGCCTTTCAGTGCCATATATATTTACCTCCGATGATTACAAAGTCACGTCGGGGCTCTGCCCCGAACCCCGGCAGGAACCTGAGGTTCCTGCACTTCCCACTTCAGATTGCTTCGCAATCTGTCAGACGACTTTCTTGAAGCCGCCGCGAAGCGGACCGGAAGGTCAAGGGAACTCAGTTCCCTTGTGGGGTTTGGGGCAAAGCCCCATCGTTTTCTTATTATAACACGCCGCTCTGCTTTTGAACAGGGCGGCGTGCGATAGGTCAATTTTTGAACTTGGGGTCAAAATCGCAGGCAAGCGGATTGCTCCGGATGGCTTCAATCGTATCCAGCGCCCGCGCGGCGACAGCGCCATAGCGCTCCTGCTTGTTGCGGATGCGCTTCTCACAGGGGTCGATAAGCCCAAAATTCGCGTTCATCGGCTGAAAATCGCCCGTCGCGCCGGAAACATGGTGCGCCAACGCGCCGATCGCCGTGCGGGTCGTGAAATCCACCGGCGGCAGACCGAGCATGCGCCGGGCAAGCGAAAGCCCCGCAACCAGTCCGCTGGACGCGCTCTCCACATAGCCCTCCACGCCGGTCATCTGCCCCGCGAAATAGATGCCAGGGCGGGCAATCATGCCGTACTGCGCGTCGAGGAAGCCCGGCGAATGCAGGAACGTGTTGCGGTGCATCACGCCGTAACGCAGGAATTCCGCGTTTTCAAGCCCGGGAATCATCGAAAAGACGCGCTTCTGCTCGCCCCACTTGAGCCGGGTCTGGAAACCGACGAGGTTGTACATCGTCCCCGCTTCATTCTCCGCGCGCAGCTGCACGGCGGCGTAAGGCTCGCGCCCCGTCCGCGGGTCCGCCAGACCGACGGGCTTCATCGGTCCGAAAGCCATAACCATTTCGCCGCGCGCCGCCATGACCTCGATGGGCATGCAGCCTTCAAACACCTGCGTGCCGTCAAAGCCATGAACCTCCGCCTTTTCGGCAGTCAGCAGCGCCTGATAAAACGTTTCGTATTCCTCGCGGTTCATCGGGCAGTTGAGGTAATCGTCTCCGCGCCCATAGCGTCCCTGACGAAAGACCTTCGTCATATCCAGCGATTCGCCGGATACGATCGGCGCGGCGGCGTCAAAGAAATTGAGCGTTTCCAGACCGGGAAGCGCCGCAATCTTTTCGGCGAGTTTATCGCTGGTCAGCGGCCCGGTCGCGATGACGGCGTTCTCCTGCGGCAGCTCGTCCACTTCGCCTTCAACGACCGTGATGAGCGGATGTTCGCGAATGGCCTGCGTCACATATGCCGAGAATTTTTCTCTATCCACGGCAAGCGCGCCGCCCGCAGGCACGCGGTTCGCGTCCGCCGCGCGCAAAATCAGGCTGTCCAGCTGGCGCATTTCTTCCTTGAGCAGACCGACCGCGTTGGTGAGCTGGTCGCTGCGCAGGGAATTGGAGCAGACCAGCTCGGCAAAGCCCGCGCTGTGATGCGCCGGGGTAAAAGCATGGGGCTTCATTTCGTAAAGCGTCACGGGAATGCCGCGGCTGGCGATCTGCCACGCCGCTTCGCATCCGGCAAGCCCCGCGCCGACAACAGTTGCTTTATTCATAATCTCCTTTTTGGGAAAACGATTGGGGCTTTGCCCCAAACCCCAGCAGGAACCTGAGGTTCCTGCACTTCCCACCTCACCGCTTCGCGGTGTGCCGCGAAGCGGATGTGGAAGGTGAAGGGAACTCAGTTCCCTTCCGGGAGTTTGAGGGCGGCGCCCTCAACGTATCTCATTCGTTCTCTTCCTTCTGAGGTGCCGCCACTCTTTCGCGGCAGTTCTCGTTCGCGCAGACGTAGAAGTCGCCCTTCTTCGTGTGCGCAAGCGTCATGTAGCTTCCGCACTTCGGGCATTTCTCCCGCACCGGCATGTCCCACGAGACAAAATCGCATTCCGGATAGCGCTCGCAGCCGTAGAACTTGCGCCCCTTGCGCGAGGTCTTTTGCAGGAGCTTTCCGCCGCACTTCGGGCAGGGCGCGTCGATTTCAATTTGAATCGCCTTCGTGTTCCGGCATTCCGGGAAATTCGGGCAAGCCAGGAAGCGCCCATAGCGCCCCAGTTTGTAGACCATCATCGCGCCGCACTTGTCGCACGGCACATCCGAAACCTCGTCCTTGATTTCGACCTTTTCAATTTTGGATTCCGCGTTTTCCAGCGTCTTTTCAAACGGGCCGTAGAAGTCGGAAAGCACCTTGTGCCAATCCAGCTTGCCCTCTTCGACCTCGTCCAACTGCTCTTCCATGCCCGCGGTAAAGGCGATATCCACGATATCCGCGAAATACTCCTTCATCATGTCCGTAATCATGATGCCCAGTTCGGTCGGGAAGAGCTGCTTCTTCTCGCGCATGACATAACCGCGCGCCAAAATGGTGGAGATAGTCGGCGCATAGGTGGACGGGCGGCCGATTCCCTTCTCCTCCAGCGCGCGGACGAGCGACGCTTCCGTATAGCGGGCGGGCGCCTGCGTGAAATGCTGTGTCGCTTCGTCCGAGATGATCTCGGCTTTGTCGCCCTCGCTGACGTCCGCCATCAGGCTGCTCTCTTCGCCGTCCTGATTCGGCGCGTCGTCCGTGCCTTCCTCATAGACGGCGGTAAAACCCGCGAACTTGAGCCGCTCGGCGCTCGAACGAAGCGTCGCGCCGGATTCGGACGCGATCTCGATCTGCTGCGTCTCATACAGCGCATCCGCCATCTGGCAGGCGACGAAGCGCAGATAGACCAGCCGATAGAGGTTGTATTGGTCTTTGGTCAGCGACGCCTTGATATCCTCCGGACGCAGGTCGAGGTTCGTCGGGCGGATGGCTTCGTGCGCGTCCTGCGCGCTCTTGCGTCCCTTGTATACGTTCGGCTTTTCCGGCACGAACGGCTCGCCGTAACGCTCGGCGATCATCTCCCGCGCGGCGGCGACGGCTTCGTCGCTCAGGCGCACGCTGTCGGTACGGATGTAAGAGATCAGACCCAGCGTGCCGCGTCCCTCGATATCCACGCCTTCATAAAGCTGCTGAGCGATCTGCATCGTCTTTGCCGTCGTAAAGCCGAGCTTGCGGCTCGCCTCCTGCTGCAAATTGGAGGTCGTGAACGGCGCGGCGGGATGCCTGCGGCGTTCGCCGCGCTTGACACTGCGGATGACGAAGCCGCCCTTTTCCACGCGCGCCTTCGCCGCGTCCGCCTGTTCTTCGCTCGACAGCGTTACGCGTTCGCCGTCCAGCGAGATGAGCCGCGCCTGAAGCTGCTTGCCGCCCGCGCGGAGCTGCGCATCGACGAACCAGTATTCTTCCGGCTCAAACTGCTCGATCTCCTGCTCGCGATCCACGACCATGCGCGTCGCGACGGACTGCACGCGTCCCGCAGACAGACCCTTCTTGATCTTCACCCAGAGCAGCGGGCTGATCTTATAGCCGACCAGACGGTCGAGCAGGCGGCGCGCCTGCTGCGCGTTGACCAGCTGCATGTTGACTGCGCGCGGCTGCTTGATGGCGTTCTTGACCGTCTTTTCCGTAATCTCGTTGAATTCCACGCGGCAGGCGCTGTCCGGATCGATGCCCAGAATGGTTGCCAGATGCCACGAGATGGCTTCTCCCTCGCGGTCAGGGTCCGTCGCGAGGATGATGGACTTGGCGCCCTTGGCTTCCTTGCGGATGCGCTCAAGCACGTCGCCGCGTCCGCGGATGGTGATATATTTCGGTTCAAAGTCATGCTCCACGTCCACGCCGAGCTGCGACTTGGGCAGATCGCGGACATGACCCTGAGAAGCTTCGACCTTATAGCTTCTTCCCAAAAATTTTGAAATGGTGCGCGCCTTGGCAGGCGACTCCACGATAACCAGCTTATACGAGGGCTTACGCGTACTCAAAACAATTCCTCCAGCATGCGGCAGAGCCGCATTCATTCCTAACAAAATCCGTCAAACGTCAAAAAGGATACCAGCCCTTTTTGAATCTGTCAAGGACGTAATTTGAAATTCGCGGGAAGTTTCTACATTATTAGCCGGTTTTATGCGCGCATCGCGTCTCCGGGCGCGTAGCTGTCTCCGGCTGTCGGCTGCACGATGCCATCCATTTCCAGCTCGATGAGCAGCGCTCCGGCTTCGTCGCTTTCAAGCCCGCTTGCCGCGCAAAGCGTGTCAAAATCCGCTTCGCCGCCAAGCAGCTTTTCGCAGATTGCCCGAGCCGGCGGCTCAAGCCCCGGCGGCACGCAGAGCTGTGCCTCTCGGGTTTCCTTCGGCGGCTCTTTCTGCTCTTGGGCGGGCAGAATTTCCGCCTGCGGCATGGTCTCCGGTTCCCGCAGGGGCATATTCGCCCGCTTTTTCGGCTCGATGACCAAGGCGGAAAGGATGTCCTTCGCGCTCGTCATCAGCCGCGCGCCGTCCGCAATCAGCAGGTGCGGCAGTTCGGAACCGATGCTGTCCACGCTGCCCGGCAGGGCAAAGACCTCGCGCCCGTCTTCCAGCGCGCATTGCGCCGTTCGGAAAGCGCCGCTCCTGCGTGGTCCTTCCGTGACCAGCGTTCCCAGCGCGATGCCGGCGATGATGCGGTTGCGCTGCAAAAAGCTGTATCGCGTCGGCGCGGTCTCCGGCGGATATTCGCTGACGACGCTCCCGCCTGACGCGAGGATGCGCTCCATCAGCGCCCGATTTTCTTCCGGATAGAACTTGTCCAGCGCGCCGCCCAGAACGGCAATCGTCCTCCCGCCGACATCGAGCGCGCCTTCGTGCGCCGACGCGTCAATGCCCAGCGCCAGTCCGGACACGATGCAGACGCCTGTCTGCGCCAGTTCACGCGCCATCATACGCGTGTGCGTCACGCCGTATGCGCTCGCGCGGCGCGTTCCGACGACCGCGACCGGAAATGGGTCGGCAAGGTTCGCGCTTCCCCAGACATAGAGCATATGCGGCGGATGCGCAATGTGTTCAAGCAAAGGCGGATAGCCCGCTTCCCCGCGCAGGACAAGGCGCATGCGCTTTTCCTCCAACACGCCGAGCCGTTCCTCCCGTTCAAGCCATGCGCGGCGAACCTGCGCGACGCCTTTGTCGCCCATCTGCACGGCATATCTTTTCGGCTCCTGCAACACCGCGAGGGCGCTTCCCGCCAGAGCCAGCGCCGCATCCCTGCTCTTGTAACTGGATACGGCGCTGACCAAAAGCGCCATCGCTTCCGATTCCGTCATGAGAGCGCCCCCTTTCTTTTTCTCATTCTAGCCATGCATGCAGGGTCTTGTCAATCCCGAACAGCACGGATAAAACAAAAAGCGGGATTGACCCCCGCTTTCTCTTATTTCCAATAGTTTCCTTCCAGATTCCGATACCTGAGCGCTTCCAGCAGATGCGCCTTGGCGATTTTTTCCTCTCCGGCGAGATCGGCGATTGTCCTTGCGACCTTGCGCACGCGGCTGACCGCACGCATGGAGAGGTTGTACTTGTCGCAGGCGCGCCCGATCAATTCGCGGCAGGCGTCATCCAGCGGACAGAACGCTTCCAGCTGGCGTGCGGAAAGCTCAGCATTGCTGGTAATGCCTTCGTCCCGATAACGTTCCTGCTGACGCTTTCGCGCCGCCTGCACGCGGCTGTGGATGGCGGCGGACGGCTCTTCCGGCGCGCTTTCGGTAATCTGGCGCACGGGGACAGCCGTCACTTCCAGCTGCATGTCGATGCGATCCAGCAGCGGGCCCGATATGCGCCCCAGATAGCGGGCAATCTCCTTCTGCGAACAGCGGCAGGGCTGCGTCTTGCTGCCGTAATTGCCGCAGGGGCAGGGATTCATCGCGGCGATGAGCATCGCCCGCGCCGGATATCTCGCCTGCGCGTTGGCGCGCACGACGTTGACGAACCCATCTTCCAACGGCTGTCGAAGCGCTTCCAGCGCGCCGCGGTCATACTCCGGCAGTTCATCCAGAAACAGCACGCCGTCATGGGCTAAGCTGATTTCGCCCGGACGGGCTTTGGCTCCGCCGCCGACAAGGGCAACCGCGCTGGCGGTATGATGCGGCGCGCGGAACGGACGCTCGCACATCAAACCGGCGTCCGTGCCGAGCGTCCCTGCGGCGCTGTGGATGCGCGTCACTTCCAGCGCTTCCTCCAGCGTCATATCCGGCAGGATACCCGGCAGGCACCGCGCCATCATCGTCTTGCCGCTTCCCGGCGGTCCAATCATCAGGACGTTGTGACCGCCCGCCGCCGCGATCTCCAAAGCGCGCTTTGCGCCCTTCTGCCCGCGGACATCGGCAAAATCACAGGATATCTTTTTCTCTCCGAGCATCTGCGCATAAGGTCTTGCATGCAGCGGCTCGATTTTTTTCTTCCCCTTTAGGTGGTTGATGGCGTCGCTCAGGTGCGACACGGGAAGCACAGAAAGCCCCTCGATGCACGCCGCTTCCGCCGCGTTCTGCGCGGGCAGAAGGAGCGTATGCAGCCCGTGTTCTCTGGCAGCGATTGCCATGGACAGCGCGCCGCGCACGCTCATCACGCTTCCGGAGAGCGACAGTTCGCCGACCGCCGCCATGCCCTGCATCTTTTCGCCGTCGATGACGCCGGTCGAGGCGAGAATCGCCAGCGCGATAGGCAGGTCATACGCCGGCCCTTCCTTGCGCACATCTGCCGGAGCAAGGTTGAGCGTCAGCCTTGCGACGGGGAAGGTCATTTGGCAGGCGGATAGGGCGGCACGCACACGTTCCCGGCTTTCCTTAACCGCGGCATCAGGCAGACCGACCAGTTCAAACATCGGCATGCCGTCCGTACAGTAGGCTTCCACCGTCACCGGATAGCCCTGTATGCCCATCAATCCCATACTCTGCACGCTGGCGAGCAAATCAAACACGCTCCTTTGTATAACGGTGTATAACGGTTGGGGCTTTGCCCCAAACCCCACAAGGGAACTGAGTTCCCTTGACCCTCACTACGCTATCGCTTCGCGATAGCTGATGTAAAACATGTTAAAGCTGCCGCGTAGCGGAGATGGGAGTCTGAGGGATGAAATTCCTCAGGCGGGGCATGGGGTGGCAACCCCATCGTCTCCCCGTAACCCCCCATCGCGAAGCGATTCAAAAAAGCAAGAATCAGGGAGCGAAGCGAAACCTGATTCCGATTAAGCCGCTTAAAACCGCCGCGAAGCGAAGACGGGGTTTGGGGATGAAATCCCCAAGCGGGGCATGGGGTGGCAACCCCATCGTCCCCCCCGTAACCCCCCATCGCAAAGCGATTCAAAAAACAAGAATCAGGGAGCGAAGCGAAACCTGATTCCGATTAAGCTGCTTAAAACCGCCGCGAAGCGAAGACGGGGGTTGGGGATGAAATCCCCAAGCGGGGCATGGGGCGGCAACCCCATCGTAACCCCTCGTTCCCTGAATCGCGAAGCGATTCAAAAAAGCAAGAATCAGGGAGCGAAGCGAAACCTGATTCCGCTAACCCGCGGGCAGACATTCCCATCTTCATTTGTATCGGTTT
>CAKTXP010000040.1 GCA_934631055.1 uncultured Clostridia bacterium | reverse complement strand
CTTAGATCCCCTTAAAGCTGAATGTGAAGCTCATATGCTTGCTCGCATCGAGCAGATATTCCTCGTGCGTCTTTGCGCCCCAGCTGTCGTCGCCCGCAATACCCATCTGCTGCATGTTCGCACGGATGACCGTGTAATGAACCGGCGGCAGTTCGTAATCGTGCATGGCGTTTTCCAGCTCATGCGGCGTATACGGCAGCGCGGAGAACTCCATGCCGTCGCCGGAGAAGCGCAGACCGCGTCCGCGGTAATCCGTCACCTCTGCCCAGCGCACGCCCGTGCGGTTGCCGCATTCCTGCGGAACGAGATACTTGGACATATTCCCGCGGGTCGTCGTCTTGAAGATGCCCAGACGCGCGCCCTCGCGGCGGTCCACATAGTTTTCATTCGGGCCATAGCCATAGAAGCGAACCTGATCGTAATCCGCATCCATCTTGAGCATTACGCCGAATTCCGGCATATCGCCCAGCTCGGCGACCGGATCATACTCAAGACGCACATCCACCTGTCCGCAGGGATGCACGGTATAGGTCAGTTCGCACTGCGCGTCCGGATTCGTTCCCAGACCGTAGGTGTAGCTGATGGTCACGGAACCGTCCGCGTTCTCCGTCGCGACCGGATGCGCGTTCTTTTCCGCCAGCTCGCGGGTTGCGTTCGTCGCAGCGTACATCGACGCGATCTTCCACTGCGCGTATCGGAGCGGCATGTTGCTGCCGCAGTCGTTGTCGTTCGGCGCGCGCCAGAAGTTCGGCTTCGGGATGGATTTGAGCATCTCTTTTCCGCCCCAGCGGTAGCTCGTCAGACCGCCCTTGAGGTTGCCGAACAGCACGCTGAAATGCTCGCCGTGTACGCCCGTGTTGAAATCGCCGCGGACGACGCGCAGCGGCGCATAGCGCTCAAACTTTTCTTCTTCCTCAACCTTGTAAACGCCCTGCGCGAACGCCACTTCGTATCCGCGCGGCGCCCACGGCGTGTCCTCCTTCTGGCGGAAGGACAGCGTCACAGCGTATTCACCGCCGCGCACCTGATGCGCAAACGGCAGATCGTATTCGCGGCTCTCCATCGGCGGAACATCCGTCGCCAGCGGCGCGGAAGCGATCTCGACGCCATTGCGTTCCAGCGTCACAACGCAGTCAAACACGTTCGTATTGGTGAACATCGCGCGGTTGGTGATCACCGCCTTCGTATCGGTCACTTTGGCAATGATGTTCTGATAGTTGTATTTGACTTCCTGCATCTTCGGGCTTTCCTCGCCGTCGCCGTAAGCGATGCCGTTGCCGCAGAAGTTGTAATCGCAGGGACGGTCGTCAAAGTCGCCGCCATAAGCGTAGGTCGTGTTGCCGTAACGGTCTTTCGTGCGGATGGACTGATCGATGTAGTCCCAGATGAATCCGCCCTGATAGAGCGGCTCTTCGTAGGCGTATTCGGTATACCAGTGCATTGCGCCGTTCGAGTTGCCCATCGCGTGCGTATATTCGCAGAGGATGAACGGGCGCTCGCGATGCTCGGCAAGGTACTCCTTGATTTTCGCGACCGGCGTGTACATCTGGCTTTCCATATCGGTCGTTTCGTTGCGGCGGCGGTCATGCGCAACGCCCTCGTAATGAACCAGACGCGTGGTGTCCAGCTCGCGGAACTTCTGGCTCATCTCAAAGATGACGTCGCCGCCGAAGGACTCGTTGCCGCAGCTCCAGATGAGGATGCTGGCGTGGTTCTTGTCGCGCTGATAGGTGGAATTGACGCGATCCAGCAGGATCGGCAGCCACTCCATGCGGTTGCCCGGCAAGGCATATTCCAGCGGCTTTTGACCGCGCGCAACGACGTCCCAAATGCCGTGCGTTTCCATGTTGTTTTCGTCGATGACGTAAAGACCCAGCTCATCGCAAATCGCATAGAGCGCACTGCTGTTTGGATAGTGAGAGGTGCGGACGGCGTTGATGTTGTTGCGCTTCATGGTCAGCAGGTCGCGGCGGATCTTATCCTCCGAAATGGCTCGACCGCTTTCAGCGCAGAAATCGTGGCGGTTCGTGCCCTTGAACACAATGCGCTTGCCGTTGAGGTACATGATGGCGTCTTTCAGCTCGAACCTGCGGAAGCCGACGCGCTGGCGGACGACCTCCATCACCTCGCCGCTGCCATCCTCGACCGTCAGCAGCAGGTCGTAGAGATTCGGCGCTTCGCTGCTCCACAGGCGCGGGGCTTTTACCGGCATCTGCACGTCAAGCTCGCTCTGCGCCATGCGCTCCGCCGCCGCAATGACCTCGCCGCCGTCAAGCAGCTCCATCTTCACGCGGCATGCGCCGACAGCCTGATCCAGCTCCATCTTCATCGCCAAATCGAGCGTCGCATCGGTATAGCTGTCATCCAGCAGCGTCCTGACGCGGATATCCGCGATATGCGCCTTGGGGATGGCATACAGATAGACGTCGCGGAAAATGCCGGAGAAGCGCATGAAGTCCTGATCTTCCAGCCAGCTGCCCGCGCTCCAACGCTCAACGCGGCAGGCAAGCTTGTTCTCGCCTTCGACCAGATAGTCCGTCAGCTCAAAATCGCTGGGCGTAAAGGAATCCGACGAGAAGCCGACATAATGACCGTTCAGCCAGACGGCGATGCAGCTTTCCGCGCCCTGGAAGGAGATAAAGACGCGCTTGCCGACCATCTGCGTCGGCACAAAGAACGTCTTGATATAGCTGGCGACAGGGTTGTACTCCTGCGGGATTTCGCCGATTTCCACCTTCTGATAGCCGTCCCACGGATACTGCACGTTGGCATACTGCGGCGCGCCGTATCCCTCCATCTGGATATGCGCCGGAACATGGATATCCGCCCAGCCGCGGCTGTCGTAATCCGCCGCTTCAAAGCCCGGGATGACCTGACCGGCGTTCAGCGCATGGTGGAATTTCCAAAGCCCATTAAGCGACTGGCGCAGGCTGGTCTCTCCATGGGAAAGCTCTTCCATGTTCGCATAAGCCACATGGTCGGAATGCGCCGCGACCCGATTCTCCTGGAAGAACGCAGGGTCTTTAAGTTTGCTTGCGTCAAAGTTCATAGTTTCTTTCCTTTCGATGCAAAAAGAGAGGCTGACAGGCTGAATGCTCAGCGATGCAGCCCCTTTGTTGGGTTCATTGTACCATTATTTGACAGCACCTGCAACCGCGTTCGTGAAACTCTTTTGCAGGCAGAAGAAGATGATGACCGTCGGCAGCGAGCAGATCGTGACCGCCGCCATGACTACGCCGTAGTCTATGACATAGCCGCCCATCGTGTTGGCGACCAGCATCGGCATGGTGATCGCTTCATTGGTCTGCATGATGACCTTGGGCCAGAGGTACGCGTTCCATGCGTTCATGAACGTGATGGTCGCGGCGGATGCGTAAGTCGGCTTCATCATCGGGATGAACATCCGGATAAAGATCTGGAATTCGTTCAAGCCGTCGATGCGCGCCGCCTCGATGGTGTCCTTCGGGAAGCTCCGCGCGCTGTTTCTGAAATACATGATCAGGAACGGCGTCGAGATGCTCGGCAGGATGAAGCCCGCCCACGAGTTGATGAGCTTCGCCTTCGTGAACATCTGGAACAGCGGAACGAGTACCGCCACGAACGGGACCATCATCGCCAGCATCAGGATCGCCATGACGGCATCCTTCGCCTTGTCGTGATAGATCTCAAAGCCGTAGCCTGCAATCGAGCTGACCGCCAGCGCGGCGACCGTTTGCAGGATAGTCGTAGCGAACGAATTCTTCAACGCGCGCAGGACGTTGTGCTGCGCGAACAGGTTTTGCAGGTTCTCCATCAGATGCGTACTCGGCAGCATCCAGCCGCCCAGGATCTGCTGGGTGTTGTTAAACGCTGAGATAAAGCTCCAATACAGCGGGAATATGGAGATCAGCGACGCGGCGATCAGAAAGATATACATGAACGCGCGCGAAACGTGTTTGCTTACCGTGCCTTCTCTCATCGCTTATCACCCACTTTCATCTGGATCGCAGCCAGCACCGCAACCATAATCAAAATGACGAAGGACATGGCGGCGGCATAGCCGAAGTTCGGGTTCTTGGTGAACATCGTGTTGTAGATATAATGCGACATGGTGATGGTCATGTTGCCTGGACCGCCGCGCGTCAGGTTGACGGATTCGTCGAAGAGCTGAAGCGTGCCGTTGGTGGACATGATCGCCGTCACCAGGATGATCGGGCGAAGCAGCGGGATGGTGATGCGCATGAGCTGCTGATAGGAGTTCGCGCCGTCGATACGCGCCGCTTCATAGATCGAGTAGTCGATGCTCTGCATGGCGGAGAGGTAGAACACCATGTTGTAGCCCGTCCAGCGCCAGATCAAGCCGATGATGATGACCGCCTTGGCGTAGACTGGGTCGTTGAGCCAGTTGATGGCTTCGGAGATCAGCCCGAACTTGAGCAGAATGTTGTTGACCATGCCGTCATAGGTGAACAGCGTGCGGAAGATCATCGAGTATGCGACCAGACCCGTTGCGCAGGGCAGGAAGATACACGTTCTGAACAGACCGCGGAACTTGAGATCCCTGTTGTTGAGCAGGGACGCAAAGATGACCGCCAGGATCAGCATGATCGGCACCTGGATCACCAGATACGTCAGCGTATTGGTCACGGACTGGAGGAACACCTTGTCCTTGAGCATGAATTGGTAGTTTCTCCAGAGCGGCTCGGACCAGACCAGCGCCGTCGGTTTGCCGCGCTTAAAGGACGTCAGCAGAGCGCTGAACATCGGATAAAAGCTCATGATGAAGATCAGCAGCGTCGCAGGCATCAGAAACGCCCAGCCCGCCAGACTCTGCTTCTGGTGCATGGACAGGCGCCTCTTCTTCTTCGGCGCAGATGCGGTGTTGGTCATGATAAGCCACCTCTCTTTAATGCCATATAACCCCGTATGGGAAGAACTGCCGCCCCGGAATACCCAGAGCGGCAGTCGATCTCAAGAAGATTCCGTCAGGATCAGAAGCCCATGGTGAAGTTCACCGTATCCTCGGCAGTCGCCAGCTCGGTATCCACGTCGCCGCCCTGGAGGATGATGTTGGTGATAGCCGTGCCCAGCGCTTCACGAGCGTCGTAGTAGTACGGGCCGGTGATGTTGGACGGGGTCTGCGCGCCGAATTCAACGATCTCGGCAAAGATCGGTTCGCCGTTGAAGAACTCGGAACCCGCGGTGTAGTTGGAGCCTTCCTTCGCCGGGGTGTAGGTCGCGATTGCGGAGGTCGCCGGCAGGATCTCGTTGTAGAACTCGACGTTGCGATACATCTGCATGAAATCAAGCGCAAGGTCGAGGTCCTTATCGTTGACAATCGCCCAGGAAGAGCCGCCGTTGCTGGAGTAGTTGGTCGCGCCTTCAGCCTTGACGAGCTTGGGCAGGTTGGTCATCGCCCACAGACCCTTCTGGTCTTCCAGGCTCATGATGGTAGAGAGGATCCAGCAGCCCTGGATGGTGCCGACGACGGTCTGGTTAGACAGCGTGCCGATGTACTCGTCCCAGGTATTGACTTCGATGAAGATGCCTTCCTTGACCATGGTGGAGTAGAAGTCGATAACTTCCTTCAGTGCTTCGTTGTCCTTCAGGTTGACGGAGCCGTCCTCGTTGAACATGGACGCGCCGCAGCTCTGGAGCATGATGAGAACGGTATCCACCGCGCCCGCCTGACCGGAGAGCATCGGGCGACCGGTCTTCGTCTTCACGTCGCGGCCGATCTCGATGAAGCGTTCCCATGTGATGTCCTTCAGGTCGTCGGCGGTGTAGCCGGCAGCCTCGAGGTAATCCGTGCGGTAAGCGGCGACGGCAGTGCCGGCGTCGAACGGGATGCCGTGGTTCTTGCCGTCCACGATGGAGTACGCGAGCTTGCCCTGAGCAAAGCCTTCATAGTCATACTTGCCGGTCAGATCGGCGTAAACTTCCGGATAGTTGGTGACGAATTTCTGGAAAGAGTTGTCCTGAACGAGCAGGATGTCCGGCAGGGTGCTGGTGTCGCCGTTGGAAGCGATGACCGCAGTCTCAATGTCTTCGGAAAGCTTTTCCTGAATGTCGATCTCTACGTCAGGATGATCTTTCTGATACATCTCTTTCGCGATCTGCATCGCCTTGATGTTGAAGGTCGGGTCCCACGTCCAGATGGTGATCTTTCCATCCGCTTCCGCGAGTGCGCCCAGCGCGCTGATGGTCATCGCGAGCGCCAGCATCAGGGTAACGAACTTTTTCATAAAAATCCAGTCCTCCTCTTTCTTGGTCGTCGTTTCATCCTTCTCGGCAAAGCAAATTGACGCAAAACCACAAATGCACATTGTGAGTTTTGCATGAACATTTACTTTCTCGCGCCGATTTCTTGTCTATATTTTACCATAGCTTTCGGCATAATGATATTCAATTTCAATCGCAATATGTTCAAAATTGACTATTTCTCGGATATAAAACTGTCTACACGGCAAAAAGCCCTATGATGATTTCAGCAATGCTCCCCCGTCCAGTTCCCCTTCCTGTGCGCCGTCGGCTTCTGCTTTCCCCCGCATGCCCATTCGTGCGCCTTCTGGGCGTTCTTTCTCCATACGGAAGGATTCTGCCCGACGCAGCGCTGAAAATTCCGGTTGAACGTCGTGATGGACGGAAAGCCCGTCCGCGCGGCGATATTCTGTATCGGCTCGCTCGTCGAGCGTAAAAGATTCAGCGAGCGATGGATGCGGTATCGGTTGATGTATTCCAGCGGCGAAACGCCGACCAGCGTCGTGAACATCCGTCGGAAATGGCTTTCGCTCATCGCGCAGCTCCGCGCCATCTGCTCGACCAGGATCTCCTCCGCATAATGCCGAGAAACATAGAGCAGCGCCGGTTCCAGCGCGGGCGGCACGAGCGGCGCGTCCACGCCCGCCATGACGTTCATCTCTTTTTCTCGGCTTCTCAGATGTGCCAGACCCGTCAGCAGCAGGAGAAGATACGCTTCCAATTCCGGCAGGACATTTCCGCCGCTCCGCTCCAAGTCGAACATCGTGTGCATGATCGACGCGGCGCGCGCGCCGTCCTCATCCCCCGGCGGCAGATACAGCCCATTATGCCATGTGGTCTGCATCGCTTCCCGAATGGACTTTGCGCACCAGTGCGGCGCCTGCGCCAGCATACGGTCGCTGTCCACGGCGATATAGCGCCAATGGGTAAACGGATCGCCCGCGTTATGCTGGGCATGATAAACGCCCTTCGGCGCCATCAGCAGGGATCCTTCCGAAAAATGCCATCTTCCGCCGCCCATCTCCGCCATGCCTTCTCCGGACAGGCACAGCCCGATCTCCAGGCAGTTGTGATAATGGCTGGCGTCCGGCGTATACGGCGGATACCACGGAATGTCCGTCAGAGAGATGATCATCGACGTCGTTGCCGGCGGATAATTCCGACATTGCAGATTGGGCGGATCTTCGATCATGCTCTGCGTTTCGTTTTCATATCTCGCCATCGGTCATCATCACCTTTCCGGGGCAGCGTGTCCGAATCGCGCTCATAAGATCCGGATACGGCAGAAAGCATACCCGAACGAAGCGCCCGCTGTCTGCGCCGCTCCCCTTCGCGTAGAGGAAAGCGCATTTTCTGTTCGAATCCTGCGCAGAAACATCGTAGCAGACGCGCTTCTTCTCGCCCTTCTTCGTCTTTTCCTCCGCGTCGCGCATGCTCTGCGTCCCCTCTTCGGCGATGGCGATGAGGTCGTTCAGGTCAAGCGTGAAGAATTCGACTTCCTTCTGCCGTGAGCGCATGCCGCTGATGCGCATGACGGTCAGCGTTCTGCCGTCCAGCCGGTATTCATAGACCACGCGCGCTTCGCCCATCAGATACCATCCGCCAAACAGCGACCCCAGCGCCAGCGGCAGAAAGACGATGCCAAACATTGCGCCCAGAATCGTAAAGACGAATGTCGCGGCGTACAGCAGGAAGACGATGACCTTCACATAGCCGGGGACTTTCCGCTCGACGCTCCTGCGGATGGAAATATTCTGATTCTGCATGAGCTTTCACTCCTTACTGTGGGAAAAGGGGAAAAACGATGAGGGCTCCGCCCTCAAACTCCCGGCAGGAACCTGAGGTTCCTGCACTTCCCGATTCTTTATCGCTGCGCGATAAAGGGCATATCGACATATTTTGTAAAATGCAACATTCCTTTTCATTCATTATAGAGGTTTTCAACAATTCTGTAAAGTTAAAAAGCAGCCCGCGCTTTTCAGCGCGGGCTGCAAAACTATGAACTTAATCGTTCTCTTCAAAATCGCCGGTATACAGCTGATAATACTTGCCGTGCTGGGCGATCAGCTCATCGTGCGTGCCGCGCTCGATGATGCGTCCCTGTTCAAGAACCATGATGCAGTCGCTGTTGCGGACGGTGGACAGGCGGTGCGCGATGACGAACGTCGTACGTCCCTTCATCAGCGAATCCATGCCCGCCTGAACGAGCGCTTCCGTTCGGGTGTCGATGGAGCTGGTCGCTTCGTCGAGGATCAGCACAGGCGGATCGGCGACCGCCGCACGCGCAATGGCAAGCAGCTGGCGCTGACCCTGCGACAGGTTTCCGCCGTCACCCTTGAGCATGGTGTTGTAGCCATCCGGCAGTCGGGTAATGAATCCATCCGCGTTGGCGAGCTTTGCCGCCTCGATGCATTCCTCATCCGTCGCATCCAGTCTGCCGTAACGGATATTCTCCATCACCGTTCCGGTAAACAGATGCGTATCCTGAAGTACGATGCCCAGCGAGCGGCGCAGGTCGTCCTTCTTAATCTTGTTGATGTTGATGCCGTCGTAACGGATCTTGCCATCCTGAATATCGTAGAACCGGTTGATGAGGTTGGTGATGGTCGTCTTGCCCGCGCCGGTAGAGCCGACGAACGCGATCTTCTGCCCCGGCGTCGCGTAGAGCTTGATGTCATGCAGCACCAGTTTGTCATCCGAATAGCCGAAATCCACGTTATCCATGACGATATCGCCCTTGAGTTCGCGGTACTCCGTTTCGCCCGTATCCTTGTGCGTGTATTTCCACGCCCACAATCCGGTGCGCTCCCTGCACTCGGTGAGGCTGCCGTCGTCTTCCCGCTTCGCGTTGACGAGGGTCACATAGCCGTCGTCCACCTCCGGCTTTTCATCCAGCAGGGCAAAGACGCGCTCCGCGCCCGCCAGCGCCATGATGATGGAATTGGACTGCTGGGAGACCTGGTTAATCGGCTGGTTGAAGCTCTTGTTCAGCGTCAGGAAGGAAACCAGCGTGCCGATGGTCAGACCGAGGTATCCGTTCGTCGCCAGCAGACCGCCGACGACCGCGCAAAGCACATAGCTCAGGTTGCCCATCGCCATGGTCAGCGGCATGATGGTGTTCGCAATGCGGTTTGCGCTGTATGCGCTCTCGCGCAGGGCATCATTCAGCGTCTTAAACCCTTCAAAGTTCTCCTTCTCGTGGCAGAAAACCTTGACGACCTTCTGTCCATCCATCATCTCTTCGATATAGCCGTTGACCTTGCCCAGATCGGTCTGCTGCTGAACGAAGAAGCGTCCCGCGTTCTTGATGCGCTTCACGGAAAGCGTCATCGTGGTCGTGACCATGAACAGCGTGACGATGAGCAGCGGCACATTCAGAATGATCATCGAAACCACGATGCTCACGATGGTGACGACGCTGGAAATCAGCTGGGGCATCGACTGGGAGATCATCTGGCGCATGGTATCGATATCGTTGGTATAAACGCTCATGATATCGCCGTGCGCATGGGTATCAAAATACTTGATCGGCAGGCGCTCCATCTTGGAGAAGAGCTTGACGCGCAGATTTTTGAGCGTGCCCTGCGATACGAAGATCATCAGGTAATTATACAGCCAGCTGCAAAACGCGCCGAGGATATAGACCGCCGCCACGCTGAGAACCGCCCTGCCCATCGGACCGAAATCCGGATCGGGCTGACCCATCATCGGGGTGATGTAGTCGTCGATCAGCCGCTGCATGAACATCGTGCCGTATACATTGGCGACGGCGCTTGCCATCAGGCAGATGACGACGGCGATACAGTGGAATTTATATCGACTCATGATCTCGGCAAAGATGCGTTTGAGCGTCTTTCCGGGATTCTTTGCGCCGGGCTTTCCGGCGTTTCTGTTGCGTCCCATCATGATCAATCGCCCCCTTTCATGGCGGCTTCGTCGAAGTCGCCGCCGCCGTTTCCAACCTGGCTGTTGTAGACTTCCTGATAGATGGCGTTCGTCTTCAACAGGTTTTCAGGCGTATCAAACGCGTTGACCCGTCCGTTATCCAGCACCAGCACGCGATCCGCATCCTGAATGGAGGAAATGCGCTGCGCGATGATGATCTTGGTCGTTCCGGGGATATGCGTGCGCATCGCCTCGCGAATCTTCGCATCCGTCGCGGTATCGACCGCGCTGGTGGAGTCATCCAGAATGAGCACCTTCGGCTTCTTGAGCAGGGCACGGGCAATGCACAGGCGCTGCTTCTGTCCGCCGGATACGTTGGTGCCGCCGCGTTCGATATAGGTGTTGTATTTGTCCGGGAAACGCTCGATGAACTCGTCCGCGCACGCCAGACGGCATGCCTGCTGGCATTCCTCGTCCGTCGCGTTTTCGTCGCCCCAGCGCAGGTTGTCGTAAATCGTGCCGGAGAACAGCACGTTGTTCTGCAGGACGACGGAAACCGCGTCGCGCAGGCTCTCGACATCATATCGGCGGACGTCCTCGCCGCCTACGCGCACGCTTCCCTCCGTCGCGTCATACAGGCGGGAAATCAGGCTGACCAGGCTGGTCTTGGAGGAACCCGTTCCGCCCATGATGCCGATGGTTTCGCCGGACTTGATATGCAGATTGATATCGCTCAGCACCGGCTTGCCGCTGCGCTGCTGATACGCGAAGGTCACATGCTCAAAGTCGATGGAACCATCCTTGACGTTCTTGACGGCGTTTTCCGGGCTGGTGATGTCCGGCTGCTCCTCCAGCACTTCTTCAATGCGCTGAGCCGCCGCCGCGGACTGCGTGACCATGACGAACACCATGGAGAGCATCATCAGGCTCATCAGGATGTTCATGACATAGGAGAGCAGGCTCGTCAGCTCACCGGTCGTCAAACCGGTCTGGTTCACGATCATCTTCGCGCCGAACCAGCTGATGAGCAGGATGCAGCTGTATACCGTCAACTGCATGATCGGCATGGAGAAAGAGATGATGCGCTCGGCGGAAATCGAGTTCTGGAAAAGCTCACCCGCCGCATCGCTGAACTTCTGATCCTCATAATCTTCGCGGACAAACGCCTTGACCACGCGGATCGCGCCGACATTCTCCTTGACAACGCCATTGACCTTGTCATACTTCTTGAACATCTGTTTGAAGTAGCCCATCGCCTTGGGGATGAAGATGACGAGCATGACCGCCAAAAACGCCATTGCCACAAGGAAAATCAGCGACAGCTTCGCGCTGATGGAAAACGCCATGAACAGCGCGACGATCAGCGTCACCGGGGAACGCGTGCAGATCATCAGCAGCATCTGAAACGCGTTCTGAATGTTGGTCACGTCGGTCGTCAGCCGCGTAACCAGACCCGCGGTTGAAAACTTATCGATATTGGAAAACGAGTAATCCTGAATGCGGGCGAACATGGATTCGCGCAGGTTGCTCGCCAGACCCGTGCTGGCGCGCGCGCTGTGTATGCCGGCACGCATGCCGCAGAACATCGCCAGCACAGCCATTACTGCCATCAGTGCGCCGATGCGGGCAACATGTCCCATGTCGCCGACGGAAATGCCCTTGTCGATGATGGACGCGGTCAAATACGGAATCAAAATTTCAAGAATGACGCAGAACGTCGTATACATCGGCGAGAGGAACACATCTTTTTTGTATTGCCGAACTTCCTTCGCAATCCGCGCACCGGTGATGTGCTTTTTCCCGCCGGTCTGTTTTTCTTTAGCCATTCAAATCCTCCTTTTTTGCGCTTTCTGTTTCTATGCAGTCTTCTTCTATGCAGTCATCCTGCCTGAACTCCGGGGACGACGTGATTTCAAACACGCGCCCGAGAAGATGAACAAACGTCGGCGCATCCTCTCCAAGCATGGCGAGCATCTTTGATATTTTGCTCATGAAATGCCGCTTTCTCTTTTCGCAAAGCCGATCGCCCGCTTCCGTCAGGGACACCAGCACGCGCCGCCTGTCTTCTTCATCGCTCTCGCGCTCCAGCAGCCCCTTCTTTTGAAGGCTGCCCAGCACGGCGGCAATGCGCGAGGTCGTCATATCCAGCCTGCTGCTCAGCTCTCCCGCGGTCATCTTTTGCCGGCTGTTATGCAGAAGCCGCATCACCGCCATCTCGCCGCGCAGGGTCGAGCTGAACCGATTATCCCGCGCTTCCCGCGGATATTCATCGAGCAGACGGACTAATTCTTCCGTCAGCTCCGCATTCCCAATCACGCTATCCCTCCTTTTGCTAACACTGTGAGTTATTATACGGAGGATACAAAAAAGTGTCAACAAACAAAGGCGACAAAATTGTGTGCAGTCATCTTATCAAAGGACACAATTTGCTTGACAAATGCTAAACGGTGTGCTATATTCGGGGCAATAATGATTGGGAAAGGGTGAACAGCGGAGCATGCGCAAGTGATTTCTGTTTTTATGGACAAAAAAGCGCGCACAAACTGCGGGCTTGTTTCGGTTTGTCTGTCAAAACGGGAATTTCCTGCGCGCACACTGTTTTTACGCATCAGCTTTTTGCGTGCGTTCTTTTTGCGCAGAAACCGTCTTCGGCAGAAAACCGAGGACGGTTTTTTTGATAAGGAGCTTCTATGCTGACCGTAAACCATCTCACCCTGACCCATCGCAAAGACCTGACCCTTCTGGTTGATTCTCTCTCCTTCACCCTGAACGACGGCGAACGCCTTGCGCTCATCGGTGAGGAAGGCAACGGCAAATCGACCCTCCTGCGCGTGCTGGCAGGCGACCCGTCCGTCGAAAGCTATATCGAAGTCTCCGGCTCGTTCTCCTGTCGGGACAGCGCGGCGTATCTGCCGCAGGAGCTTCCCGAATCCGAGCGGGCGCTCAGCGCCTACGACTTCTTCTGTGCGTCGCCCGTCTTTTTCGACCAGTCTCCACGCGAATTGGGCGAACTCGCCGCCCGGTTGAGCCTGCCCGCCGACGTCTTTTACAGCGACCAGCTCATGCATACCTTCTCCGGCGGCGAACGGGTCAAATTGCAGCTTGCCCGCCTGCTGATGGGCAAGCCGACGACGCTGCTGCTGGATGAGCCGACCAACGATCTGGATGGCAATTCCGTCCTGTGGCTGGAAAACTTTCTGCTCTCCTGCAAGCTGACTGTGCTTTTCGTTTCTCATGACGAAGAACTGCTCTCCCGCGTGGCGACGAGCGTCCTTCTGCTCGAACGCCTGCGCCGCAGACAGGTTCCCCGCGCGACGCTGTATGCCATGGGCTACGACCAGTTCTACGAAGAGCGCGGCGCGGCGTTTGAAAAGCAGACCCAGATCGCGCGCAAAGAGCGCGAGGAATTCAAAGCCAAAATGGAGCGCTATGAGACCATCCGCAGCAAAGTCGAGCGCGACCAGAACGCCATCTCCCGAGGCGACCCGCATGGCGGCTTCCTGCTCAAAAAGAAAATGCACACCGTGCAGGCCATGGGCAGGCGCTTTGAACGCGAGCAGGAGAACATGACCGCCATGCCCGAACAGGAAGAAGCCATTTTCGCCAAGCTCGACTGCACGCCCCTGCCCGCAGATAAGACCGTACTCGACTTCTCCTGCCCCGAACTGAATGCAGGCGGACGGACGCTCTGCCGGAATATCCGTCTGACCGTCCGCGCAAGAGAAAAGCTGTGCATATGCGGACATAACGGCGTAGGCAAATCCACCCTCCTGCATCTCGTCCGCGATACGCTTAAAAAGCGCTCCGATCTGCGCGTCTTTTATATGCCGCAGGATCCCGGCGGTCTGCTTGACCTTACCCTTTCCCCCGTTGAGCTGCTTTCCCCATCTGGCGAAAAGGAAGCGCGGAGCCGCGCCGGAATCCTTCTGGGCAGCATGAAATTCACCGCCGACGAGATGAACCATCCCAGCGCCGGTCTTTCCGGCGGGCAGAAAGCCAAGCTGATGTTCCTGATGATGGCAGAAAGCGGCGCAAATGTGCTGCTTCTGGATGAGCCGACGCGCAACCTTTCCCCGCTCTCCGGTCCGGTCGTCCGCTCGCTGCTGGCAGAATACCCCGGCTGTATCATCGCCGTGTCCCATGACAGACGTCTGATTCGCGAAGTCTGCACGCGTGTGGTGGAGCTGACGCCCGAAGGGGTGCGTCCTTCCTCCATAAACGACAGATTTTGACAAATTCAGGCATAAAGTGGTGCGTAACATTCCGTTTTTATCCATTTTTTATTCGATAATGGAGCATCAGTGGAGAAATTCACGTTCAAATAATTGACAAGTGGGAAAAAATGGTTAAAATGAAAGGAGATATGCCCGCGGACGGCACATGTCCGCATCAGGAAAGGAGTGCATCAGGCGATGAAAGACATCTCTGTGGAGTATTTGGGAGGAAGCGGCTTTCTGGTATCGCTCGGCGATATCGGCATGCTCTTTGACGCAAGCGGGACTGGCCCCGATAAGCGCAAACTTCCCGCAAAGGAGAGCCTCGCCCGTTTCCGTAAGCTGTATGTCTTCGTCAGCCATCATCATGACGACCACTTCTCCCCGACTATCTATGACCTCTGCGGCGCAGACGCGACCTATATCCTTGGTTTCGATGTTCCCCAGCCCCACCGCGGCGTGCGCATGTCTCCCGGCGATGAACAGTCGTTCGGCTCGGTCAGCGTCCATGCCTATGGCTCTACGGATGAAGGCGTTTCCTTCCTCGTCCGCTTTGCAGGAATCACGCTCTTCCACGCGGGCGACCTGAACCTCTGGCATTGGCGGGATGAATCCTCCATCACGGAGATTGAAAACGCCGAGCGCGCGTTCTATGACTGCGTTGCGCCCATTCCCCAGCAGAAGATCGACGTCGCGTTCTTCCCCGTCGATCCCCGACAGGGCAGTATGTACGACGCGGGCGCAGGCTATTTCATCATGACCGTTAAGCCCAAGGTCTTTATCCCCATGCATTTTCAGGGTAGACCGGATGTCGCCATGCGCTTTGCCGTCACCGGCGAAACGCCGTTCACGCGTGTCGTCGCCCTCCAGGAGCCGGGCGACCATATCGACCTGCACCTCCCCGAAGATGAAAACTCCGCACCGGATCAGAA
>CAKTXP010000039.1 GCA_934631055.1 uncultured Clostridia bacterium | reverse complement strand
GCCCACAGCACGACCGGGATATAGAAGCCGAAGCTCAGCACGATGGTCAGCCACATCCAGCGGAAGGACGCATCGTTATTTTCCTTCGCGCTGCGGTAGAACAGCACGATAATCAGCAGACCCATCAGCGCAAACGGAATGTTGCGGTAGATGCCCCAGGAGAGCGGCGCGTTCGCGCTCAGCCACTGGTTCTGCGGCATCATGCACAGCACGACACGCACGGCAGCCAGCGCATAAACCGCGGCAGTCAGGATGCCCTTGCCCTTAATCTGGTAACGCTGACGCCACACATAGTAGAGCAGCACGTAGAAGATGGTCATCGTCACAGAGGTAATCCACTTGCCCAGTCCCAGCGGCACGGTGTAGTTCTCAAGACCCGTCGTACAGAGTGCCAGCGCACGGGGAATCAGGTGAAAAGAGTCGCCCGCGCCCAGCACGACCGCCATCAGACCGAACAGACGGAACTGCTTGTTTCCCTTGCTTCCGCGAATCATTAGAATGCCGATGGTGATGACGGATACCAGATAGACAGCGTCAAAAATCGTTTCAATAAGAGCCTGCATAGTTGTTGTTCTCCTTTTCTTGTTTTGTCGTTTGATGTTTCAGTTACAGGGACAGCCGGCTGCCGGATCGGCAGTCAGGCGGCGCTTTCTCCATAGGAGTCTGCGTATTTGAACCCGTGCGGAGCATAGCGCTCCGCACAAGGTTGTCAGCACATTTTTTCTTTATCCCGCTGGGCTTTCAGGATGTGCTTTCCTTTATGAACATCGTTCAATTTGCCGGTGAAAAAAGCGGGCTGAGCCCGCCTGCATTTCCGCCACAGTCCGTAAAGATTCAAAGCTTTACGCACGCGAGCAGGCTTTATGCAATTTCCTATAAGATGAAAAAATTTCTACCGCTCAGTAGGAACTTAATAGAGGAGTCTTCGAACCATTTCAAGAACGGTCGAGGGGTCGTAGTCCTGCCGCAGCAAAGCGGACAGCATCAGCGAGAACAGAACACTCGCCAGCTTTTCTTCGGTAAAATCCTCTGTAAAAGCACCCGGGCGAATCTTTTGATCCTGCGTCATGACGAAGCACAGCGCGTCGAGGATGTGCTGCCAGGCATGCTGCATGCGCCCCCTGCCGTCCTCTTTCTCTTTTCGCATAAAGCCCAGAGAATGGAGGGTGAAGAACCCGGGGTACTGCTCGCTGCCGTAAGCCATCCGTCCGTACATCCATGTGATACAGCTCTCAACATTTTGAAACACGGACATGTCGCTCGGGCGGTGAAAAATCTCACTCCAGATACTTTCCACAGTCGCGCCGACCAAATCAGCCTTGGAATCAAAGTAGTTGTAAATCGAGCCAACCGACACGCCGCACGCTGCTGCCACAGAACGAATACTGACCGCTGACCACCCCTGCTGCCGAATCAATTCCCGACTGGTTTGCAGGATCTCCTCCTTGGATGTCACAATCGTATTCACTCGATCACCTCAATATGAACGTTGTTCAATATGATTATAGCCACCTGACCACATCCTGTCAAGAGGGTTTTTAAAGTTCTTTTCAGCTTTTTTCTTCTCGATTTCGGGATCGAAAAAAGCATATTTGAGTAAAGATAAGCCCTGTATTCTGAAAAAACGCTTGAATGGCGTGTTAGACCAGAATACAGGGCTTATTATTCAGATGTTCCTCAGGCATAGAAATACTCCCTTCATGATGAACAGTGTTTTTCTATTTCACTGTCTCTCATAAAGGGAGCATATCATCTGTCGGGGTCGATTCATATTCCGAGCTTTATTTTCCCTGCTCCATCGCGCATTCCATTGCGCTGAGCCTTTGCGCCGCCTGCTGGCAGAATGCGTTCAAGTGGCTTTGTCGGTCGCCGTCGGGCAGAGCGATATACTCCTTGAGCATCAGAACCATGCCCTCCGCTTCATCATGCAGGCGGGCAAAGCGTTTCTGCTCGTCGTCCAGCTCGATGCGCAGGACGTCGCACTGCGCGCCCAGCCGGTCGGCTTTGCGCTGTACGCCGTCGTCCGGAAGTTCTCCGGCAGGCTGTGTCAACGCGCGCCCCAGCAGATAATCCAGTGAAGAGAACAGCTGCTCAATCTGCTTATCTCCGCTGTTTTGGGCGCGGGTCTTCATCTGTTCCATATCCGGCGGACTGCTCTGCGCGGCATAGGGGCTGACGTAAGGCGTCCCCGACTCATTGAGCCTGCTCATCACGCGGCGCACCAGTTCCGGACGCGTCCGTACCGTTGAGCGGTATTTATTCTGATAGCGGAGCATGCGCGTGCGGTCGCCGTCGGCAAGCTTGCGCACGCAGGCGCGGACGCTCATGCCCTGCGCTCTGGCGGTAATGACCTGCTCCACCAGCTTTTCCACCTCATCGGGCGCGAACGTTTCAAACGGCGCAGTCCGTGCGCCTTCCCCATCCTGCCCCGCGCGGATCTGCGCGTAATAAAAATTGCGGATGCTGTTGGGTCTGCGCCCAAGCTGCCCGCTCATCTTTTCAAACACGCTGCGAAGCGATTCGCCGCTCTCTTCCGCCGCCGTGATGCTCTCCTGCAAAGCGTCGATTTCCTGCTGCTTCCATCCTCCGTGTGGTCCGCGCACAGGGGATGGGCGCGGGCAGTCTACGGATCGTTCCATTCTGCTTATCCCTCCTTCAAATCGTTTCCCGCGCATCGCGGGCAGGCAGACCGTATCAGTCTGCGGATACAGGATGTACATGATCGTATCTTTTTATACCGCTCTTCCCTCATCTGGACTTGGTTTATCGCTAACAGTGTATGAAACCGACCGCCTGCGCATGACCGCCTGCCGCCCATTGCCTGAGCGGCTTTTTTGCGCTATAATAAAGCGATACGCGTTCTTCTCCTGCGGGCGGGAAGAAATTCCTTTCCCGAACCGTTTTATATGAAGAAAATCAGAAATCGACTCCTGCGGAGGAAAGCATGAAAAAACACTTCCTTGTCATCCTGCTTACGCTGCTCTTTTCGCTGATGTGCGCTGCCGCGCTCAGCGAGACCAATACGCAGGTCAAGCACTATCTGCTGCTCGGCGAAGACGGTTATGCCGAAGAGGTGACCGACGACGCCCGTACCGATACCATCGTCCTGGTCTCGCTGGACAGCAAGTACAACCGCGTCATCATGACCTCGCTCCTGCGCGACAGCAAGATCAACAATCCCCGCGGCAACGAAACAAAGATCAATCTGCTGTACAAGAATTACGGCTTTGACGGCATCATTGCCTGCCTGGAGCGGGATCTGGATATCACCATCGAGGGCGGCGTACTGGTGAATTTTGAAAACGTGAAACCGGTCATCGACGCGCTGGGCGGCGTGGATATCGAGATCGACACGAACGAATACCTCGCCATCCGCAGCATCCTGCTGGGCAAAGACCCGAACATGCCCGACGGTCCCGGTCTGGTCCACATGACCGGACGCATCGCTTTGGCGTACATGCGCGCCCGCGCGACCGGTTCGGGCGGCGATTTCAGCCGGACAGAGCGTCAGCGCAAGGTCGTCAGCCAGCTGTTTGACAAATGCCGCGATCTATCCCTGTTTGAGCTGATCGGCGTATACAATCAAGTCTCTTCCGGCATGAAGATGAGCCTTTCCGCGGTCGATATCCTCAGCGTGCTTTCACAGGGGTACGGGCTGATGACCTCGGACGCGGATTTCGTCGAGTTCCGCATTCCGCAGGACGGAACATATTCTTACGGTTCCATCGGCTCTTCCTCCGTTCTGGACGTCCGCTGGAAAACGAACCGCGAGCGCTTTCATGCGCTTTTGGATAACGAGTAAGGGACGAAGGGAACGATTGGGGCTTTGCCCCAAACCCTACAAGGGAACTGAGTTCCCTTGACCTTCCACTTCATGTATCTCTGCGAGATACATGGGATAATAAAAAAACTTGGATGACATCCATTTATCGCGCAGCGATAAATGAAGTGGGAAATCCAAGAACCTCAGGTTCTTGGCGGGAGTTTGAGGGCAGAGCCCTCAACGTTTTTCCCTGTCCCCTTCTCGACACACATAAGGAGTTTTTTCGATGTTGAAATACTTGTGCATTGTGCTCTGCCTGTGCCTGCTCCCGTTTGCGGCGATGGGCGAAGAGTTGGATCTTTCCCTGTTTGAAAATGCGCCGGAAGCCGTTGAATGGGAAGAGCGCGCATGGTACCAGCGCGAGGACGGAAGCGATCGGCGGCTGCTGGACGACGGCTCCGTCATCGTCACGATCTCGGCGACCGGCGACGTGACCATCGGCGGCGATACGCGCAAAAGCGGCAAGAGCATCTTCGATAAGCAGCTCGAAAAGGAAGAGCTGGGACTGGATTTCCCGCTCTCCAATGTCCGCAGCATCTTTGAAGCCGACGATATGACGCTCATCAATTTTGAAGGCACGCTGACCACTACCAAAAGCGCGACCAAAAATACCTACTCTTTTGCCGCGCCGCCCGAATACGTTCAGGTGCTGACCTCCGCCAGCGTCGAAGCCGTTTCTCTGGAAAACAACCACGTCATGGATCACGGCGAAGCGGGTTACAAGGATACCTGCCAAACCCTTTCTGACGCAGGCATCGTTTACAGCGGGCATCTCGGCGCATCCACCTATACGACGGATACCGGCGTTAAGCTCGGTATGCTCGCCTACCAGACCTTCAACGGCAACTACAAGAACATCTACGCTTCTATCGAAGGCGACATTCAGGCGCTGCGCGACAAAGGATGCGCCATCGTCATTGTTTCCTATCACTGGGGCGACGAAAAGGACTATGTTCCCAATGAGCGGCAGGTTCCGCTTGGGCGCGCGACCATCGACGCGGGCGCCGACCTGGTCATCGGGCATCACAGCCACCGCATGAACCCCATCGAGATCTACAAGGGCAAATACATCTGCTATTCGCTCGGCAATTTCTCCTTCGCCGGCAACAGCAAGCCTGACGATATGGATACCTATATCTATCAGCAGCGCTTCCGCGTCTATCCTGACGGAACGGTCGAGAACGCAGACATGCGGATTATCCCCTGTTCCATCTCTTCTCAGGAAAAAGTAAACGACTTCAAGCCCACGCCCAAGGACGCGACCGCCGCGCAAGCGCTCCTCGCCCGAATGGATGAGCTGAACGCCAAATTTGAAAAAGCCTTCTCCAAGACCGGCGTCGTCGCCGTGTCTCCGTATCCTACCGAATGGACGACAACCTATTAAATACAGCAGGAAAAGCCCTTTCCGTCTCTTCGAGCTACCGCCCCCAGAGGGGGAGGCAGGATATGCGAACGATTTAATGTTTGCAGATATCTTGGCTCTCCCTTTGGGAGAGCTGTCCCGAAGGGACGGAGAGGGTCTTTCCTTTTTTCTTCCTTTTTATCAGACCCGCGGCGCCCACCTTGCCAAGAAACGTCCAAATATGTTATACTATTCTACCAAAGAAGGGAGCATGCAAGCGATGGCGGAGTATTTTCAGGAGTTCTTTATCGAGGGAACCCGCGCCCCAAGTTACATCCCGTCGATCATGATACAGGTGCTGGCGATGATCCTCCTGCTGGGAAAGAACCCCAAGAGCGTCAGGGATTATGCGCTGCTGGCGCTGGATTGGGTCGGCAACTGCGCGCTGATCTTTCTGATAACCTCCGTGTATTATGGCTGCGTCGGCACCTATAACATGGATTTCTTCGCTATCATTGCGCTGACTTTGCTTTACGCGCTGACGCGGAGCCAAAAGCCTGCTTTGCGCAGGCTGGTCATGGCGTCCATGTTTCTGGCATGCGCGCTGAGTTCCTATCCGCTTTCCGCGCCATGGGGCGAATTCTTTCAGGGGGTCGATCCCACGTATTGGTCATGGGCAAGCTATCTGACGCTCGTCGTCATGCTGCTGATGACGACGGCGGAGGTCTGGTTCCTGCGCCATTTCGCCCTGCCGGAAAACAGCTCCATTCCCATCCAATATGCGCTGATTCAGGTTGTCGTATCGCTGACAACTATCGGCATCGAATGGATCTACGGCATCGAAGGCGTTTACGGCGTAGAAGAAAAGCTCATCACCAATTTCAACATCGTTGTCGCGACGGCGCTCTGGGCAATTGATCTTTTGCTGTATTACATGCTCTACAACATCAGCAAGAGCAACGACGAGAAGATCATGCTGCTCAGCACGCAGCACAAGATCCGCATGGAGCAGGAAAAATACGAGGCGAACCGCGTCAATTACGACGAGCTGCGCGCCATGCGTCATGAGCTGAAAAACTACACGTTCTACGTCAAGGCGCTGCTGGACGCGAAGCGGTACGACGAGCTTTCCGAGTTTCTGGAACACGCGCAGATCAGCAAAAACAAAGCGCTGAACAGTTACGACTGCGGAAACTACATCGTCGACGTCATCATGAATCATGAGATCAACGCCGCCCGCGAACAGGGCGTCGTCGTCAAACCGGATATCCTTGTGCCGCATCAGCTCCCGATTGCGGACGAGGATCTGTGCAGCCTGCTCTCCAACCTGATGGACAACGCGATCGAAGCGGCGGCGGTTTCCGGAAAGCCGGATCCACATGTGAATATCACGATCCGCCCCAAGCAGGAATACCTGTTCATCCATCAGGAAAACTCCGTCAGCGACGATATTCCGGCTTCCCGCAGGCTGAGCCTTGAAACAACGAAGAAGGATAACCGCGAACTGCACGGCATCGGCACGCGCATCATCCGCAAGATCGTCGATGCTTACGGCGGCTCGGTGAAATACGCCATGGCGGACGGGCTGATGACCACGAACGTGATGGTCGAGCTGAGAAGGGAAGAGGACAAATGATTCGCTGGAACATCGCCATCTGCGACGACGAAAAGAGTGCGCTGGATATCCTTTCGGGCGCAATCGTCAGCGCGTTTAAGAACTATGACGTGGATGCGGTCGTGGAGACGTTCGCGCGTCCGGCGGCGCTGCTGGAACGGATGAAGTCCTGTACGTTCGATCTGCTCTTTCTGGATATCGAAATGCCGGGCATGAGCGGGCTTTCCCTTGCCGACCGCCTGCGCAGGGACGGCAATCTGCTGGATATCATCTTCATTTCCAATCGGGAGGACCTCATCTTCGACGCACTGCGCTATAACCCGAAGGGCTTCATCCGCAAGAGCCAGTTCATTCAGGATGTGGACGGCGTTATCAAGACCTATTTTACCTATCGAAAGGAAGAGAACAGAACCAAGACGCTGGTCGTCGAGGATCACGACCAGATGACCTATATCGCCATCGACACGCTGCTGTATATCGAAAGCATCGGCAAAAAGCAGCTGGCGCACATCGTCGGCAAGCCTCAGCCGCTGGAGCTGCGCAAGCAGATGCAGCAGCTGGAAGACGAACTGACGCCCTACGGTTTTCTGCGCGTTCACAAGGGCTATCTGGTGAATTACCGTTTCATCCGGAAAATCAGCGACAACGAAGTCTCTCTGACGAACGGTGAGGCTCTGCCGGTCAGCCGCAGGCGGCTGGGCGAGATTCGGGAAGCGTACATGGAGCTGATGCAGAACGAGGGCGCGCTGGTGCTGTAAAAAGGGAACGTTTTTTGGGGCTCTGCCCCAACCCCCGGCAGGGAACATTGTTCCCTGTACCCTTTCTTCGCTTCGCGGCGGTTTGAATCAATTGGAGCATACGACGCGCATGCGCGTCGTTCGGTAAAAACGATTTAAGCCGCCGCGAAGCGAATCGGGAAGTCCAGGAACCTCAGGTTCCTGGTAGGGTTTGGGGATTGGAATCACGCGCCCGCTGTGCGGGATTCAGCGTGACGGAAATCGGAAATCGTAAGAAACGCTTTGCGTTTCTATACGAGTTTCCCGGATCAAAGCCCCAATCGTTTCCTTTTTTCGCTTTTTAGCTCTGCCCGTTCAGCGTTCCACCTTAATCGCACCCGAAGAATATAGGTTGCTTTTATGATATATTTTCGTACATTTTTGTTGAACATCATATGGAATTTTTTTCATAGCATTCTCAGCATAAGCCCTTGAAAAAACGTTCCAACTGTCTTAAACTATAAATGAACGGCAAATAAACTGTAAACAAATCCCAAACGCTGCCGCAGCATGAAGCGGCATTTCGGGCGCGTCCTTTCGCGCATCGCATAGGCGGACTGCATTTTGTTTGCATCTTTTGCACAATGCCGTTTTCGTTCTTTTCATCGGGCGGGTTTTGACTGATGCCCGCAGCGCTTTGCTTACCAGCGAAAACGGGCGGAAGTTCAGGCGTTTCAAAGGACCATGGAACGCACGGATGACGCAGTTTTCGTTTTGATAAGGACTTTTTTACAAAATGGGGGAAAAAGCCAAATGAGAAGAAACACCTCTCGTGTGGTTGCGACGCTCCTGAGCGCCATGATGGCTGTCACCATGGCTGCTCCGGCTTCTGCCAGCACCGCGACCTACTACACCTCTGACTACGCCAGCAAGGCGGAGGCAGTTCAGGCGGGTCTTGATCTGAACCTGCGCATCGCTCAGGAAGGCATGATCCTGCTCAAGAACGAGAACAATGCCCTCCCGCTCGCCAAGGGCGCGAAGGTCACCATGCTGGGCTATGCGGGTTACAACCCGAATGCCGGCGCGAGCGCCAACGGCGGCGATGCCTCTGCGGGCGCTGCGTTCGCTCAGGCGACCGTCATCTCCAGCATGACCGAATCCGGTTTTGAACTCAACCCGGCTGTCAGCGAAACCTATGCCGATGTTGTGGAAGAGACCGGCGCTGCTTCCGATCTGGATATGGCTGCCGCTTACGCCGCCGTTTATCCGTACTGGGAGAACTCCTTTGCCGAGTATGGCGACGCGGCGATCGTCGTGCTGCGCTCCGGCTCCGGCGACGGTCTGACCCATCGTCTCCAGTTCGACAAGGTTCAGATGGACTTGATCGACTATGCCGCCGAGCATTTCGAGAAGGTCATCGTTCTGCTCAACAACGTTTCCGTCATGGAAATGCAGGCGCTCCAGAACAATGACAAGATCGACGCCATCCTGAACATCGGCGAGGGCGGCGACAACGGCTTCGCGGCTGTCGGCCCGACGCTCTGCGGCGAGATCACTCCGTCCGGCCGTACGGTCGATACGTGGGCGGTTGATCTGACCCAGAACCCGTCCTATGCCAACTTCAACGTCAACACGGATGCCAACGCGCACTCTGTGGACGGCGCGGGCACCGCGACCGGCTACACCCAGTTCGTCGTGGACGGTCAGCCCGTCAACACCTGGGAAGTCGGCTACGAAGAGGGCATCTACGTCGGCTATCGCTACTATGAGACCCGTGCTTATGAAGAAGCCAAGGCGGGCAACGACGGCTGGTGGTCCGAGAACGTCGTTTATCCGTTCGGCTATGGTCTGAGCTACACCGACTTCGCTTGGGAAGTCACCCCGGCGACCGCTGCGGATTCTACCGTGACCAAGGCGGACACCCTGACCTTCGACGTCAAGGTGACCAACAACGGCACCGCCGCTGGCAAGGATGTTGTGCAGCTGTACTACACCGCTCCTTACGGCGTGGAAGAGACCGGCAACGAGACCGTCATCGAGAAGGCGTATGTCGCGCTGGCTGATTTCGCCAAGACCGACATCCTCCAGCCGGGCGAGAGCCAGACGGTTCAGGTTTCCGTGAAGGTCAAGGACATGGCGTCTTACGACAACGTGACCGATAAGACCTACGTTCTGGATGCCGGCACCTACGGTCTGAAGATCGCGCAGAGCGCGCACTTCGGCATGGGCGCGAACGACACCGAGTTCACCTACAACGTCGCTGAGAAGGAACTCTGCAACGAGTCCGTCGGCGGCGCTGAAATCACCAACGTGCTGGACGACGTGACCGACGGCTTTGCGGCTGAGGGCTACACCCAGCTGTCCCGTGCGGATTTCGCTGGCACGATGCCGGATGCGTACACCGAGACGAAGGAAATCTCCGCCGAGGAGTATGCTTCCTATGCTTACGACAACGACGCGTTCAACGCTTACTACGACGCCGAGGCGATCGGCGAAGTGAAGGTTGCGGACGCTGCCGACCGTACCTCCGACACGTATTCCCTCACCCTTGCCGATCTGGTCGGCGCTCCTGCGGATGACCCGCGCTTCGATGAGCTGGCTGCTCAGCTGACGCTGGACGAGCTGATCGAGCTGGTCAACTTCGGCGGCTTCAACAGCCGCGGCGTGGCGTACATCGGCAAGCCGTACTCCCGCGATACCGACGGCCCGAAGGGCTGGACCGGCAACTACACCGACACCAACGACCGCTGCAACTACTTCGCTTCCGAGCCCATGATCGCCAGCACCTTCAACAAGGAGCTGCTCTACGAAATGGGTAAGGTCATCGGCGACCAGGGTCTGTGGGGCAACAGCACCATCGCTTCCGGCACCGTGTACAACTACACCGGCTGGTATGGCCCGGGCATGAACCTCCATCGTTCTCCGTTCGACAGCCGTGCGACCGAGTATTACTCCGAGGATCCGGTTCTGACCGGCGTTCTGGCTGCTAACCTGTCCCTGGGCGCGCAGAGCAAGGGCTGCTATGTGACCCTCAAGCACTTCGCCTTCCACAACGACGGCGGCGGAGCTTCCACCTACCGCATGGGCCCGATCGGCAGCGGCACCGGCAGCGAAGGTCTGGCGGCGTGGATGACCGAGCAGGTTGCTCGCGAAATTTACCTCAAGGGCTATCAGATCGCTGTTGAAGAAGGCAACGCGACCTTCATGATGGGCTCCTTCACCCGTATCGGCAAGGTCTGGTGCGCCGGCAGCTATGCCATCAACCAGCAGATCACCCGCAACGAGTGGGGCTTCGACGGCGCGATCGTCACCGACATCACGCTCTACAAGGGCAACAACGCCTATCAGCTCATCAAGGCTGGTTCCGACATGATGCTCGACGCGTTCGTGTACGGTCTGAACTTCGGCGAGTTCCTCGATAAGGACACCATCCTTGCCATGGACGACGCTGACCGCAACATCACCCTGTACTGCCTGCATAACACCGCCAAGCACATCCTGTACATGGTGGCGAACTCCAACGCGATGCAGATTCCGACCGGCGCGAAGGTGGTTTACACCGGCACGACGACGGTGGACGACGAGGACGTGAAGCTCGAGCTGGCGAATGCCAAGGTCGGCGAGGCGTACACCTCCATCGCTCTGGACAGCGCGAAGCTGAACACCTACTACGCTTACTCCCCGATCTCCTACACCGTGGAAGGTCTGCCCGAGGGACTGACCTATGAGAACGGCGTTATCTCCGGCACGCCTTCCGCTGCCGGCGAGTACACCGTCACCGTGACCGCTGAGGCGGAGGGCTATACGTCCGCTTCTGTGGAATATCCGCTGGTGGTCGAGTAAAAAACCTTTCCCTCCGCGTCGGCTTGGGTCGGCGCGGAGGGTACTCTGTTTTTTGAAAGTGAGGAATCTTTCATGAAAAAGATGATCGCCCTGCTCGCGCTGTGCGCGGTCCTGCCGGTCTGCGCTGTCGCTGAGCAGCCGGAATACGTTTTTGAAGCGGAGTACACCTACCTCGAGGGCCTTGAGGGTCTGGGCGTTTCCGGTTCCCCGACCGGCATCGGTCTGGCTTCCGAATCCTCCGAGGCGAGCAATGAGTTCTACGTCGGCAACCTCGGCGTGAACAGCCCCATCACCTTCAAGATCACCTCTGATCAGGATACCACCGCGACCCTGAAGGTCCGCGTCGGCACCAACGTTCTGGGTACCCAGAAATGGAACCCGACGGCCTTTGTCATCACGGTCAACGGCACGCCGGTCGAGTATGACGAGTTCGAGACTGCCCCGGGCGACGATCCGGCGGATCAGCAGAACTTCAAGTATAAGACCATCGGCGATATCCAGCTGACCGCGGGCGAGAATGAGATCGTGTTTGTGGCGGGCGATAACAACTATCGCAGCAACCTGCCTTCCGCGCCCTCTATCGACTGCATCAAGCTCAGCACCTCTGCCACGCTGACCATGGAAGAGTATCCTGAGAACATCGAATAATCAGCCATTGGCACCGTGGGGCGAAAGAGCATTTGCGAACCCTCACGGTGCCTTTTTTGCTTAACCATCCAACAAAAGGTGACTGCAACATGAAATTTCTGATGAAACATAAGCGTACCAAGATCTGGGCGATTGTCACCGCTATCATGCTGGTGCTGGTCATTGCCGTTAACATCGTTCTGGTCAAAGTGCCGATCGCGACTAACTCGCTGAACCTGCTCTTCGGCGGCGAGCGCGCCATCGTTTCCGAACGCAAGAACGATATGACGAAAGAAGAAGCGCTCAAGGCGGCGGAGGATTTCGTCGTCGAGGTTGAAAAGGAAGGCATCACGCTGCTCAAGAACGACAACGCCGCCCTTCCGCTTGCCAGCGCGCCCCATGTGAGCGTATTCGGCAAGAACAGCGTGAACCTGGTCTACTCCGGTTCCGGTTCCGCAGGAAACTCTTCTTCCTCCGTCAAGACGCTGTATGAAAGCCTGGAGGCGGCGGGCATCGTCTGCAACCCCGCCCTCAAGAGCTTTTACGAGAATAAGTCGCAGTCTGGCGACGGCCGTCCCGATAATCCGGCGATGACCTCCGGTCAGCGCCTTGCGGGCTTCGCTACCGGCGAAACGCCGCTCACCTCGTATACCAGCAGCGTGACGGACAGCTACGCCGACTACAAGGACGCGGCAATCGTGGTCTTCTCCCGCATCGGCGGCGAGGGCTTCGACCTGCCCCGCTCCATGGCGACGGATTTCACCATGTCCTCCGCGGTCAGCGGCGCGGCTTCCGCGGACAGCCATTATCTCCAGCTGGACGCCAACGAGCAGGCGCTGCTTGACCACGTTAAGGCGAACTTTGACCGCGTGATCGTCGTGCTGAACACCGGCTCGACGATGGAGATCAACGCGCTCAAGCAGGATGACGGCATCGACGCCATCCTGTGGATGGGCTTCCCCGGCTCGACCGGCGTCATGGCGCTCGGCTCCATCCTCACCGGCGAAACCACGCCTTCCGGTCACACCGTGGATACCTGGGCTGTGGATTTCACCAAGGATCCGACCTGGTACAACACCGGCGTATACGGCAGCGAGTTTGGCAACCGCTATCTCTACAACGGCGAAAAGACGGATTATGCCTTCGTCAACTACGAAGAGGGCATCTACGTCGGCTATCGCTATTACGAGACGCGCGGCTATGAAGAAGCCAAAACCGGCAACGACGGCTGGTATGCGCAGAACGTCTCCTATCCGTTTGGCTATGGTCTGAGCTACACGACCTTCGACTGGGACGTCAAGTTCGACAAGGCGGACGGCAGCGCCATCAAAGCGGATGACACGCTCGGCGTGACCGTGACCGTCAAGAACACCGGCAGCGTCGCGGGCAAGGACGTCGTGCAGCTGTATTACAGCGCGCCGTATGACTACGAGGGCGACGCGATCGAGAAGGCGTATGTCGTTCTGGGCGACTTCGTTAAGACCGATCTGCTTCAGCCGGGCGAGAGCCAGGAGATGAAGCTGAGCCTGAAGGTCAGCGACATGAAGTCCTACGACTATGCGGACGCGAACAAGAACGGCTTTGCGGGCTATGAACTGGACGCGGGCAGCTATCAGCTCTTCGTTTCCAGCGACGCGCACACGCCTAAGGCTTCCGCGACCTATGACCTCGGCGAAGCCGTGCAGCTTGCAACCGAGCTGAACGCGCAGGGCGAGGAAGTCGCGGTTGAAAACCGTTTTGACGACGTCAGCGCGGGCATCTACGGCACTAACACCTATGCGTCTTATGTGACCCGCAAGGACTTTGCAGGCACGCTGCCGCAGACGTATCTGGCGGACGACGCGCGCACGCTGACCGATACGCTGATGACCGCGCTGGACGAGTCCAAGAAGCGCAAATATACCGCTTCTGACGACGGTCAGCCGTGGCAGGTGACGGACGGCGCTGCCCAGGTCAACGCGGTCAACAACGGCATCTCTCTGCGCTCCATGCTCGAAGATTCCGAGGGCAATCTGACCGGTCACGTCGATTATGACGACCCGCGCTGGGAGCAGCTGCTCGACGAGATCAGCCTGGACGAGATGAAGAATCTGGTCGGCTTCGGCGCATTCCGCACCAACTCCGTCGCGGGTGTGGACGGTATCGTCGATAAGCCCATGACCATTGACGCGGACGGTCCCTCCGGCTTCACCAGCTTCATTTCCGAAGCCGATGTGTACGGCACCTGCCTGTATCAGGCGGAAGCCGTCATGGGCGCAACCTGGAACGTCGAGCTGGCACGCCAGATGGGCGAGGTCGTCGGCGATGAAGGCAACGTGGGCAACGAAAAGACCGGCGTGCCCTACTCCGGCTGGTATGCGCCTGCGGTGAATATCCATCGTTCGCCCTTCGCCGGTCGAAACTGGGAATACTACTCTGAGGACGGTCTGCTCTCCGGCAAGCTCGCCGCGAACGTTGTTCAGGGCGCTCAGAGCAAGGGTCTGTACTGCTATGTCAAGCATTTCGCCGTCAACGATCAGGAAACCGACCGCGAATACAACGGCATTCTGGTCTGGACGAACGAGCAGGCGATGCGCGAGCTGTACCTCAAGCCGTTCGAGATCGCGGTGAAGGAAGGCGGCGCTTACGGCATCATGTCCTCTTTCAACCGTCTGGGCATGACGTGGGCTGGCGGCAGCTATCCGCTGCTGACCTCCGTGCTGCGCGATGAATGGGGCTTCCAAGGCATGGTCATCACGGATTACAGCCTGAACACCTACACCCATGTGGACGAGATGATCCGCGCGGGCGGCGACCTGTTCCTCACGCAGGACACTAAGAAGTTCTATAAGGATGACGACGCGACGCAGATTGCGCTGCTGCGCCAAGCCACGAAGAACATTCTGTATACGGTAGTCAACAGCAACGCCATGAATATCGAGACGACCGGCTATCTGCCGCCGCTCTGGCAGGTGGTCTGGCAGTATGGTCAGATCGGTCTGATCGCGCTGCTGGCTGTCTGGGGCGTTCTCGCTTGCATGACGGCACGTAAAAAGGATAAAAAGGCGAAATAAAGGGTATGCAAAAGGCGGAAAGCTGCGAGCTTTCCGCCTTTTTTTATATAGAAAATTGCATAAAGCTTGCTCGCGTGCGTAAAGCTTTGAATCTTTACGGATTGTGGCGGAAATGCAGGCGGCTCAGCCCGCTTCAGACTGTAGACAAAAAGCTATTCTCCCCCCCGAAGGGGGGGGGAGAATAGCCCTTTCCGCAAATAGAAGAATCGCTGAATTCCTTAATTTTGCTATTCAAGCCAAGTTTGCTTACTTCTCGCCGTTCTCGTCCTGATACTTGAGCGCCGCGCCAATAAATTCGCGGAACAGCGGATGCGGGCGGTTCGGGCGGCTCTTGAGTTCCGGATGATACTGCACGCCGACGAACCACG
>CAKTXP010000038.1 GCA_934631055.1 uncultured Clostridia bacterium | reverse complement strand
TTCCGTTTCAGATAAATGCCATCCACATACACATAGGGATACTTTCCACCCTCAAGTGGTCGGTTTCTCCACTGTTCAATGTGTTCGTATGCCTTCTTGTTCAGTTCGCTGATCGTTGAGGAAGAAACCTTGCAGCCCCATAGCGCTTCCGTGATATCTTCTACGCGGCGCACCGACACACCTGCCAGATACATCTCCATGAGTGCTTCTTCCACGCTGGATTCCCGCCGACGATAACGCTCAATAATCGCTGTTTCAAAGGTATCAGGCTTTGCTTGAAAAAGTGATGAAATAAAAATACTTCTGATGTGCATCTGAATACAGTGCCGCTATCAAAGAATACATGAACAGCCCGCCCTCAGGGATGCGCGAGAGCATCCTTGGGAGCGGGCTGTTTGTGATAGAAATCTCCTGCGGGAAACAGAAATCAGCGGTCTGCCTCGTCGGTTTCCGCGGCGTCAGCCAATGCCTGCGCATAGCGGCGGGACATGACGCCTTCCGCAAACAGGTAAGGCACCTTTCCGCGCTCGGTTTCCAGCTGCTGAATGTCCGCATAATCCGGATTGCGTTTCATCATTTCGATGGCTTGCTTGACCTGCACCCTGGTCATGTAATACGGATGATGCTCAAAGTAGGAGGTTGGCGTCGGGGTGGGGTAGGTCTTGCAGTTGAAGCGAACCATATGCGCAATTGTGCGGCAAGCGTCCTTTTCTTCTACCAACGCGGCAATCATGGCATAGTTATTTGCCATATTCTCTTCAGAATAATAGTAAATATCCTTCTGACCGTCAACGTGGCGGATATCCTTGCAATCCTCGTCCTCGTTCATCGCGGCAATCAGCTCCTCCATATCGTCGGCTTCTTCCATCAGCGACTTTCGCGAGGTCAATGCCGCGGCGGCACTGCGCCTGCGGATGTAGTCGGCAAGAATCTGCCCGGGGCGCTTGGGCGTTTCCTCAACGGGGGCTTCTTCCTCCGGCTCGCTCGGCGGGAACGGATCTTCGACATCCGGCAGAGATTCCAGATAATCCAGAATATCCTGCTTATCGCCATCGGGCACGCTTTTTTCGCCGTTGATGACTTTTTCAGCGTTTTCCTGAAGAATACGCTTCTCCGCCTTGGGGTTGTCCAATTCGCGGTTTACGGCAGGATCCAGCGCATCGCTGAACTCGCCTGGAATCTCATCGGGATTCAGCTTCACTTCTTTGGAAAAACCCGGTTTGCGGCGACCGAAAAGCGCCATGTTCACCAGCTCCTTTGTTTTTGTCCTTAACAGGCTGAGTGATGCTTAAACCGCCGCGAAACGGATTCGGAGCGGAAAAACACCCTGTAATGAAGACGATTCAGAAAAGGAGCAAAGGCAGCGATGCCCTTGCTCCCTGAAACTGCCTTGCTGATTGATTCAGCGGGCGATGTCGATATTCCTGCATGCTCAGCCGTTTTGTCTGAGCGCGCGGCATTCTTACTTAATCAGACCCAGCTCAGCCAGCTTGTCCGCCATGTCGCCCAAATCGAATTTCTCGAGGGTTTCGCGGGTCGGGATGCCGGTCTCGGTGTCCCAGCCCATTGCCTCGTAGAACATCGTCTTGGCCTTTTCCATGTCGTCGCGATCCATCTTGACCGTGCCTTCGTCGAACGCCTTGAAGTCCGGCTCCTTGTCGAATACCCAAGCCGGAATGCCGTCGTGATCCTTGCGCAGGTTGTCGCTGCCAAGGTTCAGCTTGAAGGAGATCGCGGTCATGGCGCGGAGCATGTTGGAGATGCGCTCGCAGTCAAAGTCGAGGCTGTCGCGGGTGTAATCCTCGCCGACAACCGCGGTCATGTACTTCGCGTCCAGATCCAAATCGCCCTTATAGCCGCGCTTCTTGGACGGGGACAGGGTCATCGGGTACATCCAGTTGCACAGCGTCGCGGAATCATGCCACTGCTTGCCCAGGAAGGACCACTTCGCCAGACGAATCTTGGCGTCGTTAATCGGGGTATAGTGCTTCGGTGCGTCGGTCGCGCCCTCGCCGAAGAAGCTCTCCAGAACCGGCTTGATGACCTCTTCATACGGAGAACCGGAACGCACGAAGTTGGTGCAGTGGTGAATCATGCAGTCGCGGTTGTACATCAGGTTGTACAGCAGACCGCTCTGCCAGGCGTCCTCGGAGGAGTGATGCTTCGGATAGCCGTTGTAGGTGACATTGGTATTCTTGCCGGAAACCTCGTCGTAGTAGTTCTTGCCCGCGCTGTTCTTGGTCGCGTCGTCAAGTCCCCACGCATGATAGAGGTAATAGGTGCCCTTGCCAATCTCGCCCCAAACGCCCTTGCCCTCGGCAATCAGGCGATAGAACTCGACCGTCCAGCGCGGATCGCCGTTCTTCATCAGATCCCACGGCACAGCGTTCCACTCTTCCTCGGTCATGTGTTCCTTGAGGATGCCGTCCGTGTACAGACGGGCAAAGTCGGTGTAGAGGTTGCCGTAGTTGCACCATACGCCGTAATCGTCCTGCGCACGGGAGCCGGCACCGCCCAGAATCATCTTGGCGTCGCCCTCGTCCACGAAATCATGCGTGCCTTCCGGATAGATGTTGGCCTGCGCGATGATCGGCATGCAGGTGTTGGAAACATGCGTCGGCAGATCGTAATCCGCCAGCGGATCCATCTCATATTCGGTGTAGCAGCGAACCGGACAGGAAGAACAGCCGCCCTGCTTCACGGTATATTTCTCAGCGACGTGACCGAAGTCGAACACGCCCTTCTGGCAGCGCATCGCGGCGACGTTAATCTGACCGACAGGCTGCTCGCCTGCGTCAACCGGACCGTTGGGAGCCTTGCCCCAGACGACGCCCGGCGCGCCCTGCCAGCGGTTCTTGACCGTAGCGGAATACTCCGCCCAGCTCTGCGGAACGGAAGGCACGTTATGGTTGTTGTTGCCGCCGACGAGCTCCTTAATCATGTAGTTGCTCAGCAGACGGACTTCCATCGGACGGGCAATCTTGACCGCGCCCGTGCCGCGGCAGACCAGAGCCTTGAGCTTCTTGGAGCCCAGCACAGCACCGACGCCGCCGCCGCCGGAGTTGCCGACGGAGGTGACCATGCAGCTCATCGGAACGAGATTCTCGCCCGCCGGACCGATGGAAATCACGTCGAAGGTGTCGCCGTTTTCCTTGGAGAGGACAGCGTTGGTTTCAAAGGTGCCTTTGCCCCAGACGTGGGAGGCATCCTCGATGGTTACGTTGTCGTCGTCAATCTTGAGATAAACCGGCTTGTCGCTCTGACCCTCGAGGATAATCGCGTCATAGCCGGCGTACTTCATCGCATGCGCGAAGTGACCGCCCATGTGCGCGTCCACAATGGAGTTGCCCTTGGACCAGCAGGACAGGAACGAAACGTTCATACGACCGGAGCAGGGAACGCCGGATGCAGTCAGCGGGCCGATGCCGAATACGGCTTTCGACGCAGGACCGAGCGGGTCGGAATCCAGCGGGACCTCGTCCCAGATGACCTTATAGCCAAGACCCATGCCGCCGATGTAGGGCTTATACTTGGGCAGGGTATCTTCTTTGGTGATGGTGCCGGTGGACAGGTTGACGCGCAGTACGGTACCGGCCCAGCCGTTGATGCCATTCTTAACGGACATGATGTTACCCTCCTGATTTCTTATTTTTTTCCGGGTGAAACTTCATCAGACGGCCTGAGCCGCAGCGGAAATCTTATCCCACGGGATGATGGACAGCGCACCGGACGGGCAGCCCTCTACGCAGGCGCCGCACATGATGCACTTGGAGGATTTCTTGGTGACGGGGTTGACGGTCGGCATATGCCACGGGCAAGCCTCGTGGCAGGCGCCGCAGCCTACGCACTTGTCCGGATCGACGCGGCGGATACCGTTCTCGTCCGCGTAGATCGCCTGCATCGGGCAGGCGTTGCCGCAGGCAGGATCTTCGCACTGACGGCAGGTGTCAGGGAAGTAGGTCCAGTTGTTTTCGGTGTACAAGCCGTTTCCGTTGCGGCTGGAATACAGGTTGCGGGTCACCTTGACGCGGGAAATGTAGCTGGAGCAGCAGCCGTCGTTGGTCAGGGTGCAGTTGATTTCGCAGCGTTGACAGCCCACGCAGCGATCCGCATCCACGACGAGCAGACCCTGCGGGAAAGCCCATACGCGAACCTTATCCTCGGCTACCGCCTTTTCCGTGACGCCCATCGCGCTGAGCATTGAGGTGGACAGCGCCAGACCAGCCAGACTCTTGCCGGAGAGCTTCAGGAACTGCCGACGAGTGTAGTCCTTGTCAAGGAAGCGCTTCTTATCAGCCATGTTGTCTCCTCCTTTTGAAACTGGGTTGCATTTGCTATGTAAATCCGCTCACGCGAAACCGACGCGGGACTGCTGAGGGATTTACAGCCTTTTCCGAATACAAAAACAGAGTCTCACCCGATCGCCTCCGCATGAAGCTCTTTTCTGCCTGCGGCATAAAAAAGCCTATACATAAAGAAGCGGTACAGGGGAAACTCCTTCGCAAAATGGCAGGCGATGCGATTGCCCGCGTCACCCATTGGCTTGATAGACCCGGAGGGTCACACAAGCGCGGATTTTCTCTGTTTCTGCTGTACACAGAATAGCACAAAAAACAACTGTTTGCAAGAAAAAATAGCGGTTTTTTTAACGAAAAGTTTATATGCTCATTAAAAATCGGCTATGCCAAACGATTGAAGTTATTTAGTCTATACTAACACATAAAGTATGGGAAGATTGCAATTGACATTTTTCTGACTATGCGATATGATAGACAAAACGAACAAGCAGACACAGAAAAGGAGGTTGTTAGGATTTGAATATCGGCTTTGGCGAGCTGATTATGATCCTGCTCGTAGCCTTTCTGGTTGTCGGACCCAAGGATCTGCCCAAGGTAGCGAGATGGCTGGGACGTCAGGTTCGGATGATTCGCCGAATGATTGAAGAGCTTAAAAAGGAAACCGGCTGGGATGATATGGAACGGGAAATCAATCAGACCGCCGAGGAAATCAAGCAGACGAAAAAAGAGCTGGATGTCCGCGACGAGCTGCGCGATGCGTCCCAGGAGCTTCAGCGTAATCTGAATGCCCTGAAGAAGGACGTTGACAAGATGGACGAAGAAGCGAAAAAAGAACGGGAAGCCAGAAAGCATTTAAAATCCTGAACGGAATATTTTAAGGAGGAAATACAACTATGAGACTGGGTACGACTGAGATTATTCTGATTATTGTGTTGGCATTGGTGCTTTTCGGCGGAAGCAAGCTCTCCGGCGTGGGCAAGGCGCTGGGTACGAGCATCAAGGACTTCAAGAAGGCCGTCAAGGAGGACGAACCGGCTGAGAAGACCGAAGAAAAGCCGGATGACAAGCAGGGCTGAGGCTTACCCGCAAAAAAGAAACGGGGGTAAGTCATGAACAAGCAAGACAAAACACAACGGGACGAGATGCAGCGTCACGAGGTGGATGAGGAAAAGGCATCGATTCTGACTCATCTCAATGCGCTGCGCCGCATGCTGATGGTCAGTGCGGGAACGGTGCTGGCAGCCTTTGTGTTGATTTTTTATCTGTGCATTGATTGGCTGATGAGCCTGATTACCGGTCCGATTTCGGCGCGCGGCGTTGAGCTGATTTATACCGCGATGTCCGAAGCTCTGATGACCAAGTTCAAGGTCGCGCTGATTGCGGCAGTGATTGTAGCAAGCCCTGTCATTATCTGGCAGGTCTGGCAGTTCATCAAGCCCGCACTGTATCCCGAGGAGCGGCGGATGTTTCGGCTGCTGTTCTTTATCGCGCTGATTCTGTTTTTGGTCGGCGTGGTGTTCTGCTATTTCGCCGTGTATTATCTGGCAGTCGATTTCTTCATTATTTCCGGCGAAAATCTGGCGACGCCCATGCTGTCGATTGATAAATACGTTAACTTTCTGTTTGGCTTCCTGCTGCCCTTCGGCATCGCGTTCCAGCTGCCTGTGGCGATGTTTATCACCACCCGCTTGGGCTGGACGGATTCCAAGAGCCTGGCAAGCAAACGCAAATACGTGATTCTGGGTCTGGCGGTTGCGGCAGCCATTCTGACGCCGCCGGATGTGGTCAGCCAGTTGATGTTGCTGATTCCCATGTGTGTGCTTTTTGAATTGGGCGTGATTGTCAGCAAGACGGTTAAACCGCGCGTCCGTCCGGAAGATGAAGAAGCCTGAAAATAGAAGAGCCTCGGCGAAATGAAAAGCAAAGGAGCTGGTTCGACCCGTTTGGCGGGAAAACCGGCTCCTTCTTTTATGGTTATACATGAAGGATATTCTGAAAATAAACCGAGATGAAGCGCGAAAAAATTAAAGAAGCGTGCCTATGAAATCGGCAATGGCGTCGATATCCGATGGGCTGAATACAGGCAGCTTCGTTTCGCAGGGCAGATCCGTGATGACGGCGCACCGCCATTCCTCGCGGGAGCGGAAGGGTGCGTCTTGCGTGCGCCAAACCTCCAGAGTCGGCAGATGGGCTTCGCGGTCAAACCCCTCGACCAGAATCAAATCCATATCGGGCATCAGCGCGAGCGTCTGCGCCAGATTCATGGGGCGCGAATCAAGCAGGGCTGTTCCGTCCGGGGCGGCAAGCACCACAGCGGCGGCTCCGGAGCCGCGATAGCGGTCGGTGTCGCTTCCGTGTTGATCCATGGAAAGCGAATGGTGGGTGTGCTTGACGACACCTACGCGCAGTCCCCTGCCCATCAGCAGGGGAATCAGCCGCTCGATTAACGTCGTTTTTCCGGAATCAGACCATCCGGCGATGCAAACAGCTTTCATGGGCATTGCTCCCTTGAAGTGAGATATTGCGTATATTGTACCATAAACCATCGTGCTGTACAAACAGGAAAATGGGGGAGTCAGAGCTTTGCCCCATCCCCTTTTCGAAATCCCGGGCTTACAATGTTTGCAGGATTTCTAAAAAACATATGTGTATTGCAGACTGTAGACAAAAAGCTATTCTCCCCCGAAGGGGGAGAGAATAGCCCTTTCCGCAAATGAAAGAATAGCTGAATTTCTTAATTTTGCTATTCAAGCCAAGTTTGCTTATGTCAACAGTCTGGTGTATCGTTGTATCATAGAAGAAAGCAGGGAAAAAACAAATGAAGCTGATTAAAACCACCGAGGCGGTCGGACAGGTACTCTGCCATGATATCACGCAGATTATCCCGGGCGTGACCAAGGATGCGGTTTTCCGCAAAGGGCATATCATCACGGAGGAAGATATTCCCGTTTTGCTCAGCGTGGGCAAGGAGCACATTTATATCTGGGAAAAGAACGAAAATATCCTGCATGAAAATGAAGCGGCAGAGATTCTGCGCGACATCTGTATGGATGAGCATATGAAAGCGTCCCAGCCGAAGGAAGGCAAGATTGAGCTGACGGCAGAGACAGACGGTCTCTTTCTGGCGGATAAGGCGCGGCTCAAGACGATTAACAGCCTTGGACGCATGATGATTGCGATTCGCTCGGCAGGCGTGCCGGTCAAGAAGGGCGACAAGCTCTGCGGTACGCGCATCATTCCGCTGGTGATCGAAAAGGAAGCGATGGAAAAGGCGAAGGCTCTGGCGGGCGATACGCCGATTCTTCGGCTTAAACCGTTCCGCGCACGCAAATACGGCGTGGTGACCACGGGCAGCGAGGTTTTCCACGGACGAATCACCGATAAATTCACGCCGGTCATTCAGCAGAAGCTGGCTGAATACGGCTGTGAAATGGCGGCGCATGAAATCTGCGACGATGACGACAAGAGCATTACGGCGGCAATCAACAGGATGCTGGATGAAGGTGTGGAGATGGTGGTCTGCACCGGCGGCATGTCCGTCGACCCGGATGACCGAACGCCGCTGGCAATCCGCAATACCGGCGCGAGGATTGTTTCCTACGGTGCGCCGGTTCTGCCGGGTGCGATGTTCCTGATTTCGTATATGCCCGACGGAAGACCGGTCTGCGGTCTGCCGGGATGCGTCATGTATGCAAAGAGAACGATTTTCGATATCTGTCTGCCGTATCTTCTCGCGGATGAACCGATTACTGCGGATGATTTGGCGAACTTGGGCAATGGCGGTCTTTGCCTGAATTGTCCGGTCTGCGTTTGGCCTAACTGCGGATTTGGAAAGTGAGGGACGCGGCATGGAAAGCCTTGAAGGTGCTTTGAGCATTTTGCTTTCGCACGCGAAGCCGGTGACGGACGCGCAGGAGCTGCCGCTTCTGGATGCGCTGAACAGAATCGCGGCGGAGGATGTCGTTTCTCCGATGAATGTGCCGCCGTTTAATCGTTCCCCGCTGGATGGCTATGCGCTGCACAGCGAAGATATTGCGGATGCCTCTCGTGAGCATCCCGCTGTGGTCAAGGTAATTGGCGAAGCCTGCGCGGGGTGCGGCGATGTATTCCGTCCGGCGCGGGGCGAGGCGGTTCGGGTGATGACCGGTGCGCCTGTTCCCGAAACCTGCGACTGCGTTATCCGTCAGGAGGATACCGATGAGGGAATGGAGTACGCCGAAATATACGCACCTGTGCGTCATGGCAGGAATATCTGTCTGGCGGGCGAGGATGTCGCGGCGGGCGAAGTGCTGGTGCATGCGGGCGAAAAGCTGACGGCAACCCATCTGGCAGTTCTGGCAGGCGTGGGCAAAGCGCGCGTGAAGGTCGTCCGTCGGGTGCGCGCCGCGCTGCTGTGTACGGGGGATGAGCTGACTCAGCCGGGGCAGCCGCTGACCTTCGGAAAAATCTATGATTCCAATCAGATGGCGCTGACGGCGCGGCTTGCTGAGCTGGGGGTTGAGTGCGTTCAGCTGGGCGAGTTGTCCGATGATCCGCAGAATGTGGCGGATGCGCTTGCGCATGCCGCGCTGGAGGCGGATATCATTCTGACGACCGGCGGCGTATCCGTTGGAAAAAAGGATATTTTCCATCAGGTGCTGCCGCTGATGGGTGCCGAGCGGCTTTTCTGGCGCATTGCGATGAAGCCGGGCAGCCCGCTGCTGTGCGGTCTGTATCAAGAGAAGCTGATGATTTGTCTGTCGGGCAATCCGTTTGCAGCACTGTGCTGCTTTGAGGTGTTTGCCGTGCCGACGCTTCGGCGTCTCAGCGGCGAAACGAGCATCGAAGCAAAGCGCGTCAAGACCCGACTGCGCGGGGAGTTTCCCAAGCCCAGTCCGGGACGCCGCCTGATTCGCGCGGTTTTCGACGGAGAAACGGTGCGTCCGGCTTCGGGCAACCATTCCAGCGGTTCTCTGTCGGCGAATATCGGCTGTAATTGTCTGATTGATATTCCGGCAGGGACGGGTGCGCTGCATCAGGATGATGAAGTTGAGGTAGTGCTGATATGATTGAGAAGCTGACGCATTTTGACGGGAATGGGCAGGCTGTCATGGTCGATGTAACCGCCAAAAATGAAACAGAGCGGACGGCGATTGCTAAGGGACGCATTCGCGTGAGCCCGGATACCATGACCGCAATCCGCGAGGGCAGTGCCGCCAAGGGCGATGTGCTTGGCGTGGCGCGCGTGGCGGGAATTATGGCGGTCAAGCGCACGAGTGACCTGATTCCCATGTGTCATCCGCTGATGATTGGCAAGACCTCGATTGATTTCCGCATACTCGAAGAAAGCTGTGAGATTGAGTGCCTGTGTACGGCGAAGCTCAAGGGACAGACGGGTGTTGAAATGGAAGCGCTGACCGGTGTGTCCGTGGCATTGCTGACGATTTACGATATGTGCAAGGCGATTGACAAGCGCATGGAAATCGGCGGCATCCATCTGGCAAAAAAAACCGGAGGCAAGAGCGGCAGCTTTATCAACGATCCCGAATTTGAGGAGGCGCGAGATGATTGATCGATGCGGACGGAATATCGACTATATGCGGATTTCCGTGACGGATCGCTGCAATCTGCGCTGCATATACTGCATGCCCGCGAGCGGCGTGCAGAGCTTTCGTCACAGCGACGTGCTGAGCTATGAGGAAATCGTCCGTGTGGTGCGGCAGGCGGCGGCTTTGGGCATCCGGCATTTGCGGGTGACGGGCGGCGAACCGATGGCTCGGAAGGGGTGCATGGAGCTGATTGACATGCTCCACCGCATTCCCGGCATTGAAACCATCGCGCTGACAACCAATGCAATGCTGCTGGATGGGCGCGTGCAGGAGATTCGCGGCAAGGGGCTGACCTCGATGAATATCTCGGTGGACAGCCTGGATCCCGATGTTTTTCGGGAGATGACTCGCGGCGGCGATATCCATGTGGTGCGGCGCGTGATCGAGGATGCGCTGGATGCAGGCATACGGGTGAAAATCAATGCCGTACCCGTGCGGGGCTTGAATGACGCGGGGCTGATGCAGGTGGCGGAGCTGGCAAGAACGAAGGATATCTGCGTCCGTTTTATTGAGCTGATGCCTCTGGGATGCGGCAAAGACCTGACGCCCATTCCGACCGATGAAATGATAGCGCGCTGCCGCGAAACCTTCGGCGAGATGCAGGAGGACGATACGCTGCATGGCTATGGACCTGCGCGTTATCTGCGTCCGAAGGGCTTTGTCGGTTCGCTGGGCTTTATCAGCCCGCTGAGCCATGAGTTCTGCAGCTCCTGCAACCGTATTCGGCTGACGGGAGACGGATTTTTGAAGCTGTGTCTGAATCATAAGGCGGGCATTGATTTGAGGTCGATGCTTCGGGGTGGCGCGTCGGATGAGGAAATCGGCGCGGCGATGAAAGAAGCGATTGCGGGCAAGCCGCAGAGACATGGTTTTTTAGAGCAGATTGCGGATGCCGAAAGCCGGAGAATGAACGAAATCGGAGGATGAGCCATATGGGTAAGGTTATTGCGGTATGTACCAGTGATCGCCGCGGCATTCAGAAGCACGACGTGAACAGCGGTTATTTCGAGGTGAACTGGGGCATTGACGGCGATGCGCACGCGGGGCAGTGGCATCGGCAGGTCAGCCTGCTGAGCGCGGACAAGATTGCCGCCTTTAACGAGAAGGGCGCGGGGGTCATTCCCGGCGCGTTCGGCGAAAACCTCGTGGTCGATGGCTTTGATTTTCGCGCCTTGCCTGTGGGAACGCTGCTGCGCTGCGGAAGTGTTCTGCTGGAAATGACGCAGATTGGCAAGGAATGTCACAGCCATTGTGAGATTTATAAGAAGATGGGCGACTGCATTATGCCGCGCGAAGGCGTTTTTGCCCGCGTTCTGGAGCCCGGCACGATTCACGTGGGCGATGAAATGGTGATTGAGCCGCGCAAAACGCCGCGTCCGTGGCAGGCGGCGGTCATCACGCTTTCGGATAAAGGCGCACGCGGCGAACGCAAGGACGAAAGCGGACCCGCAATCGTCCGGCGTCTTGAGGAAAGCGGCTATGAGGTCGTCGAGCAGATTTTGCTGGCGGACGAGCAGACGGCACTGAAAGCACAGCTGATTCGTCTGGCAGACCAGCGTCAGCTGGATTTGATTCTGACCACGGGCGGCACCGGATTCTCCCCGCGCGATACGACGCCGGAGGCGACGCTTGCCGTCGCAACGCGGCTGGCACCGGGCATTGCCGAAGCGGTTCGCGCAGCCTCGATGCAGTTTACCAAGCACGCGATGCTTTCCCGCGCGCAGTCGGTCATCCGCGGCAAGACGCTGATTATCAATCTGCCGGGCAGCCCGAAGGCTTGTATGGAAAGCATGGATGTATTCATGGATACGATTCCCCACGCAATGGGGCTTCTGCGCAACGAAGTTCAGGATTGTGCGCGCAAGTGAGCGGGAGGACGGTTTATGCCGCTGTTCCGTGACTGAAGTGAAAATTTGACGGTACCCTGTTTTTTCGTGTGCATAAGCGGACGTAAAGCCGGACGCTTTGCAAATAAATCGCCCCTGAAAGACGGGGCAAAAGGAGTACTCACATGAAAAGACTGGCAACTATCCTGATGACCCTGACCCTGCTGGTGACCTGCGCGGCGGCGTGGGCGGAAACGACGGATTTGGTGGTGTTCGCTGCGGCGTCTATGACGGAAACGCTGACGCAGATTAAGGCGGCATACGAAGCGGAGCATCCGGACGTGAACATCACCTACAACTTTGACTCCTCCGGAACACTGAAAACGCAGATTCAGGAGGGTGCGGAATGCGATTTGTTCATTTCCGCCGGTCAGAAGCAGATGAATCAGCTGGATATCGCCGCCGATCCCGCCGTCAATAAAGACGGGCTGGATTTCGTGGCGGAGGGAAGCCGAATCAATCTGCTGGAAAACAAGGTGACGCTGGTTGTGCCGGCGGGCAACGAAAAGGGCATCGAGAGCTTCGATCAGCTTGCGGAAAAGCTGAAGGCGGGCGACGTGCTGCTGGCGATGGGCAACAGCGACGTGCCGGTCGGACAGTATACCCAGAAGATTCTTGCGTTCTACGGGCTGGATGAGGATGCGCTGGCGAAGGCTGGCTGTCTGACCTACGGCACCAACGTCAAGGAAGTGACCACGCAGGTGGCAGAAGGCAGCGTGGATGCGGGCGTCATTTACTGCACGGATGCGTTCTCCGCGGGTCTGACCGTGGTGGATGCGGCGACGAAGGACATGTGCGGTCAGGTGATTTATCCGGCTGCTGTGCTGAAAACGGCGGAGCATGCCGAGGCAGCGCAGGCGTTCCTCGATTATCTGCAAACTGAGGAAGCGATGAAGGTCTTTGAGAGCGTAGGCTTCTCGCCCGTGGCTGTCAAAGAATAACGGAAGCAAGCGGGCTGCGCCGGTTTTTCCGACGCGCCCTATTTTTTTAAGGAGTAAGGGACGATGGATTGGTATCCCTTGTGGAACTCGCTGAGGATTGCGGCAATCAGCAGCGTATTCGTGTTTTTTCTGGGCATATTCTGTGCCTATTACGCCTCGAAGCTGCCGCGGCTGATTAAGGGTATTCTTGACGTAGCGTTGACCCTGCCGATGGTGCTTCCGCCGACGGTCTGCGGTTATTTTCTGCTGCTGGTGTTCGGTGTTAAAAGACCTGTCGGGCAGTTCTTGATGCAGTACGGTATCAAATTCGTCATGACATGGTACGGCGGCGTGTTGGCGGCATCCGTCGTGGCATTCCCGCTGATGTATCGGACGGCGCGCGGCGCGTTTGAGGCGGTAGACAAAAATCTGGGCTACTCCGCGCAAACGCTCGGACGCTCAAATACATGGATTTTCTGGCGGGTGCGCATGCCCGCGTGCCGGCAAGGCATCAGCGCAGGCTGTGTATTGGCGTTTGCGCGCGCGCTGGGCGAGTACGGCGCGACCAGCATGCTCATCGGCTATACGCCGGGGCGGACGGCAACCATTTCCACGACGGTTTATCAGCTCTGGCGGACGAATGACGAGCAGGGCGCCATGATGTGGGTGATGGTCAATATGGCAATCAGCGCGGTCGTGCTGCTGACGGTCAATCTGCTGGAGGAACGGCAGAAAAAGGCGGTGAAGTCATGAGCCTTCATGTGGACATCAGAAAGAGGCTGGGCAGCTTTGTGCTGGAGAGTGCTTTCGAGCAGGACGGCGGCGTTCTGGGGCTGCTGGGCGCATCGGGCTGCGGCAAGAGCATGACGCTCAAGTGCATCGCGGGCATCGAAAAGCCGGATGAAGGACGCATCGTGCTGGACGGTCGTGTGCTGTATGATTCGGCGGCGCGGGTGAATCTTCCGCCGCAGCAGCGGCAGGTAGGCTATCTGTTTCAAAATTACGCGCTGTTTCCCAATATGACGGTGCGTCAGAATATCGCGGTTGGTCTGCACAGAGAAAAGGACAGGCGAAAGCGCGAGCGGGAACTGGAGGATGCCGTCCATCTCTTTCAGTTGGATGGATTGGAAAATCATCGTCCGCATCAGCTTTCCGGCGGTCAGCAGCAGCGCGTGGCATTGGCGAGGATATGGGTCAACCGACCGCAGCTGCTGATGCTTGACGAACCCTTTTCCGCGCTGGACAGCCATCTCAGGCTCAGGCTGCAAATGGAGCTCAAGGAGCGGCTCAGTGCGTTCGGGCGCGACGTGCTGATGGTGACGCACAGCCGCGACGAGGCATATCATATGTGCGGCAGAATCGCGGTCATGGAATCGGGAAAAATCAAAATCGTAAAGGAAACCAAGAAGCTTTTTGCCGACCCCGAAAGCATTTGCGCCGCCTCCATCACGGGCTGCAAAAACATTGCGTCGGCAAGAAAAATCGGCGAATATGAGGTCGAAGTGCCGGATTGGGGAATTCGCCTGACGACGGCGAAGCCGGTTCGGGATGACGTGACAGCCGTCGGTATTCGCGCGCATTATTTTAATACAAAGACATTGCAGAATCGTGCCGACGTGGTTTATGCGGGCGAAATGGAAGAACCGTTTGAGGTTTCCGTCCGCTTCCGATGGGTGGGACAGAGAGCGGATACAGAGCCGCTGCTTTGGCGCGTGAGCAAAGAAAAGCGCGGTCAGCAGTTCCCGACGGCACTTGGCGTTGCGCCGGTCAATATTCTGCTGCTGCATGCGTAAAAGATGAGGATGAAAAGCATGAAACTGATTGACCTGACGAAGAATTTGACCGAATCGGAGAGCGTGCGGGGCATTCGCTGCAACGGGAATGAAGCCGCCGCGCAAGCGGAAAGCACCGTTGCCGTGGAGCATTTGATGGATGTATACGTCAACGAAATGCTGACGATGAAACTGGTATGCAGTCCGAGCGCATTGCCTGAGCTTGTGCTGGGGCGGCTGTATTCCGAAGGCATCATCGAAAGCACGGAGGATGTGACGGAGCTGTATATCTGTCAGTACGGTTCGCGTGCGCGGGTCATGCTCAACCGTCAGGCGCAGGCGGAATCCTCGAAGAATTTTGTGGAAACGACCGGAACCTGCTGCACGAGCAACCATGTGCTGAGCGATGCATTCCGCATGGGGAGCGAACCAAAGACCGTGCAGCCGATTTATTGGGAGCCGGAGTGGTTTTATCACGCTGCATCGCTGATTCGAGAAGGCACCGCACTGTTTAACGCGACCCACGGCGTCCATAGCTGTTATTTGATTCGAGAGGGAGAGATGCTTCTCTTCCGCGAGGATCTCGGACGGCATAACGCACTGGATAAGGTCATCGGTGCGGCGTTGATGCAGGAAATTGATTTGAAGCAGTGCGCGCTCTTTTCAAGCGGACGCCTGCCTACGGATATGGTCGCCAAGGCAATTCGCGCGGGCGTTCCCATTCTGGCGTCTAAGGCTGCGCCGACCGCGCAGGGGATTGAGCTGGCGAAGAAATACCGCCTGACACTCATCACCGGCGTGCGTGAGGACAAGCTGACTGTCTATAAGCCGGAAAAATAGTATTCCCATTTGACCGGAGTGGTTTTCTATGGTGCGGATGCGTGCTTTGCGCGTTCGTCGGAAACCGCATACGGTCTTTGGTACTATTAAAGCACAAGCT
>CAKTXP010000037.1 GCA_934631055.1 uncultured Clostridia bacterium | reverse complement strand
GCGGCAACGCTGTGACTGAGATCATCGTCTCCGGCCGTACTGCGGCGCAGGCGATCGAGGCGGACAACCAGTAAGTCTTTCCAAGTCCATAAACCCAAAGGAGTTCGTGCTTTCGCGGCACGGACTCCTTTTTTACCTTATAGGAAATTGCATAAAGCCTGCTCGCGTGCGTAAAGCTTTGAATCTTTACGGACTGCGGCGGAAATGCAGGCGGGCGCAGCCCGCTTCAGACTGTAGACAAAAAGCTATTCTCCCCCCGAGGGAGAGAATAGCCCTTTCCGCCAATGAAAGAATAGCTGAATTTCTTAATATTGCTATTCAAGCCAAGTTTGCTTATATCAACAAGCTGAGGCGGGCTCAGCCCGTTTTGCGTGTACCTAAAAAAGAAAAAGCTGGCTTTGCTCCGAAGAAAAAGACAGCAGATTGTGTAATAAGGGAAGATAGGGTATAATTTAACCGTGAGCAGACGAGTGCTGCCGGTGGTGCCTCCCGCTTCTGTTACAGAAGAAGGGAGGGATGCGTCATGACGACCTATGAGAGTTTCATGCTTGAATATCAAGGTGTGCAAATGGCAGGTGATGCGGCAAATATCCTCACGCCGTATATGGCACTTTATGAACGTATTAAGTTTGGCAAGGAATACACGGCAATCTCTGCAATCGAAGGATTGGCAAAAACCAACGCCGGCATTGTAATCGTACATAGCAAAGACGATACTACCGTTCCGACCAAGTATGGCTATGATAAATTCTACGAAGAATTTGGTAGCTCGAACAGGTTTGAGTTTGTACTGTACGAGGATAAAGGACACGACTATCTGTTTTATTCCGAAGCAGCTTGGGCGTACCGTGAGCAGTTAAACAAGGATTATAAATCCTACGTCGAGGATAACGACAAAGAGTATTGTGCAGAAACCAAAGAAGAATTTATGAACGAGTATCTCGATAAAAAGCAATGCTTTGAACCCGATCCCGTTCTTATGGAACAGATACTCAATATGTTGGACACATATTGCGGAAAATGAGGTTGAGTTTTATGATGATCGAAACTGCAAGATTAACGATTACCAATTTTAATAAGAGCATGGTTGAAGCCGTACATATCAATTCCCTGGACGAGGACAATCGCCGCTTTGTTCCTGATGAAGTGTTTGAAACTATCGAGGATGCAGCGGAAACCGTAGAGTTTTTGATGGGTGTGTATGAGCACGGAGATGGCCCGCTGGTCTATCCTGTCCTGCTGAAAGATAGCACTTATATCGGCTATGTGCAGGCTGTTCCCTTTGACGATGGTACTTGGGAAATCGGCTACCATATTGGCGATAATTATACTAAACAGGGATATGCAACGGAAGCTGTAAAGGCTTTTCTACCTGTTATCATGAAACAGATCGGTATTTCTGAAATTGCCGGTATCTGCCTTGCGGAAAACAAGGCGTCCGTTAAGGTTATGGAGCGTTGTGGTTTTACCAAGCTCTACGAAGGTGTCGGCAATTATCAGGGACAGGAGCGTTTGATCTGCCGATTTGCATTCAAGAATGAAGGCTAAAACAATCGACATTACCGTTGAACAATAACGAAGACAAACATCAAGTAAAAATTTAGAGCAATTCTCGCTTTTGAGGATTGCTCTAATTGGTTTGTTGGCATATTTAATTGAACAATTTGTAACTTTTGCAGAAAGACCCCTTGACAAATTCCGTCTTGGTTGTGATTGCGATCCTGAACCTGCTTATTGCAGCGTACAACATCGATCGTGAGTAAAAGCGAACCGCCGGTCAGCTGGAACCTGATCGGCGGTCTTGTGCTTTTAAGTTAACCCTTATAAGCGGGAGAACCGATTGCTAACGGCTCCTCGTCTACTCATATTATAGCATCTTGTGGACCGAGCGTCAAGCACGGTCCTTTTCCATATCGGCTTTCGTTGTGATGATTTGAGCGACGAAAAAAGCATGGGAGTTGCCAAAAAGCCCCAAATGGAATATAATCGGAACATGAAAATGCGCCCGTATGGCTTTTGGCGTTTTCACAAAAAATAGCAGAGAAACAACAGTTCATTAGAAAACGAGAGGGGTCAATCATGGGAAAGCTGTCTTATGCACTCAAGCGCGCCAGAAAGATGGATTACAGCGCAATGTTTAAAACCGCTGATATGCTCCATAAAAAGACGGGCAAGAGCCGCGTCTGGCTGATGGCGGACATGGCGAAATGCGCCGCAAAATACAATGCGGGCTATGTCGATTATAAAATCGCGGAGATGTATCGCCTGAACGACAAACAGCGGGCGACCCAGATCACGCGCGGCATCTCCAACAGCATCGTTGCGCGGATGAACGACAAGAAATTCTGGCATTTCTTTGACAACAAGACGGAATTTAACCAGCTCTTCAAGGATCAGGTCAAGCGCGAATGGCTGAATTTCTCGACTGCGACGGAAGAGCAGTTCGCGGAGTTCCTGAAGGGGCGCGGCGATATCATCTGCAAGCCCATCGACGGTTCGAGCGGACAGGGCATCTTCAAATGCACGCCGGATGAGTACGGCGATGTGCATGCGCTGTATGAAAAGCTGAAGGCGGCGGGCATCGGCATCGTTGAGGACAAGGTGATTCAGCATGAAGCCATCTCCGCGCTCTGCCCGACGTCGGTCAACACCATCCGCGTGGCGACGCTGCTGGGCGATAAGAAAGAGGGCATCGTCTACGCCTATATCCGCATCGGCAACGGTAAGGTGATGGATAACGTGGACTGCGGCGGCATGGCGGCGCCTATCGATCTGGATACGGGCATCATCAGCGGCGTCGGCGCGAACAAGGCGGGCGAAGCTTATGAGATCCACCCGATGACCGGCAAGCGCATCCCCGGCACGCAGATCCCCTATTGGGAAGAGGTCAAGGCGATGTGCCTGAAGGCAATGCACGTCGTGCCGCAGGTGCGCTTTGTCGCGTGGGATGTTGCCATCACGCCGACGGGTCCGGTGTTCATCGAGGGCAACTCGTTCCCGAGCCACGCCATTCCGCAGTTCGCCGCGCATTTTCCGGACGGCATCGGCATCCTGCCGCGGTTTGAGGAGTTTATCGACCTATGATCTGCACACTTTGCCCGAGAAACTGCGGCGCAGAGCGCACGGCAGAGAGTGGCGCGGGCGTCTGCCGAATGGGAACACAGCCGAAAATTGCGCGCGCGGCGCTGCACATGTGGGAAGAACCCTGCATCAGTGGCACGCGCGGGAGCGGCGCGGTATTCTTTTCCGGATGCGGGCTGAGGTGCGTGTTCTGCCAAAATGAAGCCATCAGCCAACAGGGCGAAGGGAAAATCGTGACGCCCCAAAGGCTTGCCGATATCTTCCGCGAATTGGAAGCGCAGGGCGCGCACAACATCAATCTGGTGACGGCGGCGCACTTTGTTCCTGCCGTGCTGGAGGCGATGAATCTTTACCGCCCGAACATTCCCATCGTCTACAACAGCAGCGGATACGAGAGCGTTGAAACCCTGCGGATGCTTTCTGGCGTCGTGGATATCTATCTGCCGGATTACAAGTACATCGACCCGAACATGGCGGCGATGCTCTCCGGCGCGCGGGATTATCCGGATGTCGCGTTTTCGGCGATTGCCGAAATGATTCGGCAGACCGGCGCGCCGGTCTATGATGAAAACGGCATGATGACGCGAGGTACGCTCATCCGCCATCTGGTTCTGCCGGGATTGACGGGAGACAGCATGAAGATTCTCACGCGCATCCGCGATGAGTTTCCGGGAATACCGGTCTCGCTGATGGGACAGTATACGCCCTGCGGCAGGGCGCTGAGCATATCGGGCATGGACAGGAAGATTAAGAAAAAGGAATATGCCCGCGTTTTGGCACATATGGAAGCCATTGGGCTGGACGGATACCGTCAGGAGCTGGGTTCAGCCGACGGCGCGTTCATTCCGTCCTTTGACGGGACAGGAGTTTAAGGGGGACGATTGGGGCGCCGCCCCAAGCTCCGCAAGGGAACTGAGTTCCCTTGACCTTCCCCTTCGCTTCGCGCCGGTTTAAATCGGCTTTGTCATGCGATGCGCATGCGCATCGCTCTGTAAAGCTTGTTCAAGCTGCCGCGAAGCGGAGAAGGGAGTCTGAGGGACAATGTCCCTCAGCGGGGGTTGGGGCAGAGCCCCAAGCGTTCTCCCCCTAAAGGAGTGATACCATGCAGAGCTGTTTCCTTCCGGCAGATGTCCTTCTGCCCGGAGAAAAGGCGGATTTTGAAAAATGGGCGGTCGTTGCCTGCGACCAGTTCACCAGTCAGCGCGAGTATTGGGAAAAGGCGGCGGAAATCGTCGGCGATGCGCCGAGTACGCTGAACATCGTCTATCCGGAGGTCTATCTTTCCGAAGGGGATGCGCGCATTCCAGCGATACGCCACGCGATGGAGACTTATCTGGCGGACGGCACGCTGAGCGAACGCGTGAAAGATGGTTTTGTGCTGGTGCGCAGGACGACTGAAAGCGGCGAACGGCTGGGGCTTGTCGGCAAGCTTGATTTGGAGCAGTACGACTTTACGCCCGGCACGTCCGCGCCTGTCCGCGCGACGGAGGGAACCATCCTTTCCCGCATCCCGCCGCGCGTGCGCATCCGCAGGGGCGCGCCCATCGAAAGTCCGCATATCATGATGCTCGTCGATGACCCGCAGATGCGCCTGATCGAGCCGCTGGCGCAAAAGAATCTGCCGAAGCTTTATGATACGGAATTGATGCTCGGCGGCGGACACATCAGCGGATACGCCGTTGAGGGCGAACTGGCGCGGGCGGCCGCTCGGCTCATCGAGACTATGCAGCGGGAGAGCGGCGGTTTCTTCCTCGCGGCGGGCGACGGCAACCATTCTCTGGCGACGGCGAAAGCCTGCTGGGAAGAGCTTCGCCCGACGCTGACGGAAGCCGAAAGGGAGGATCATCCCGCGCGGTATGCGCTCTGCGAGCTGGTGAATCTGCATAGTTCGGCGCTCATCTTCCGCCCGATTCATCGCGTCGTGTTCGGCGCGGCGGAAGCTGAATTGGAAAGCGGCTTTGACGCTTATCTGCGCAAAAACGGCATGGCGCTCGTCTCCGGCGGCGAGGTGACGTTCGTACAGGGGGATACAAAGAAAGGCTTTGCCATCGAGGGGCGCGGCGACCGCCTGCCGGTCGATGTGCTTCAAAGATATCTGGACGAGGTCTGTGGCGAGCGGGCGGATTGGTCGCTTGACTATGTGCATGGCGACGAGGACGCGCAGAGCCTTGCCCAAGAGAACGCGACGGCGCTTTTGCTCGGCGCGATGGACAAGGCGGCGCTCTTTCCGGCAATCGCGGCGGGCGGCGTCCTGCCCCGCAAGACCTTCTCGATGGGGGAAGCGACGGAAAAGCGCTATTATATGGAGTGCAGAAGGATTGGATAAAGGCGTAAAATTTGCGTAAAAGTTTGGCCTGCGTCGGCGCTTTTATGCAAAGGGAAATCACGAAAATTTCCTGATAAAAAGCGGGATTTTCGTGAAGAAAATAACTTTTTTCAACAGCCTTTGCGAGCGTTGACAGGCGGCTTTTTTCCATGTACAATAAAAACGTTTGCAAAAAGTAGGGGTGCTGACCGCCGGAGTCTGTGGCGGTCGTTCAAGGAGGAAAAAACATGCTTAGAAAGACCAAAATCGTGTGTACGCTCGGTCCCGCCAGCGAAAGCGAAGAGATGATCTCCAAGCTGATGGACGCGGGCATGAACGTATGCCGTCTGAATATGTCCCACGGCTCTTACGAAGAGCAGGGCGCGCGCATCGAGCGCATCAAGCGTCTGCGCAAGGAGAAGAATATTCCGGTCGCCATCATGCTCGATACCAAGGGCCCGGAAGTCCGCACCAAGACGCTCAAGAATGAAAAGGTGACGCTGGAGGCGGGCAGGGAATTCATCCTGACCAGCCGCGACATCGAGGGCGACGAGACGCAGGTCTCCATCACCTATCCGAAGATGGTCGAGCTTGTCCATCCCGGCACGCGCGTGCTGATCGACGACGGTCTGCTGTCCATGGAAGTCAAGCGCATCGAAAAAGGTACGGATATCGTCTGCTCCGTGACCAACGGCGGCGTTCTTGGCAACCGCAAGGGCATCTCCGTTCCGGATGTGGATCTTCAGATGCCGTCCATCGGCGAGAAGGATCGCAGCGATATCATCTTCGGCATCGAGCAGGGCATCGACCTGATCGCGGCGTCCTTTGTCTGCCGTCCGAGCGATGTGCTGACCATCCGCAAGCTCTGCGCCGACAACGGCGGAAGCCATGTTCAGATCTTCTCCAAGATCGAGAACCGCATGGGCGTCAACAACTTCGACGAGATCCTCAAGGTTTCTGACGGCATCATGGTCGCCCGCGGCGACCTCGGCGTGGAAGTCGATATGGAAGAGGTTCCGGTTCTTCAGAAGCAGTTCATCCACAAGTGCAACGTGGCGGCAAAGCCGGTCATCACCGCGACGCAGATGCTCGATTCCATGATCCGCAACCCGCGCCCGACCCGCGCGGAAGCCAGCGACGTGGCGAACGCCATCATCGACGGCACAGACGCGATCATGCTCTCCGGCGAGACTGCCGCGGGCAAGTATCCGATTGAGGCGGTCAACACCATGGTGCGCATCGCGACCTATATCGAGACGCATCAGATGCACGACGACAGCCAGCTCATCCAGCAGGAAGCCGTTCGCAACGCGACCGTCCGCACGGTTGCCAACGCGGTCTCCTACTCCTGCTGCCAGATGGCGCGTGACCTGGGCGCGAACGCCATCATTACGCCGAGCAACTCCGGCACGACCGCGCGCATGGTCGCCCGCTTCCGTCCGGAATGCCCGATCATCGCGCCGACGCCGAGCGAACACACCTATCATCAGCTGGGGCTGAGCTTCGGCGTCGTGCCGACCTACATGGGCATCAGCGGCGATACCGATGAACTCATCAACACCGCTGTGGCTGCCGCTGAAAAGACCGGTCTGGTCAAGACCGGCGACGTGGCGATCATCTCCGCGGGCGTTCCGACCGGCGTTTCCGGCACGACCAACCTCATCAAGGCGCACATCGTGGGCAACGTCCTGCTCCGCGGCGCGGGCGTTGGTACGGGCTGCGCGAGCGGCAATGTCTGCACGGTCAACACGCTGAGCGACCTGGAGAGCAGCTTCAAGGACGGCGACGTCATCGTCACGAAGATGACGTCCAGCGAAATGCTGTCCTACATGCGCCGCGCGTCCGCGGTCGTCGTGGAAAGCACGGATCCGGAGTGCCACGCGGCGGTCGCCTGCCAGGCGCTGGGCATCCCGCTGATGATGGACCGCACGTTCCAGGCGGTGCATATGCTCAAGAGCGGCATGATGATTACCGTCGATGCGGACGAGGGATTCATCTATAACGGCATTAAGGGCTAAGTCAAAGCAATATCAAACGAGCCATGGGCGATGTGCCTATGGCTCGTTTTTTGACGATGTATATGATCCATCATGACAAATCAACCGCGGAAAACAGGTTTTTGCGCAAGAACTCTTGCGCGGGAGACATAAAGCGGGTATCATAGACCATAGAAAGATAGGGTGGTCTAAAATGCCCGCTTTCGCTATGGATCGTTATTTTGACGGATGATTGAATAAGGATGGAGGAACGCTATGTTCTGGTATTACGATCCGACGTATTGGATGGTTCTGGTTGGCGCGCTCATCGCGCTGTATGCGCAGTTCCGTGTGTCCGCGGCGTATTCGAAATGGAGCAAAGTTCCTTCCTCTACGCATATGACGGGCGCGCAGATCGCAAGGCAGATTTTGGACAGCAACGGATGTCAGGATGTCCGCATTGAAGCCATCCACGGCAAGCTGACTGATCATTATGACCCGCAGGACGGCGCGCTCCGCCTGTCCAGCGAAGTCTACGGCTCGACGTCGATTGCGGCGCTCGGCGTTGCGGCGCATGAAGCGGGACATGCCATTCAGGACGCGCAGGGTTATGCGCCGCTGCGCATCCGCTCGGCGCTCGTGCCGGTGGCAAATATCGGTTCCGGCGCGGCGATCCCGCTGTTCATGCTGGGCTTGATCCTCTCCTGGCAGCCGCTGGTTGAGATCGGCATTTTGTGCTTTGCGCTGGCTGTTCTGTTCTATGTGGTGACGCTGCCGGTGGAATTCAACGCCTCGGGGCGCGCGGTCGCCGTGCTTTCCGAAAGCTATCTGCCGGAGGACGAGGTCAAGGGCGTGAAAGCGGTGCTTTCCGCCGCCGCGCTGACGTATGTCGCCGCCGCGCTTCAGGCGCTCTTGCAGCTGCTGCGCCTCATTATTCTTTCGGGCAACAATCGCCGCAGGGACTGACGAAACAGACCGGCGGCGCGGACTAAAGCGAAAGGAACGCCGCCGTTATGTCGTATTCATCCCAGACAAAGGAAGAGCTTTGCCGGTTTGAGCCGGACAGCGTCTGCTGTCTGCTAGCCGAATTGAGCGGCATCGTATCCGCCGCCGGTTCGGTCATCTATCGCGGCGGCGGAGAAAAACGCCTGTCTATCGAGACGGAAAACAATGCCGTCGCAAGGCGAGCGTTCCGTTTGCTGCGCGACGTATTCGATGTTCAGCCGGAATTGGTTACGCTCAAGCGCTCGCGGCTGGGTGGGCGGAGCGCTTACCGCATTGAAGTCAGCGGAAGCGAAGCGTCGTTCGTCCTGGAAGGATGCGGCATCGCCGTCGGGCAGCGGCGCGGCGTTCCGCGGGAGATCACGGTGCGCAAGTGCTGCCGGATGTCGTTTCTGCGCGGAGTGTTTCTGGCGTGCGGCTCGGTGACGGATCCGGAAAAGGAATATCATCTGGAATTCGTGCTGGAGGACGAGTCTTTCGCGGCGGCGCTGCAAAGGCTTATCGCCCGCTTTTCGCTGAACGCGCACATGGCGAAGCGCCGCTCGATGACGCTGCTTTACCTCAAGGGGCAGAGCGAGATCACGGACATGCTCAGCATATTCGGCGCGCAGAGCGCGCGGTTCGCCATGGAAGACGCGTACATCCGCAAGGAACTGCGAAACAACGCCAACCGCGCCGTCAACTGCGACAGCGCCAACGTGCAGCGCGCGGTCACGGCGGCGTCGCGGCAGACGCAGGCGATTGAGCGCGTGCTTGCCGCATATGGCAGGGAAAGCCTGCCGCCCGCCCTGCGGGAGACGGCGGAAAAGCGGCTGATGTATCCGGAGATGTCCCTTGAAGAATTGGGGCAGATGTGTGAGCCGCCGATTGGCAAGAGCGGCATCAACCACAGGCTGCGCAAGCTGGAAGCGATGACGCAGGAACTTGACGAAAAAAAGCCGGCGGAGGACGCCGCGGAAGGAGAAGCCCATGGAGCTGACGATCAAGGTTTCGATTCCTGAAAATATGATGACCAAACAGGCGGCGCAGATCGCCAACCGCATGAGCGACTATTCCTGCCGCCTCCTGCTCAGGCGGCAGAATGTGACGGTCAACGCCAAGTCGCTGATGGGCGTGCTTTCCGCCGGACTGAGCGACGGACAGGCGGTGACTATCGTCGCAGAAGGCGAGGACGAGGCGCAGGCAGTCTGTGAGCTGAGCCGTCTGCTGGGCGCATAAATCTCCTTGACAGAAGCCCGATTTTTGCTTATAATGTCGGTGATACCAACAGGCGACGACGGGGAAAGCCGGGCTGTTTCATCCTCTAAGAGAGTGCGGTCAGATGCTGAAAGGCTGCGCAGGAAGGACGCCCGTCGCTCCGAGCCCCATCAGCCGCGGCGCCAAGAACGCCGCCGTATGCCCGCGATAAGGGTCTGAGCAGGGCGCGAAGAGCGCCAAACCGGGTGGTACCGCGAAGCAATGCGCTTCGTCCCAGTGATGGGACGGGGCGTTTTTTGTTCCCCAGCCCTCTCAGTCACTTCGTGACAGCTCCCCCAGAGGGGGAGCCAAGACTTGCCTCGCCCTTTGGGAGAGGTGGCTGCCGCAGGCAGACGGAGAGGGCATAACACGAATAAAGTGAGGAAAACATCATGGCGAAGAAAAGTCAGCAGGAATTCGTTCAGCACATCACCCCGCGTGACGTGGATTTCTCCCAGTGGTATACCGACGTCGTCCGTCTGGCGGATCTGATGGATTACACCCCCGTCCGCGGCTGCATGGCGATCAAGCCCTACGGTTACGGCATCTGGGAGCTGATTCAGCAGCAGCTCGACGCGGAATTCAAGCGCACCGGACACCAGAACGTGTCCATGCCGATGCTCATTCCGGAGAGCCTTCTCCTGAAGGAAGCCGACCACGTCGAAGGCTTTGCGCCGGAAGTCGCGTGGGTCACGCAGGGCGGCACGGAGCCGCTGACCGAGCGGCTGGCTGTCCGCCCGACGAGCGAGACGATTTTCTGCACGATGTACGCCAAGTGGGTGCAGAGCTGGCGCGACCTGCCGCTCAAATACAACCAGTGGTGTTCCGTTATGCGCTGGGAAAAGACGACCCGTCCGTTCCTGCGCACCGCCGAGTTCCTCTGGCAGGAGGGCCACACCGTTCACGCGACCGCCGAGGAAGCGCAGGAAGAGACGATGCAGATGCTGGGCGTTTACCGCGATTTCTGCGAACAGAATCTGGCGATTCCGGTATACTGCGGTCAGAAGAGCGAGAAGGAAAAGTTCGCCGGCGCGCGCGCAACGTATTCCGTCGAGGCGATGATGCAGGACGGCAAGGCGCTCCAGAGCGGCACGAGCCACAACTTCGGCACGAATTTCTCCGAGCCGTTTGAAATCAAGTACCTCGACAAGGACGGCACGCAGAAATATGCGCACGAGACCAGCTGGGGCGTCAGCACCCGTCTGATCGGCGCGATTATCATGACCCACGGCGACGAGCGCGGACTCAAGCTCCCGCCGAAGATCGCCCCGATTCAGGTCGTCGTTGTGCCGGTCGCGGCGCACAAGGAAGGCGTTCTGGAAGGCGCGAAGGCGGTTGCGGACAAGCTGACCGCCGCCGGTCTGCGCGTCAAGTTCGACGACCGCGACAACGTGACGCCGGGCTGGAAGTTCAACGAGTGGGAACTGAAGGGCGTGCCGGTTCGCGTGGAAGTCGGCCCGCGCGACCTCGCCGAGGGCAAGGTTATGAGCGTGCGCCGCGATACCTTTGAGAAAGCGCCGCTGGACATCGAGGGCTTGGAAGGCGAGATCAAGGCGATGCTCGATGCGATCCAGAGCAACATGTTCGAGATCGCCCGCGCGTTCCGCGATGCGCATACCGCCGATGTCCACAACATGGAAGAATTGGAGAAGCAGGTCAACGGCGGCTACGCTAAGGCGATGTGGTGCGGCGAGCAGGCTTGCGAGGACGAGATCAAGAATCGTTTCAGCGCGTCTTCCCGCTGCATGCCGTTTGACCAGACGCCGATCGGCGAGACCTGCGTTTGCTGCGGCAAGCCTGCCAAGAAGGTCATCTATTTCGCCAAGGCATATTGATGAAGTAAAAAATAGGGCTGTTGCACATAAAAAGCCCTCTTTGGCTCTTGAAGCGGAGAGGACAGGGCAACAGCCCTGTTTTAAAAAGTGGGCTGAGCCCTTCTGCATGTCCGCCACGGCCTGTAAAGTTTCAAAGCTTTACGCGCGTGAGCAATTTTCTAGGGGTAAAAAAGGGAATTTTAAAGGCGCTTGAGCGCGAGGAAAAAAGGATGGATAAGAGGAAAATCAAGGCGGTCATGGCGCTCGCGCTGGTGCTTCTCATCGGCATATGGGTCTATGCGGGAGCGAAAAAACAGACGTGGAACGACCTTCAGAATGCGATGACATTTGAAACGGGATACGGCGTGATGAGCGCCGGACCGGGGCTGACGCTGCGAGCGGGAAAGTATCGACTCGATTACGAGATTTATACGGACGGCGAAAACAGGCTGCGTCTGGCGGCAGACAACGCAGTCGGCTTGGATCCGGACGAGGTGATCCTTGAACCGGAACAGGCGCAGGGCAGTTTGACCTTTACGGTATACAATGAGACGGAGAACCTGCAATTCCTCATCGACTATGAATCGGGAACGTTTCTGGAAGTCGGCAGGCTCAGCCTGACGGGGCGGATATGCAGCGACACGGTCATGACGGCGTCGCTGATGCTGCTGACTGTGATGGCGCTGTGCTGGATGCGGCTGAAGGGGAAGCTCAGCCGACACCGGCTTTCCCTGATGCTGGTGATGGGTTTTGCGGCGATGATCGCTTCGACGCCGTGTTTTAAGGAAAACCTGAATATCGGCGACGACATGATCTTCCATCTGGAACGGCTGGGCAATCTGACCAATGGGCTGCTCAGCGGGCAGTTCCCTGTGCGGGTCGGCGCTTATATGAACCGCGGATTCGGCGGCGTAACGTCGGTATACTATCCGGAACTGTTTCTGTATATTCCGGCGGGCATGATCCTGCTGGGGACGTCGATTCAATACGCGATGCAGGTGTTCCTTATCGGAATCAATCTGCTGACAGCGGCGGCGATGTTTGCCTGCGCCAGACGGATATTCAAGAGCGATTGGACGGGCGCGGCGGCATCCGTACTCTATACGCTTTCTATTTATCGGCTGACGGACGTATATACGCGCAGCGCTGTCGGCGAGGCGCTTGCGATGGCGTTCATGCCGCTGCTTGCGCTGGGGCTTTGGGAAGTCTTTTTCGGAGACAGGAAAAAATGGGCGCTGCTTGCAATCAGCGCGGCGGCGATCTATCAAAGCCATATGATTTCGACGCTGATCGTCGCGGTGACGGTCGCTGCGCTCAGCCTGGCGATGGTCGTTCGATTAGTGAAAGAAAATCGCTTGGGTGCGCTGATGCTGGCGGGGCTGTTTGCCGCGCTGCTCTGCGTGAGCGCAGTTGTGCCGCTGATGACGTACAACCAAAGCGGCGTGACCGCTGGGATGATGGTACGCTGGACGGCTGATAACGCCGTCTCGCCGTCGCAGCTGCTCTTTGCGACGACTGATCCGCTGACGGGCGCCCCCGCGGACGGCACATTGAAAGCGACCGCGGTCGAGATCGGCGCGCCGCTGCTGCTTGCGGCGCTTGCCGCCTGCTGGCATGCTTTGCGGACGGAAAAACGCGGGCAGGAAGAGAGAGCGGCGCTTGCCTTCGTCGTTCTGGGCGCGGCGTTTGCGCTGGCGGCGACGACGATGTTCCCGTGGGCGAAGCTGGATACGCTGACGCACGGGCTTTCGGGCTACATCCAGTTTCCTTGGCGATTGCTGATGATGACGTCGTTTTTCTTTGCGCTGGCGGGCGGTTATGGGCTGACAAAGCTGGCGGAGGAAAAACAGGCGCTCATGCTGTTTGCAGCGCTGGGAATGTGCATGGTGTTCGCCATGCCGATGCTGACGACGGAAACGAAAAAGGACAATTATGTCGCATACAGCAGAGTCAGCCCGCAGAACGTCGCTTTTCAGGATTATACGCTTGAAGGGTCGTATCCGAGCGACACGGAGGACGGAAGCGTCCATGCGGACGGGAACGTATCCTTCGGCAGACTGCACCGCGCCGGAACGGTGGCGACGCTCGACGTGGACGCACAGACGGATGCACGCGTCACCCTGCCGCTGTATGCCTTTGTCGGCTATGCGGCAGATGTGGATGGGCAGGAAATGACAATAGAAATCGGAGAGCAGAATCGGATGACGATTCTCCTTCCGGCAGGGACTCGCGGAACGCTCCGCGTCCGCTATGTCGGCGTCGGGTACTGGCGTATTGCGGACGCGGTGTCGCTGGCGGCGCTGGCGCTGCTGGCGGGAAAGAAAATCAAAAGAAAAGCGGGGAGAACGGCGTGAAACGGCGAACGATAGGCGTCCTTTTGCTGCTTGCAGCTCTGGCATGCGTATGGATATTCGGATTGCTGGATAAACGGGCGCAGTGGATGAATCTGCAATACAGCATGGCGTTCCGTGATGGAAAATACGCTTTCGATGAAACGGACGAATACGGCTTAGTCAACAACGGACCGTCGTTTGACCTGCCCGCGGGCGAATATCGGCTGACGTTCAACATCGACGCGGACGGGGAAAACGCTATTCAGTTCAGCTCGGAAAACGGCGTGCACATCGAGCCGGACAGCCTTGCGGTCATGCCGCACAGCGGACGGCAGACTGTGACGTTTACGCTGGAGGAAGCGGCAAAGGCGGTGGAGATTCAGGCGGTTTATGCGGACGGAACCTATATGGACGTTTACGAGATCAGCCTTGAAGGAACGGCGTATGCGGACAACCGATTTACGCTGACGTTTGCGGCGCTGCTGCTGGCGGGACTGTCTGCGCTGTATCAGAAAGAAAAAGCGCGCGAGGCAGAGGCAGGCAGCCTGCCGATGGAGCGGATGCGCGTTGCGCTCATCCTGCTGGCGGCGGTTGCGTTCGCTTCCATTCCGACGATGAAGGACAGCCTGACTTATGGGCTGGATACGGCGTTTCACATTGCGCGAATCCGCAATCTGGCGGATGGACTGCGCGCAGGGCAGTTTCCCGTCCGCGTCGGCGGATTCAGCTACAACGGATATGGCGCGGTCACGTCGGTATTCTATCCCGATTTTCTTCTGACGCCGCTGGCGTTGATGCTTCTGGGCGGCGCGTCCGTGCCGTATATGATGCACATCTGGATCGTGGTGATCAACGCGCTGACGGCGGCGGCGACATATGCCTGCGCGCGCAGAATGTTGGGCGGCAGGATGAAGGCGGCGGGCGCGGCGGTTTTGTACACGCTCAGTGCGGACAGGCTGATGTCGCTCTATACGCGCGCGGCGATGGGAGAGATGATGGCGCTCAGCCTGTTTCCGCTGTTCGTCTGGGGGCTTTGGGAAGTCCTGCGCGGGGATAAGACGCGCTGGGGACTGCTGGCGCTTGGCGCGACCTGCATCTTCCAATGCCACATGATCTCGACGCTGCTGTGTGTCGGCGTGGCGCTGGCGATGGGCGCAGCGAGCCTGCCGCGCGTCATTCGGGAAAAGCGATGGATGCCGCTGATTTATGCGGCGGTGACAACGGTGCTGCTCAACCTCTTTGTCCTCGTGCCGATGGCGACGTTTTCGCGGCAGGGTGTCAGCGCGGGAAGCACGCTGACGGATTCGGCATACTGGCTGCTCGAACCGGCACAGCTCTTTCTGGACGCAATCGAAGGGCAGGGCTCGAACACGGGGCGCGTTATCGCCGGAATGAACACGGACGCCATCGTGCTGGGTCTGCCGCTGCTGGCAGGCGTATTCATCGCGGGCTATCGCGCGGCGACAGGCGAGGGCAGGACGATGCGCCGCGCGCTGGCGCTGGGGCTGTTCGGCGCGGCGCTGGCTTTCTGCTGCACGACGCTTTCGCCGTGGAGAGCGGTCAACGAACGGCTGGGCGGGCTGCTCAATTATGTACAGATGCCATTCCGCATGCTGACGATGGCAAGCTTCTTCATGGCGCTCTGCGGCGGAGAAGCGCTCTGCGGATGGAGAACGAAGAAGCGCGGGGAGGTCTGTGCGCTGGCGCTGCTGGTGCTTTGCGCGGCATGCGTTCATCCGCTGCTGTCGGATCATGCGCTCAGCACGGACATCCTGCCCTACGGGCGCGAGGATTTTCAGGCGGTGAACATGGATTACCGTTTGCCGAACATGCGGGAAAGCACGACGGAGGATACGGATATCCATATCGAAGGCGGCGCACAGGCGGCGGAGTACCGCAAAGCGGGGACGCACATCACAGCGCAGATTCAGGCAGACAGAGACGCGAAGCTGACGGTTCCGCTGTTTGCGTTCGCTGGCTATGAAGCGAGCGTAGAGGGGCAGAAGATGAAAGTCGAAGCGGACGAGCTGGACAGGCTGACCGTATGCCTGCCCGCGGGAACGAAAGGGCGGCTGGATATCCGCTATGTCGGCATTGGGTACTGGCGTATTGCGGACGCGGTGTCGCTGGCGGCGCTGGCGCTGCTGGCGGGAAGGGCAATCGGAAGAGGGAGGAAGGCAGAGCGTGTTTGACAAACTCAGAAAGAGCATGGTGGACGCGGTGCAGGAGGGACAGCTCAAGCTGGG